>NZ_JBHIRH010000059.1:0-2339 GCF_042196945.1 Bartonella sp. AA81SXKL | reverse complement strand
AGGAGATCGAGGCTCATATCCTCTAGCTCTACAACAACATGTTTTTCTGGTATCTTCATAGAGTTTGTCCCTCTTGGTATTGTCCCACCTGATATTGTCCTTGTGGTTTTCCACCATCGAAAAACGGTAACAAGCTAATGGAATAGCGGATGCGCTGGGATTGACCAGAGCGACTGATATAGTCGTGGTCTTTTGTGATACTGGTGATTACTACGGGTCCATGGAGAAGGACACTATAGGTCGTATCATTGATCCAACGAAGCATCTGGACAGGCTTTGCTCTTCGAATAGTTGTAGTGATGGCATCTATCGCTACCCGGTCACCAAATTCTTCTGGAAACCAAACTCCATGAATGGTCTTTGCATCATTGCCATAGCCGGTAAATTGCAAACTGGGTGCCTTGCCAAAACGCTCCATACAAACCCATGAAGCAGAAAACTCTTCTTCAAAGGATTGGAAATTCAGCCAGTCCACATAAAATTGATGCGGTCCTAACATCATCAAAGGATCTCTCATAGACGCCCTCCCCTCATTCTGTCCCGCCATGCAGAGCATTAGCACGTGCCCGTTGCAAAGCATGGGCAACCGCACGACCAGTGGCCATGGGTTCACGCGCCCCATTAACATGCACTGTGACGTTTTGATTGTGTGTGATGGGGGAACGGTCTTTGTCTCTTTGCTCTCTGGCAGATGAATTTACAGGAGAAGCTCCCGCAAATTGCACGATGGGTTGAATGGCTGTTTTACCCCCCAAAAAACTTGGCAAAAACTCTCTTACATCAATGGAACCAATCCACCCCTTAATGCGGCTAGGCAAAGATTTACAAAAATCCATCAATTGTGAGATAGACGACATAAAGCCATCGACAATCGAATTAGCCAGATCTTCGCCCGCTTGTTCCATACCAGCCTTGGCACTCTCCGAGAGCTTTTCCTGTGTAAAAAAACTCTTCAACCATTGCCAAAAGTTGGAAAGGCTTTGTTTAACGCCCTCCCACAAACCTTCAAAGCTTTGAACAACAGCGCCAAGCCCTTGTTTGAACTTTTGCCAAGTTTGAGAGAAATCAAAAGCAGCAGCAATGATGTTTTTCCATTTGGTGATGGTGGTGGGTTCAGCACCAAAAAAGCGCATGACGGCTTCAAAGGCTTGCCCAAAAGCCCGAGATACCCCCCGTGCAAAGCCCTTCATAAAAGAAGAAAAACGATCCCAATATTTCCACAAAGCAAAACCAGCAGCCAGTATGACCGCCACAACAGCAGCAACCACAGCCCCTATTGGGGTAAAAATACCCCCCACAACAGAGAAAAGACTTGCCCCAACCACTTCGATCACTCTCCCCATAAAGCCAAAAGAGGCAGCAAATGCACTTCCTGAGACAGCAATCCCCCGTAAAGCCCCGACCAACAAGGTCATGGGGCGTAAGAGTCGGAGTGCACTTGCCCCAAGACCCGCGGTTAGCAAGCCCAGCGAGCGCCCTGCGGCTGCTAAGCCCCGCCAACTTGCAGAAAGACCACGACTAACAGCACCCATCTTGATAAAAGAGCCCATCAATTGAAGAAGCCCAAGACGTGTGCCAGCCATGGTAAAGCGCAACACGCGCAGAGCAATATTAAAAGCCATCAGGGCAGCAATGGTTTTGATAATGGCACTTGTTAAAGTTGGGTGCGCATTCGCCCACGCCATAAGCCCATTAGTAAAATTACCAACAGTTTCCATGAGACTGTTGAGAGGAGGCAGAAGCACTTCACCAATGCTAATCCCCAGAGCCACAATACGGTTTTGTAAGAGTTCAAATTGCCGCATGGCACCGGTTGCTTGTTTGTCTGCTTCTTGTTCTACCGAACCTTTAAAGACTTGTGGATCTTTCACATACTCTAAAGCTTGCCCTAACAATTCGGGATTGCCCACCAATTTGGCAAAATCACCAGTAAAATCACGCCCCGCAATGGCAATCAGCGAGCGCATGCCCTGTTCGGATTTACCCAACACATTAAAAAAGCGTACCAAGGTACCTGTGGCATCTTTGTCCAGATCTTGCATGAATTTTTCGCGAGAAAGCCCGATATTAGCAAAAGCATCTTCAATATGTTTGCCCCCTGCCTGAATACGGGCACTCATGGCATTAAAGCCACGCGCGGCACTCTCTGGAACAATCCCAGCAGAAATCATCGCCGTACCAAATGCTGCTGTTTCCCGCGCGGTGAGCTTAAACATGGTTGCCGCACCGGTGGCACGATTGGTAAAATCAGACACTTCACTGGCCTTTGCCGCCATGTGATTAGAGAGATGATTGATAGCATCGCCTAGATCTTCAATGCCTGCCTGATTAAGCTTAAA
>NZ_JBHIRH010000058.1:0-2432 GCF_042196945.1 Bartonella sp. AA81SXKL | reverse complement strand
GAGACATCAATATGATCTGCAATTAAATACAGCGTTTGCGGCGTGTAAATATGAGAACGATTATTGCTTAAATCGAGAGTGTTTGCCGTCAATCTCACATCCCCCTCAGCAGACAACACATTCTCAACACTGATCTCTCCAGATACCGATGTCAATGTTGCGCTGCCATAGCTCATGACCTGATCATAATAGATGTCGTTGCCTGCAAAAATTTCAATATTGCCACCACTGGCAATCTGACCAACCTTCACCCCTTCTTTTGCTGTAATCAAAAGAAAGCCCTTTTCATCTAAAACAAGATCCCCTGAACCGCCCGTAGAAACGACACCTGTCATCAGTGTGCCTGCATCAAGGCTGCCAACCTTTAAAACAGCTTCTTCACCCGTCATCAGCGAAGAAAAGTCAACCGCCCCACCCTCAATATTTGCCTTGCCATAGGCTAAAAGTTGCCCAAAATGAACGGGAGCATTTGTTTCTGGTTGTGCTTGAATGGCAACATTTTGATGCGACAGAATTGTTTGAGAAACAGATAGCCCGTTATGAGAAACCAGGGTGATATCTCCTGCTCCATAAACACTTTCAGCAACAATCGCACCTTGACTGCTCTGGAGATCAACATCCCCTTGGGTGCCAAGAACAACAACACCAGCAGCACCCGTTGCCGCCATATCAACCCCACCGGCTAAAAAATGAGCTTGTATATCACCACCGGCATGCGCCTTGAGGTTCCCTTGCGCTAAAACAATCCCCTCAAGCTTCAAGTCTCCGCCCGATTCAAGAGCCATATCAGCGCCTGATCCTAGCCCTGAAACTTGAAGTGTCTGGCGCGAAGAAAGCTCCATATTGCCCCCAGAGGTTGCCTTACCGGCAATCGATAAAAGCCCATCCTGCGCCTCTATCTTCAAATGACCATCAGCACCAACCGTTTCTAACGTCACATCCTTATGGGCGGCAATATCAATATGCTTTTTCGAGGTGATGTGCTTTGCCAATACGCTCTGGCTTTTCGATTTGAGGACAACGCCCCCATGACCAAAAACATTCTTCAACGAGATTTTCCCGTCAGCAGAAAGATGCAACTGCCCCGCATTGGCTGCCATATCATGGCGCATGCGAACCCCAACACCTTTTTCTGTTGCCACAAGTTTAATCTGATCCGCCTGTAGAGCCCCCAAAGCAGAACCATCTATCGCATATTCCGGTTTACCGGTAATATCGGTCAGTTCTTTCATTTCCCGTGAAGCATAATCAAAGTGACCCGTCCCTGCTGTCACACCAATCTCCTTGCCCGCAACAGCTCCTTCAAAATGCACTGTGCGTGAGACAATATCGACAATATCAACCGCTCCTTGACCAGAGAAAAAATTGGCTCCCTTAGCGCCAAAGGTAATATCCCCACCTCGCACCTCAAAGCCTTTCAAAAAACCGCTCGCATCAATTTCGGGAACACCTGTGGTTAAAGTCGCATGGGGCGTATTGATAAAGCCACAACCATCACAGCTTATCCCATTGGGATTGGCTATAATCACATCGGCGGGGCTCCCAAAAACCTCTCCTGGACCATGAAGCGCACTGCGCTTGCTGCTGGTCACTTCATTTAAAATCACTTTCGCCGAACCCGTGAGGCGCAAATGCGGATTGCCCGGCATAATGCCCCCCAACTGCGATTGCCCCACTTCTTGCGCATGATTGTTCCAAATCACACCCGGATTTCCAATATTAAAATCGTTATATTTATTGTGCGATAAGCCCTTGCCATTGGGGGTAACAATATCAATCGAGGGAACCCCATTGGGCGCTGCCACTATATCTGGACGATGGGCGGCATTCGCGTTAGGATCCACAGTAATTTGCGCCTGTAACGCTGAAGGGGCTAACAAACAAGAAAAACCAAGTCCCCCAAATAAAACCTTTTTGAGCATCGTACTGGAGACTAAAACACCTAATAAAGCTGCTCTTTCTGCTCTCTTCTCATATCTCATACTTTAACTCCCCAATAAAAAATGCTTAAAGTTCCATTGTTAATGTCATAAAAAATGTTCCTGATTTTTTGTGCTTAACTGTGCTCCAAAAAATACTGGAATAACTGGCATCAAGAGAGACCATGCCTCCCGCAAGCTTGACACCTGCTGTCCAACCGGCAAGCTGATCACTCTTAATCCCATACAAGGGTTGTGCAAAAACACGCCCATAATCCAAACCAACATAAGGGCGAAGTTCACCAAAAACCTTTTTGAAGGTCGCGTGATTGCTCCACGGAACGGTGCGTAGCAACAAATCATTCCGGCTAAAAAAACCGTTATTGCCAAAAAGCAAACTCTCACGCGTACCACGAACATTGGAAGCGCCCCCCAACGAAATCTGTTCAGCTCCCAATAAATTATGCGGTGAATATTGACCACTCAAAAGATTGCTCAGTATAAAGTCCAAGC
>NZ_JBHIRH010000057.1:0-2503 GCF_042196945.1 Bartonella sp. AA81SXKL | reverse complement strand
TCTTGAATGACCGACACTAAGTGCGAAAGTGTTCTCTTATGACGATAAACATCTCGCTTTACAGGTATCGGTCCTCCAGTCTTAACCCGAATATAATGACGTGTCATCAAAATACCTCTCAGTGATTAGTCACGAATTCAACGACTATACTTGCTTGCCCAGCTTGTACTGTTTTGTCCGCTTTAGCATAGAGAGTGACCTCTTCATCATAAGGGACAAATTCCTTCTGATTGGTGGGCTTAACCTCTTTTACTGCCTGTTGTTTGATTTCCGCTTCACCAAACTCAGTCCCTCCAGCAGTGCTGCCTATTTTGACCTTTGTGTCCGAAAATGCTGTCTTAACAAACACTTTAATCGAAGTAATCAAAGCACCACGAGGTAGCGTACCTATTCTCATAGCGTTTTCTTTATCTTCATAGCTAAAATTAAGCCGCAAAAAGCTTACCTGCTGGGTATGAAGATTTCTCCCTTGCAAGGGCTGTGGTAAATAATCTGCCATGTCTTATCCCCTCAATGATTTGTTACGAATTGCACAACCACAACACACTCACCAGCCGCAGTTGTTTTATCCCGTGTTGCATAAAGGGTCATCTCCTTATCATCTGCAACAAAAGACTTTTGATCTGTTGGCGTAAAATCTTGCGTGCCTTGGGCTTTGATGTCTTTTTCACTGAACTCATTGCCTCCATAGGTGCTGCCTATCTTTAATTTTGCCTCAGAAAACGCGGTCTTGACAAAAGCCTTCATCGAAGTGATCAAAGCGCCACGAGGTAATATCCCTATTTTCGTTGTGAGATGCTTATCTTTATGCGAGATATTCAAACGTAAGAAACTCACCTGTTGGGTGTGAAGATTTCTCCCCTGTAGTGGAGGTGGTAATTGATCTGCCATGTCTTGCTTCCTCCCTATGATTAATTATCAGGTTCACCACTGTAGGTGGGGATAACAATCGTTCCAAAATCTTGCGCTGCTTGAGAGCTATTTGGAAATTTGAAACGGGTTTTCTTCATGCCAATCAGTGTTTTCGCAGACAAACCATAGTAACGTTGATAGTCGAAATGCTCTTCCACCAATTTATAGCGATTGACATTGCGATTATTTCCAAAAGCCATAACGATACTTTGTGCTCCAAGAAAAACAGCACGACGCACACTTTTTTTCGCTGTATGATCGGTAGATTTAACCCCATGAGTGACATGTTCAGATTCACGTAAAATCACACCATTATACATGCCAAGAGAACCATCAAAAATCGGGTTCTTCGCGCGCGAACCCGTATAAGCAGCTTTCTGAATATCAAGCCACTGTCCAGTCTCTGTATTGGTGCGCAATTGCATCACTTGTGTTGGGTGCAAATAGAGAACATAAACACTCTCCCCATTCACACGTACTGGTCGAATTTTGGGATTAGCAAGTTTCGCCATTTTTACAGCTTCGTCAATAAGCTTCAAACTAAAGCTGTGTTTTGGCGCTTCACTGAGATCTTCATCCTTGGTTTTACCATCTGGACGGATAATTCGCTTACTACTTGGTGCCAGAGGTTCATTAAATCCATAATGCACATTCTCGATATCTATCATCCGATCTTCAAAAGAGATTGTCCTTGCTGTATATCCGCAAGCTTGAATGAAAAACATCAAGCTTAAGCGATCTGCATACCAATCAACTAAGCCATCTTTTGCTTCGTCACGCAAATCAAACGTTGTACGTTGTTGCGCTATACTACCTTCATTTTCTACACGAACTGCATGCGAAAGCTCGTCAATATATAGTCTGTCATGAAGGAATTGTAATGCCTCTTCATTCCCCTCAAGCGTCTGTCCTGAGGTAACTCCCCGTCCCAAAAGCTGTGTACGTAAGCTAAATGTAACACAATCCCCTCTGCCCTTCTGTGTTTCAGTTTTAAGTTGAATAATGCTGTTTGAACCCTTGCCTATAAGGGGGGCAATAGGTATCGCCTTTGAAACTTCTGTATTTAATAATTTTGACCACGTGCTTATCGCATGAGGATCATCTGCTCTAACTGTTGTTAATGCCATTGATTTTACCTTTCTTTGCTGTAAAAAAAACCGGCTTAAAAGCCGGACCATAACCCTGCATAAAACAGGCTAATTTCTATAAAAATGCACTCTTAATACCCGTTACCAGCACCATGCAATTGCCGAAAAATTGCTTTATTTTTCGGATTTGATATCCAAGCGTCAAATTCTTCTTCTGACATCCTATCAATGCTTGCTAAAGTGATTGGTCCAACACTGCCCCCTCCACCAGATGCCGTTAAGGTTCTCGCAGAATTCTGCCGGCTTTGAAGCGCAGCAACTTGATTATTCGCTTGTAATGCTTGGTTCTGATAGCCAAGATTTTGCGCTATTCTATAAATCTCTTCTGCCGGATTGAGATCTCTTTGTGCACAAGTCGCTACAAGAGCATGCAATTGATCTCTTATAATCGCATCTATTGTGTTTTGTTGTCCATACTCAGGATAAAGTGATGACCAAGAACT
>NZ_JBHIRH010000056.1:0-2613 GCF_042196945.1 Bartonella sp. AA81SXKL | reverse complement strand
TTATCATAGTGTTGTGGAACAATCAGGCATCAAAGCGGGTGATGGCGGCTTTAATATCATAGTTAAAGACAAAACAACGCTGACCGGAGGCATCATTGCCAGCACCGCGCCGGCAGATAAAAACAGCCTGACCACAGGAAGCATTAGCACCAGTGATATCAGCAACAGTGCCCATGCTAAAGCCAGCAGCCATGGGTTTAGCATTTCTGGTGGCGGTGCTTTGCAACAGGGGAAATATGGCATCATAAAAAATATTGCTAAAAATGCTTTAAGTCATGGAAAAGCCAAGGATGGAGCAGAAGGGGAAACCAAATCTGCTATCAGTGATGGGACTATCATCCTTACTGATACAACTGGACAAAGGGCGATGGGGCAAGATGCTGGACAAATCATTGGCTCTCTCAACCGCAACACCGCTACAGCCCACCAAGCAGTAGAACAGCTAGATGTCGCATCGCTTGAGGGGATAGTACATAATCGCGTAGATATGATCAATGATTTATCGGATGAAGGATCTAATATCTTTGAACAGAGCTTTGTAAACATGTTTATCAAAGAGCATTATCTGGCTACTGTGGATCACGATGAAAATGGCAATGTGATCTATGCAAAAGATGAAAATGGAAATCCTATAAGAGACAGTCATGGAAACCCGCAGCCGCAATATCATTATTTAACGCCTGAAGAACAACAGAATTTACAAAAAGGTTCTGATGGCAAGGTTCATGTTTTTCTCAATGGTATTTTTACAACACCAGATGACGCAGCCCATAATGCGGTTCAGTTGGCTGATAACAAGAATGATCCACACTATTTTCTGATGTTCCCTCATAGCGATTCGTTCTTGGTAGATTTGTTCATTGCAGGGTATCAGTATGCTCTAGAAGGTAAGTTGGGTATTTTGACCAATTCGACGAAGAAGTACCAGAATCTGTTGTATAGCCTTGGCAATATAGGATTGCATACTGATGCGCATAGCCGTGGCAGTATGACAGCGGGCAATGGATCGCATGATTTAGAAAAGCATGGTGTTCATGGTATAGCAAAGAAAACAACGATTAATTTCTTTGGACCAGCTTATAATACTCAAAACATGGCAGATACGTTATATATCTTAAGTGATGGAAAGCAGGATTACGTAAACTTGGAAAATCATAAAAATGACTTTGTTGGTACAAAGATTGGCAAAAATCCTTACACTTTTGGGCAAATACCTCCTGGAAGTGGTCCTTGGAAAGAAGCATGGCAAATATTTAAGGGCTACCCCAGTGTCCATGCTTGTTATGGTAATGCAGGTTCAATATGTCGACAGGCTTATGGATTACCTAATCGTACGCCAATTTATTCAAAATATTCAGGAAGAAAAAAATGAAACAAATCTTGAAATTATTAAGTGGTCTCATTCTGTTAAATATTGCTGGATGTAACATCGACAAGCCTCCACCAGGAGTTTTGAGTGCATGGGAGAAACCAGGAGCAGATTTTACTGAGGTAGGAAAAGCATTGTTAGAATGTGGTATGCCAACCCCTTATGATGTTTTTCCAGAAAATAGAAAGCTAAGCATCAATGCAGAGGCTTCCATCGATGCTTGCATGATTCAAGCAGGATTCCGCTACAAATGGGGAGGACCATATTGGTGTTATACTTTTAGAGCTGAAAACCTTCCCATTTGTCGTCCAGGTGCTGTCATACCACAGCGCAGTGTCAAGAAGCGTTTGAACAGCCCTTTTTGTAAAAAGTATAAAAATGCACCTGAATGCCAGCCTTAAGTCTTGCTTCAGTAGAGAAAGCCTTGAATTTACACCAAATAAAGCACCAGGTTGATGAGTTTGAGAAAGCCTTGTCCGTCCTTACGTGATAAGGTTTTCTTTTTATGCCGCGTCGTTATAACGTTGCTGTTTTGCTTGTTCGATTACATTCAAAAGATCCGATTGTAACCAACGGGATAAAAAGCCAAATTTTAAAGGTTTTGGGAGAGAGCCATTGGTAACATGACGCCGGAATGTTGAAACACTCATATGAAGCAGTTTTGCACTTTCACGGTCTGTTAAAAGAATATCATTTTCTGTCATACTAAAATCCTTTCAAAAGTAAAAAAATGAGAACAAATCATAACTATTTATTAACCACATTTTGGTTCATTTTTGAAGGTATTTTATTTATAGAAAACAATATTTTATCATAGTTTTTCTGATGTGATAATTTATGACTCTTATTGAGAAAGAATGAGAGAAAAGAGAGCTAAAGTTATCCACAGATCATGGGGTTATTCACCCCATATCTTAAGATTGACCCGTGACATAAGCCGCCCATTTATCCATATAAACGCGGCGCTGTTCTAAATAGTCAGTCCGACGATAGGCACGCTCTACTTTACCGCCTACTGTATGACTTAGAATAGTTTCTGCGACTTCATAAGGGGCATCGGTTGTTTCAGCGAGCCAATCACGTAAACTAGAACGAAATCCATGGGGGCATGCCTCAATTTTATTGTCTCTCATATATTGAGCCATACAATTTGCAGCGAGGGGACCCCGACCTTTAGCAGAAAAAAAGAAATCATTACGAGAAAGCAATCGTGCTTGTTTTAAAATGTCTAATGCTTCAGTTGA
>NZ_JBHIRH010000055.1:0-2740 GCF_042196945.1 Bartonella sp. AA81SXKL | reverse complement strand
TAAAGAATATCTACTTCACGATCAGCCAATTGATAGCTTGCCATATGGTCATTCTCATTGATTTTCTCGGTTGACCAGCCTAAGCTTTTCAAAAGCGTTGTCGCACTTTCCATGGTGAGACGATCATCAGTGTCATCCACTTCAACAGAAGTTGTTTTAGAAGCAACAGATGCTGTTTGCGGATCCAAACTCAAAATTGGAACGTTTTTAGGAAAACCTGTTCAATAACGCTGGGCAAGATTAAGCGCGTTGTCAATATCATATTTTGTGATAGTATCTACAAAGCCTAGACGGTTTTTTCTTTGAAAACTCTCCTTATAAAACTTAAGTTTTTTGACATTGCCAGTCAAAATAAGTGCAATAAGGTGAAATTCTGCAAGGAAAAATTCACTTTTTGTTGGCAACGCCGCATAATCATAGATGATTTGGTTGGTGTTTTGGTTATCAGCCCATTTAAGAATATCCACACAGATTTGCTTTAGTTTGCCTTCTTCAACTTCAACACTAGAAACTGTATAAACTTCTTCTGCCTCTTTGAGAGCTATATATTGAGGATTCTCGGGAAAAACACCCCTATGAGCAGTGGAAAAGGCAAGTGTTGAAAGTGAAGCCTTGAATATAACGATCAGTGTTTTTCCTTTTGTATCAAGGCTGTACATTATATTAATGATACGGTCTTTGCTTATAAAATAGGCATTACGATTATAATTTTTGTCGCGATAGACTGTCCAGTTCATCATTTTTAATGTTTCAGAAACTGTATTAAGGAGAGCTAAAGATTGTACATCAATACGTGCATCCGCCGCCTCTCGCTCCTTTAAAACGCTCAGATGTCCTTCAGCAAATTGAACAGCGTGATTAACATATTTTTCCACATCATCGTCATCTAAATATTCAGAAATCGTACCTGCTTTTACGGCATTTTGATAGGATTTCAGGATATCAATTTGACCTGTTAATGCTAAACAAGCCAAATGCCATGGAATATCGGGACAAGAGCTATATTTTTGAACAAGCGCTTTGCTTTCTATCGCTGCTTCTAAATCCTGAGCACGCGCCCATTGTATCACCCGCTCAGAAATTTTGATAAGCTCCTGCTCATTTAATGTCTCTAAACGAATATCAATCCCTTTACCAACACCACTAAAAACCCCTCCCTCAATCGTATTAAAAGACTGATAAATATTTGTAGCTGATATCTGCCTACATTTTCTACTATCGTGAATATAATGGCAAGCGACAGAAATATCTTCGTTGGAGATCCCTGCTTCAAGATGAACATTATAATCATCATGAAGACGGATAAAACCAAAATCAAATTGAATGAAGCGGTCGGGCAAAATCAGCCACATTTTTCCAGGTTCCGTAACAAACCACCCTTGGGTTTTAAGAATGCGCGTTGCTGCTGTAAGACTCATCAAACGCTGTTTCGGTTTTTTGCGTGCTAAAATGTCATCCAATTCATTATTTTTATAAGCTTCAGCAAAAAAGATGACGCGCTCAACCTGTGTCATCTTTTCATAATCAGAAAACTCTGGTGTATATAATTGAGGTGTAGGTTTGTAATTCCTTAAAGCTTCGGTATCGCCGAGTAGAGCCTTTGCAACGAGAGAATGATTAGCAGCTTTTTTACGTAATTTTTTCTTAATATCTTGTGCTTGCGCCCAAGCTAACACTTTGTCTAAAGCTACCTTGACATGGCTTTCAAAAAACTCCAGTGCTGTAACTCCAAAATTCTCTTCTGAAGAAATCAGCATAGCCTCATATTGAGATTGAGATTCTTTACCGTTAGCATATTCACAGCCAAGACAATAAGCAGCAGTAGTAAGACTGACAGAAACCCACAATCTTCCGCTATCCCGTCCATAATCTATGACACCATAATGAATACGCACTATGCGATCGGGGAGGTGATAATAAGCAAACATATCACCCATTTCATCGCGATGGGGCTCCCAACCAACTTTTTTTAAAATCTCTGTTGCGTCTTTGGTTTGCATCGTCATTACCCCCCCCAGCATGTTCCATAATTCTTTTACAGAGAAATTCATAGAAGTTACTTGCGTAATGCTCTGAATCTCCAGATGCAATTTCAACATAGAGTGGGCATTCACCATCCCAAAACTGAGAATAATCAAAATAAAATGTTTCACCAAAATCAGTTCTATTCACGGCAAGCTGATTTGGTTTTGCGAAACCATTTTTTATATCCGTCAAATGATAGAAAACAATATCACCAGCAGGACACTTATCAAAACTTGCGTTATAAATGCTAAAAATTTCATAACCTCCAATTTCTCCTCCTCCATAATTTTTTAAAAAACTTTTGTAGGACGAGGTGAATTGTAAACCGAGAGTTTTTTCTGCCTCTTTAATCCGTACATCACTAGCTGCATCCTCTGCAGTGCCAAAGTCGATAACATCCGGATACTTATTAATTAATTGTGCAACATCAGCTAAGGTATAGGTTTTCATGGATGATCCTCAAAACTTGCGTTATAAACGCTTCATATTTCCTCTATCAATTTCACCTCTTCCATAGTTTTTTCCAAAAGCTCTTGTAAAAAGGTATAGGTTGCGGAGTGGGAGTGTTCTCAATCTTTTCAATTGGTTGATCACCATCAGGTATCTCAACTCCCACGCTTTCTTTAATTCTTTTGCAAAGGAATTCATAAAAATTACTGGCGTAATATTCGCAATCTTCAGATGGAAGCATGACATAAAGTGGGCATTCACCATC
>NZ_JBHIRH010000054.1:0-2767 GCF_042196945.1 Bartonella sp. AA81SXKL | reverse complement strand
TGATCTTTTGCTCTAAAATTGCTTCAACAGAAAGCTCTTCAATAATTTGTGGCAAAGGAATCTGTGAAAAGGGTAAATGTTCAAGCTCTGCCATAAGAGACCTCTAAAGGAAAATGCATCTCTTGCCCATGGGACCAATCCCCCAAATGGCCATCGGGATAAAAAATACCCGTTAAAACAAAATGGAATGTTCCCTCACGCGTTGCTTTAGTCAGATCAATCCTTTGCAATGAGAACCCAGGCTCTCCACATTCTGGATCATCAAGCGCGCAGGCAATAGCTTGATAAAGACGTAAGATTGTTGCAGGATCAGCATTGGCGTCTTGGAATTCTCTGACATCACACCCATAATGGCGACGCAAAACCCGTGTTCCTACCCTTGTCATTAAACATTTATGGAGTGATTGTTGGCAATGCGCAAAGCCATACAAGAGAGAGCCATCCTTTTCGCTCATCCCGCACCGCATGGCTTATGCCCCTTTGCTTGTCTTTGTGGTAGAGACCGTTGGGGCCGCAGCAACAACAGGGGCTGGTTTTTCAGCGATCTGACCAAGCAGCAACGGATATTTAGCCGCTTCCTCACTTAAACAAATTTCCTCACCCTTGCCTGGTGAACGCTTGCCTGCAACAAAATCGGCATTGGTTAAAATAACATAAGTATTCTCACGCATCATAAAACTCCTTTAAAGAGGGGAAGAGGTTGTGGAGGGACCCATTTTGACCCCACCGTGTTTGTGGCTTGCGCCAACAGATTTTTGATTATGCTGTAAATCTTTTGCTTCAATCTGCACACTACCCGTTAATTCAACACGGGTTGCTTGATGAGAAAGCACCAAACCTTGTGCACTCAAATGAATTTGATTTTCCCCATGGGAGAGAATGAGCTCATCTTTTGTCATCCGCAAAGCGCCACCGGCATAACACAGAGCAAGTTCTTGGAAAGAGCGTGCGGGATTAGGCGCATCCTCACTATAGCTATCGCGCACCACCAGAGAAGCAGAACAAATTTCGCCATGGGGGTTTAACAACCGCACCGGGTCACCAACATGGAGGGGCATATTGCTTGAGAGAGCGCCAGAAGCTTCTTGCGCTTGTAGCCAAGGCGATAAAACCGCTTGTCCATTGGCACTCTCAGAGAAAAGTTTCACCCGCACCCTATGGCCATCAACTTGCACAACCCGCCCGATCATGTGCTGGTTGGCAAGACAGCGTTCAAGGGCATCAAGACGCTTCATGATTTGTCGAAAGGTATCACTTAAGAGATGTGCGTCATTCATGCCCCACCTCATTGTCCCATGAAATCAAACCACTTTTGAGTTGTCCCTCATCACAAAAAATATCTTTTCCCAAATGATACAAATCTTGGTGCCATTCCACCACACTAATCGACACACCACGCTGCTTAATCGCCGCAGAGATAATCGGTTCAATCTGGACATCACGCGGGGCACTCAAATGCGTTAGCCCCCACAATTGCCCGCTATGACAAAGCACCGCAATAGCTTCTGCCAAAAGCCAACTGGAAACATCACGCTCTTTACCTGTGGTAATAATAAAAGCCCCTAAATGAAGATCAGCACTCATGTGTCCAGAAGCCACAGAAGTTAAGCGACTTTCTAACACCGCAACGCGTATTGCTGGTGCCACAAGCATTTGTGTTTCCAATTCTTCTAAGTTAAAACGTCCAAATTGACAGGCGCAATCACGCACATCCGGCAAAGCGCCTTTAAGGCTCCCTATCACCGCCTCACGAAACTGATTAATGCGCCCAGCATTTTTAATCGTTTGACTCATGCAAAGACCCTTCCCAGCCAATCTTCTGCCGCTTTGACAATTTCCACTTTATTGCGCTCAGAAAGCCCCAAATAAGGGCGTGCGGGCATGGTTACCTGATGCATACAAACAAAGCGGTGTGCTTTGCTGCTTTTCAGAAAAAAGCGCAATGTCTTGCCATTTTTCGGGTGAATAACCCCACCCAATTGATGAATCCGCGCATAAACCAACCCAGAGCCCACAATCACCTTTTCTGGTGAAGCTTTCATATCAATGGAGCGTGAAAGCGCCCCACTGGCAAAAAGAATGGAGGTGCGAGCATAATTGTTTTTCCACTTCTCTCCTTGGGCAGAGGTTTTTTCACTTTGAATCCGCCGCCTTGTGCTTTCTTGGATGAGACGCCCAACCCCTTGTGCCAAAGTCCCCATCGAGCTATCAGCCCCCTTTTGCAAAAAGGATAAAGCCGCTTCAAGCCCTGTCTCTTTAATCTCAATATGGGTTGAAACAGACATGTTATCTTCCCATCAAACGCGGCTTAGCATGGAAAAAAGCCCCATCACGAACCGGTCCATCTTCGCTCATAATTTTAGGTTCATCCACACCCAAACCCGCTTTGCCTTCGGCAATACGTTTCAGCAAATCAACCGCCTGTTTGTAACGATCTTCAATAGTCGTGGTCAGTGCCGTATGGCGTATGGCTAAATTATAAACAGCAATATTGACACAGATCATACCCAGAGCCGCTGGCTGTCCAACAATGGGGACACAGTAGCGATGAGACAGATGCACATCAATCTCACCACTTGCCTGTTCAAGCGCGCGGGCAATGGCTTGCTCTGAAAGAACTGGATCAGAATTCTCATCCATCCCGCATAAGTCATCCAAGAAGTCATCACCCCAGAGCTCTTCAATCAATCTTTTGCTTGCATAAGCCATGTTTAAAAGTTTCCCTTAGACAACTTCTTGCAACAAAACACCGGCATCTTTTGCAGCA
>NZ_JBHIRH010000053.1:0-2777 GCF_042196945.1 Bartonella sp. AA81SXKL | reverse complement strand
TTGCCATCCTGCCCTGCAATGACAGTGGTGTCACCTCCCGATTTTATCGAAGAGCCAACGGCATGAGAGGCTTGCATATCCACTTTCGTGTTTTTGGTGCGAAGATGATACTCCATCTCATCGTTTCTCACCCCTATTGTTATCTCCCCTTGGGCACCAAGAGCAACATTACCCTTGGCATCTATATCGGAAGCAGCCATATGGATATCTTTTCCAGAGAGAACAGTGGTCTCTTTTCCAGAACTTAAATGAGAGCCATTGTGTAAAGCAACATGAGATGTTTCACTCCCATTCTGATTGTCCATACTGTTGCGTGTGGCATCAATCGAAACATTCCTCTCAGCTTGCAAGAGAAGTTTATCCGTTGCTTGAACATCAGAGCCTAAAATATTCAAATCTTTTCCAGAGGCAAGTGTCGTCGAGCCTCCAGAGTTGACTTCTGATTTATGATGCATGGTGGCATCACCCTGTTCATCATGGTAATGGGTTTCTGCTGAACCGATCGTCAAGTTGCCTTGTTCTGTAGCCATGGCAAGATCACCTCCGGTAGTGATCCCCACCCCGGAGGCGGTGATATTTTGTTTAGCAATCACCGTTGCATTACCACCAGCAGAAAGCGCCTCGGTATTTAAAACTGTCTCCACGCCGTCAACCGTTGTGCGCCCTGCATCCAAACGAATATTCTTCTCCGCAAGGATAACAGCATCACCACCCGCCGCAAAATGCCCTCCTTGACTGAGGATATCCCCGCCATGCACATGCAATTGGTGATTTGCCGCAATCCGCCCTGAATTGATAATCGTTGAATTGCTTGTATTTTGGCTGGTGATATTGACATCATCGCCCATGATCAAAGCTCCAGCAGAAACAAAAGAGGCTCTGTCTTTTTCAGGGATATAAAGCACCGGTGCATAAACATCCATGCCCTTGACCTGTTGGCGCACATAAATCACCATTGGGGCTTCTAGGGACGCCAATTGTTCTTCACTCAAAGCCTCACCAAAAGGGAGATTGTGTGCTTTTGCATAGTCTGCCCCGACATCCAGCAAGGTTTTGACTTGTTCAATGGCATCACTTCCAGGAATAAAGGAACCTTTGCCCAAACCTTGACCAACAAGATCACGCATTTGTTTTTCAATCAGCTGCTTTTCGAAATAAGCATCGCCTAAGAAAAAAATCTCTCTGTCAGGATTGTAACCAATTCTGTTCAAATAATAGGCTGAGCCATAAAACTTGCCAACATCAAGGAATTCTGCTCTAGTTTCATAAATGAAATTTTGATTGGGCAGCGTGCCCCCAACACCCCCCGATTGGGGTTTTGGTAAAGGAAGCCCCTCAGCAAGTTCCCCCGCATTATTGAGATCGACTGTTGGTGTAAAGAGAGCGCCAGCCCCTGTTAAACCACTTAAGGACTCCAGTGGATTGCCTTCAACTGCTTGTGCTTTAAAATGCGCATCCCCTGTAATCGAACCTTCCGCTGCCGTGTTATTGAGTTGATCGACCACCAAATTCAACGTGCCACCCGCTTGGACAAGACCAGGAGCTGCATCAAGAGCTTCTGAACCAGTATGGCGATCCTTGCCATCGGCTATATCTAAAGAAACATCGCGGCTTCCATCAGCTTTATAGCCATAACAATAACCATCCTGCGTATTGGCATTACAACCCAGATAAGTTTTTTTATAAGCCGTTGCACCCAGATTGGTCAGCACACCAGCGTGGATATCGGCATTTCCCCCTGCTCTCATAGAGCTATAATGGTTGTCAATGGTATCAGCGTTAATGATGAGATTGCCACTAGATTGTATTACCCCCGAAACAGTTGGTTTATGCGAAAATGCTTGTGTGACAGTCTTTTCTGTCATATGTGACCAGTCTTCGTTTATTGACCCAAACCATCCTCCCTTCCGCCGAGAACCATTCCATACAAACTCTTCTATGTCTCCTTTTCGAGCATTATGTTTCCAAGTAAATGCCTTATAGACTGTCCCATCTTTTAAAGTTGCCGTGCCATAGGTTCCTTCTTTGTTATTCCAAAGTTGTTGCTCAAATATAAAGTGTTTTGGACCGACTGGCCCACTCTCCCTCTTAGAAAGTTTTCCTTTTCCCCAACGATCCCAGTACATATCATGATATAAAGGCCTACCATCGAGAAAATTATATTTGTCTGGTTTTTCGAATGAAATATCGCTATATTCCGTTTTTTCCGTGATGACAGGCGTGCTATCAGCTTCGTTTTTTAGAGTGTTGGTTTGGATATTTAAGTTTCCACCAGCTTGAATAAAGCCCGCTTTGTTCACAAGCGAAAGGCTTTTTCCGCTGCCAGCTGCATTGGTGAAAGATAAATCACCTTCTGTCATTATGGTGCCAAAATCATTGAGCAAAGCACCATCAACTTGTAAAGCACCATTGCCCTTCACATAAATTAAGCCCGTTTTGTTGTTGGTCACATCCCCCGTCACGCTAAAGACTAAATCCTGCCCCGATGCCAATTGACCGCTATTTCCAAGCTCCCCCGTTTTGATCACGAAATCTCTGGCTGCTAAAACAGAAGTTGTCTCATCAACCATAACGCTTGGAGCAACAAAAAGAATATCTCCAGTCCCTCCCTGATCTGTCACGGCTTGTAGCCGCGCATTGTGAATATCAAGAGCATTGGTGCTTTGAAAGTCTAAACCGCCATAAGTCAATTTACTGTCCGAGACATCAATATGATCTGCAATTAAATACAGCGTTTGCGGCGTGTAAATATGAGAACGATTATTGCTTAAATCGAG
>NZ_JBHIRH010000052.1:0-2829 GCF_042196945.1 Bartonella sp. AA81SXKL | reverse complement strand
GAGCATGCTTTAATAAGCTTATTCAGTTTCTCTTATTTCTAATTTTGGTAAGTTCTTAACAATCTTCATTGTTTCTAGACTTACGGTAATAACCCTTTGAAACAACTCTAATGGATAAGCAGGGTTGCCAACGGTTTCAACAGCATAGTGATTGGCATCATTCACAATGCCACTCTTTTTATCAGTCTTTACGCATTGACGCCCCATAACCCATTCAAGAGCGGGTTTACCATTGACGATATACGCATAAGCTTCAAGAGGTATATCTGTTATTGTGATATTGTTATTATAAATAACAGTGGTTTTATCTTTCTCTTTACCTGCTTTTGCGAATTTCATTTCAGTCACATAATAGAATTTTTCGAGATTAGAGATTTCTGTCTGTTTTGGATTACCCTTTTTAAAGATCACGGGATAAGGCTCTACATCTTCATAGTTTACGTGCAAATGACCGAGTTCACGCCCAGCTGTTACAAACTTCCAAAAATCATCAGCACTCTTTACGCAAGGAATGCGAGGTAATTCTTTGCATAAATTATCAGCATAACGAGCACGGTAATCTTCTGAATGTAAAATCCCATAAACATAATAGAACAAATCATCTTTAGTGATAGTTTCATTAGGATAAGCGGCTTTAAAATGTTCTAGCCCCTCATCAGTAATAGCATTACGCCTCTGTAAACCAGCTGTTGTGTTTTTCTCCGTAGAATGCGTAAATAAATGGGATTGTTTCTCACTTTTACTTTTTGAAACCGTAGTATCTTCGTAAATATAGCGTGGAAAACATTGACCTTTTTCTATTGAATCTAAATTAGGCAAAGCTTTAGTCATCAATACAGAAAAGTCTTTCTTTGCTCCTATACCTGTAATTTGTATCACCTTATTATCAACCGCTTGTCTTATCGGGAATATACGCGGCATTTGATAAACTGCTTCATTAAAGACGCTATTGTAATAAAGCCATTGTTGTGTAAAAGGACGGTATAGGCTTTGAATAAGGCATTTATCTTCAAATTCGGAAAATTTACCTCTTAATAATTCTCTCTTAAGAGTACTGCTCCAACTAATCTTTCTTACATCGGAATTGACGAAATCATTCACGACCTTTGCACGTGCTGTACGATCAGCATGTGAATAGGTATTATTTAAACGTTTTACCTCATTATTATAGAAGGCAGTCATGTTATTCATATTTTTCTTTACAGATTCACGGCTTGAGTTATACGTCCAAGCATCACGATTGGTTGAAACACCAAGAGAATAAGTTTCAAAGAGCTTTTTATCATGCCCCTTTTTGACACCCATAGCTAAGAATGTTTTGAAACTGTCATCACGTTGATCAAGCCAATCACTGTACTTATCTGGTGTAATTATTTGCCAACCTTGTTTGCTCCGTGTAATACCATCAATGCTACCAAGAGACTCTATTATTATAAGCTTTTCTTTTCTCGTGAGATAATCTCCAATATCACGAAAATATATCTTACCACGCTGTTGTGCATTTGGATTTTTTACGAGAATGGAAATCGCTATAGGGGCTCGAGATCCAGAACCAAAAATTTTACCACCTTCTTTTCGAGAAAGTTCTCCAGAAGTTCGTTGGTTACCCCGTAAATGGAAAATATAAAGGCTGCTAAATTCTTCAACGAGGCATTTGCGTAAACCATCCATAGAATGTCCAGTAATAAAACCGGCATTTGTGACAAAGCCGATTACCCCAGCATTATCAATACGGTCACTAGCCCAGCGGATAGCGCGGATATAACTATCATATAACTTTTGCGTACTAGTTGCTTTCGATTTAGCTATATAAGTCTCACGAATACGATCATCTAATATGGGATAAGATATATTGGGATTATTATCGTTTTCATTCTTTTGTCCTACCGAATAAGGAGGGTTACCAAAGATAACTTTAATATCCAGTTTCTTTTGATGCTCTAAATATTCACTGTTTTCCTCTAGTAAACCTTTCATCAAATCTTGTTTTTCAAGCATCCGAAACGTATCAGCCAAACCAATATGCTTGAATGGGATATAATTCCCTTTCATCAGACTATGATAGGTCGATTCAATGTTAATCGCTGCTATGTAATAAGCCAGTAAAACAATCTCATTGGCATGAATATCATGACGGAATTTATATTCCATATCCTCTGGTTTGATGAGATTGGATTGTAATAGCCGTGTGATAAAGGTCCCTGTTCCAGTGAAAGGGTCAAGAATAGAAAAACCCCGTGACCCCAAGCTTTTTCCAAACTCATTACGCAACACATCATCAACAGAATGAATGATAAAATCAACAACCTCAACGGGTGTATAAACAATCCCAAGCTTATCCGTGGTTTTCTTAAATGCCTTGGCAAAAAAACTTTCATAAAGTTTGATAATAAGATTCTGTTTTGCATGAGTTTCTGTAATACCTGCTGTACAGAATGTGACACTTTTGTAAAATTGATCAAGATCTTTGGTTTTTTCTTCAATGTTCGTTTTATCCAGTTCTCTTAAGATCTTGTCCATTGCTTGCGAAATGGCATTGTTCTGTACAAATTCATTACCGTCAAATAAAGCTTCAAACACGGGACGCGTGACAAGATGTTGCGCTAACATCTCAATCGCTTCCTCTTGCTTGATTTCACTGTTGACGTTGTTCTTTAATTCCTTATGGAATGCATCAAAGGCGTGAAAGGCTTCACTCTTTTCATCGGAAATCATATCTTTAAGATGATTGATATGGTTTTGAGCAATCTCAGCAACATTGTTCGCCCAAATGCCCCAATAATCCGTGATTTTAAAACTATCCAGAAAAATGGCTTTGACAAAATCAAA
>NZ_JBHIRH010000051.1:0-3051 GCF_042196945.1 Bartonella sp. AA81SXKL | reverse complement strand
GAGGTCTTCCCCATCCCAGGGCGCCCCGCAAGGATAATCAAATCAGATGCTTGTAACCCTCCCATTTTCTCATCAAGTGTTTTGATATGGGTAGCGATCCCTGAGAGCTGTGAGGAACGCTTTTTCGCAGCACTTGCCATGTTAAGTGCTTTTGCAATGGCTGTATCAAAATTTTCAAACCCACCCCCGTATTTTCCCTTTTCTGCCAATTCAAACAACTGATTTTCAACAGTTTCAATTTGTTGTGATGTTGTAAGTTCTACAGAAACATCATAAGCTCTATTCACAACTTGAGTGCCAAGGTTAATTAAAGAGCGTCGGATAAACAGATCATAAATGACGCTCCCATAATCTTTAGTATTAATGATTGTGACTGCCTCGGTAGCTAAACGCACCACGTAATTATATACAGTGATGTCACCAATTTTCACATCATTTTCAACAAAGGGCTTAATAGTAATGGGATCTGCAACTTTTCCATTTTGAATAATTTGTGAAATGATATCAAAAAGCTTTTGATGCAACGGTTCAAAAAAGTGCTCTGCTTTTAAAAAATCAGAAACGCTATCAAGAGCATTATTATTGATAATGATAGCACCCAGCAAAGCTTTCTCTGCTTCAATATTATGGGGCAGTTGACGAAAAGAAGATTGTTCTTCTGTTTGAAAAGAAGGTAAATTAACAGCGTTCATTTTATTCATTATGATTTAAATTGATTTGATAAATGATAATTATAAATCACTGAATCTACAGTGTGAATCCCATTTTTATTTTACTTAACAGCTTGCTTTTTGATACGTTTTGTGCAATAAAGAGATGTTCTTTTATATTTCGATTGGTTATTTTAATCGTTTATTTAGATCGCTAGCTGTTTTGATAATAAAAGCCGTGTCTTAAAGGACGCGGCTTTTTTTTATTCTATCTTTTAGACGCCACAGCCGCTTTAATCAATTCCTCTACAGTCTTTATCTATCTACAAAAGGATATTAAACCTGTAGAAATCTCTTTTCTTCCTGTAACCCATGCCCCCAAAATAAGTTGCGTATCTCCAAAAACACGCGCCCTGCCACCAATAATTGCCTTTCCATAAGCACGTACATTACCGTAAACCTTCGCAAACCCATTAACACACGCCTCATCACAAATTATTGCATTTTCAAAAACCTTCGCATGCCCCCAAACCATAGCAGCATTATAAACCTTGGCATCATCACCAACCCAGCAATTGCCATCATGTGATAAGTTGTATTCACTTTCAATAAAGCCCCCTAAATCTCCTTTTTTAACACTTCCAAAACTTCTTAAAGCTTTAATGCGATAAAGTGTTCTAACTCTACCATAGAGATGGTCTTTAACTTCTGTAGTTTCATTAGTAAGTTCATATTTTTTGGATACAGTTTTAGTGGTCATAGGTAGCTCCCTAATCTAATATTCAAACAAATTTTTAAATGAAATGGTTATAAGGAGGCGCCCCCGCCGCGCCCGCGCCGTTATTTACGCTGCTTTTTCTAAAATATTATTCGAGTTATATATGACTTTATTGCCACTATAAACCTCACCTTCCCTATGAACAAAATCACACTCTCTTAATTTTGCCTTGCCTGAAACCTTCCCATAAATTTTTGAATAACCTGATATTTTTGCATTACCATAAATAATCCCATGAATTTCAGCATGCCCTTCAATAACAGCGTTCCCATGAACGTGTGCATTTTTATAAAGTTTTGAAAAGCCTAGAACCTTGGCATTACCATAAACTTTTACATCAGCATAAATGCAAGCATATCCAGAAAGCTTGGCATTACCAAAAATATGTGTATCATTAAAAACCCAAGCATTATAATGAACGTGAGCATTCCCATAAATTCTTGCACGAGGATAAATACGTGCAAAACCATAAACCTCAGCATTTCCATAAACAAAGCCACCTACAACCGCCTTGCCATAAACACGGGCGTTTTCATAAATACAAGCTTCCACATTAACATGAGCATAACCACTTACAACGGCATTATCGTAAACCCGTGCATTAGCATAAACCTTGGCTTTACCTCCGACCCAGCAATTGCCATGATGCGATAAATTGTATTCACTACCTATAAAGCCGCCGAGGTCCCCTTTTTTTACATCTCCAAAATCTCTTAATGCTCTAATTCTATGAAGTGTCTTAAAACCAACTTCAATTGTCTCGCCTGTAAATTCGTATTTTTTTGCAAACTCTCTCTTTTTAAAAGAGCCATTATCATCTGTAACAAAAAAGGAAGATTCTTGATTTTTAACTGTAGCTTTCATGCTAGTAATCCTTGTGATAATTGGGTTTTGAATTGACAACCCTATAAGGGCGCCGGGTGTTCAAAACACGGTCACAAGTCCGTCGTCACACTTTTCTCATAAGAGTATTGTATGGTGTGAACACACCCGACATAATCGTTATATGCTAATCACAACATAAAAGACAGTCAGTATTTAAAGAAATGGGAAAAACCTTATCGGGGTTTATCCGCTTGTGATTTAGTGTTTTGAGCACTTGACGCCTTTCTAAACGACCTTTTCTTTAATGTCAATACGTATTTTTTATTTTTTTCAATTTTTTTCATTTTGATACCTACCTAATTGAATACCAAGTGCTTTCTCTAGCTCGTTGTCTATATCATCATAAGTTTTCACTGCTTTAACTGTACGTTTTTTGATTTCCCTATTCACCTCGTCTATCAACGCTTCGCAACTCAATACGCTTCTTGGCAAATCACCACCGTATATCCAAGCTTTCACTTGCGCCTTGGTACTGTAATCAACATTCTCAGGCATCTCATGATACTGACCACCGTCAAATTCCTCATATTCTCTCATACCATCTTCGTATTCATAGAGATTGTAAAAATACTCTGCCACCCCTAATCCCCATGGGGCATGCCCCACCGCCGTTGCAACGAACTTTTTTCCCCCCTTCTGTTTACGTTTTTTTAAAAACATCTGGTTTAATATCCCCTATCTAAATCCATAACTTTACCAATGGGTTTATTTGCCTCAAAATGGACCGTACAGAAGCGT
>NZ_JBHIRH010000050.1:0-3091 GCF_042196945.1 Bartonella sp. AA81SXKL | reverse complement strand
GATTCCTTGCATTCGGATTGCCTCCACTTTCCACTTGCGCAACACGGTACAAATAACTCTCTGGCAAACCATAACGCGCTGCCGTTTGCCGTATCGCTTGATTAACAGAAGGACTAGAACGGGTCATTTCGCGTACTCTATTGAAGCACTAGGACCTAACCCTTTTGCTACAGCTCTAGAAACAATCTTCAAGCCTTCATCCGTTATCACACCGGCTTTATGCCACTTCAAAGCACTTTGAATCAATTTGGCAATTTCATTGCGCTCCATTCCTTTAACGCCAAAAGTTGCTAACTTCGCTATACCGCGCTCTAGCTCTTGTCTTGCCCGTAGCGCCTCTGGAGCATTCGGGTGGAAAAATATGTTTCGTGCTAATTTTAAGCCTTGAGCTGGTATATCAGGAATACTATGTGGTACACGAACTCCATCAAAAAGAGAAACCTCAGGAGTGCCTTCAAATTTGCTAAAACCCTCTTTTGCTGCATCAGAATAGAATTGCTCCTGATCTACTGCCTTTTTAAAAGTAGAAAACCGTTCCGGTCCTATGGTCCTTTCAAGATTCTCAGACGCAAGATTTTGTTTTAAAAGTTTAGAAAATTCATTAATAGGGTCATCATTTTTTCTGAGTAAATCATCTAAGGCATCTCTCATACCCATCTGATAGGTATTATTTTGTTTTGTCCAATTCCCTTTAGAAAGATTTTCCTGAACTGCATCCCTTTCAAAACTCTTTTCAAGCTTTGTTCCAAAAGCTTGTCTACCTTCCTCAAAGCTATCTGCAAAGTTTTTGAATTTTGCTGCACTACCGCGTGCTGCTTTATAAGTAGGAGAGATTTCGTCCATTATTTTTACCAAATTTTGTTTGAGGACTTCGTATCCTAAAATCTTTTGGTTATCGCCATGTTTCTTACTTTTTTCGATTAAATCATCGAGAGACTGCTTAGTTTGATCTAATAACTCTATCGTAGGTTTATAGGTTATACTGCTAAATCTTCTATCATAAAACCTTCTAGGATTTATACTGAGAGGGTGTTCCTCTAAAGTATTGACAGCTTCTTTAAGAGCTTTTTGAAACCCTTTATTTTCAAAAAGTTTATTAAGAGCCGGATAATACTCTCGTCCTATCGGCGTTTGCCTTGCTTGTTCATAAAGATGATCATGCGCTTCTTTCCCTTGCTGTTTAAGCGTCCTGCTTAAAGTATCGCTATGCTGGTATGGAAC
The DNA here is from genome assembly GCF_042196945.1 of Bartonella sp. AA81SXKL. Lineage (NCBI taxonomy): Bacteria > Pseudomonadati > Pseudomonadota > Alphaproteobacteria > Hyphomicrobiales > Bartonellaceae > Bartonella > Bartonella sp. AA81SXKL. The sequence goes on along the minus strand of NZ_JBHIRH010000050.1, from coordinate 1,870 downwards.
AATTGTCTGCTCCATCATATCATAAAGACGTTGAACAGAACCTCCCAATCTTTTCTCATGTGCTTGTTTCAAGAGATTATAAACATCTTCATTTGTTTTAGACGCATTCCACAAAGTCTGTCGTAGTTTTTCATTAATATCTGTCAAAAATACTTCCTGAGGTTCTGAGCTAAGACGTTCCGTGATCTTTTGGGGTTTATTATCGTAAAGTTGCTTGGCAACTTCTCTCAAAGCTTTATTTGAAACCTCTTTACGAGCAGGATTAAAATAATTCCTTATAAGTGGAGGCGATTTTAAAGCATTTCCTAAACTACGAACTGCCTTAGAAATACCTATACCTCCTAAAGCAGCAACCGGCGTCAAAACTGCCCCACCAACACCACCGGCTAATGCCGAATTCACCGTATCATTGTAACCTTTTCCTGCACCAGAACCATGTAAAGCTCCAGAACCTGCCCCAACAATAGCTCCCCTACCTAAACTTCCTAAAGTCGAACCTGCTCGCAAAAAATTTAATGCTGGAATACCCAAAGATGCTAATGTTGGTAAAATCGAACCAGCAATATAAGCACCAGAAGATAACCATGGATGTTTCTCTTCCAAAGCTTTTAGGTAAGCGCGCTCCTTAGCTACCCTTCTATTATAGATCTCCTCTGCTCGTTTATCACCACGCCAATAATCTATAAAACCCGCTTCATTCGCCGCTTGTATCTCATCACTATAACCTGCTGTAAGACCAGATGTACCATGGCTTCTAACAGCATCCGACCACGTAAGATCTTTATCATCAAATGAAAAATCATCTGCTGTAAATTTTGTATTAAATGAAGCCGTATCATCATCAACAAGAGGGGAATAAGGAATATAACCCGTTGTTTTTTTTCCTTGATTACCACGACTGTTCTTCACCGAAGACGTACCATCATTATCGGATACATCATCAACAATGCGAGAATAAGGAATATATGCCATTTTAAGCCCCTTTAACCCTTATCTTTCCATCTTCACCAATAAAGCGTGCACCGGAAGGCAATGCATCTTCCTCTTCTTTGCTGGTAACAAGTGGCAAAGCATTACGTCCTTGCTGTGGAGCTTTAGAATGCGACTGTGAGGTAACCTTATCAACACTCTCTTGCGTTAATTCAATGCTGCTGTCTTCTAGCAATTTCAATACGTCTAATTTCATCTTAGCCAAAATCTGATGGATTTTTTTCAACCTAAACAAGAGCTCTTTATGACCCAAGTCGTACTTTATCTCTCCTAAATAGCTCTTTAAGATATCAAGCTCTCTTTCTGTAAGGTTACCAAAACCAGAAGCACCATTGCGTGAATACCGTCTCATCGTTTCTAAACGGTCAATACCTATACGGTTTTTAATGGAATCAAGCAGTGAACGCATATCACGGTGTTGAGGAATCTTAAAAGAAGCTTGCCAATCAGCAAGATTTCCCGTAGCCCAATCACCATTCTCTTCTATATAATTCATAAAACGTTCAATGTCATGGAGTGTATTACTACTGATAGCTTCACTATTTTTAAGATCTATTGTTTCTCGTAGGCGGTCCATTTCTTCTTTAGATCTAGCATCATAACCGCCGTTCACTTTTTGTAATAGAAAAGCATTCAATGCATCTTTATTCCCAGCCATGAACCGCGCTTCTTCTTCGCTATAGCCTTTGGACTTTAGATACTCGACAGTCTGATTAACCTGCCCTCTTTCCTTATCTCCTTCATTAAGATGCTTCACACCACTTGCAAGCGCATCCCACCCAGAACCGTCTGATGAAGATTCCGCCATACCTGCAAAAAGATCTTTGAGCTTCTGATACGCATCTGATTGAAAAAACTTATAAGTATTGGACTGTAAAAA
>NZ_JBHIRH010000049.1:0-3134 GCF_042196945.1 Bartonella sp. AA81SXKL | reverse complement strand
TCTTGAATGACCGACACTAAGTGCGAAAGTGTTCTCTTATGACGATAAACATCTCGCTTTACAGGTATCGGTCCTCCGGTTTTAATCCGAATATAATGACGTGTCATCAAAATACCTCTCAGTAAAAATTATTACTATTGATATTATATATATTGTGTAGTATAGTGCACTGATGGTAGCGATAATAAAAACAACAGATGAATTCGATAACTGGTTAGAAAAACTTAAAGACAGAAAAGCTGCTAATATAATTCTTGCAAGGCTTCATAGAATTCGTTCAGGGCTTTTGGGTGATGCAAAGTTTTTTAATGGTATAGGTGAATTACGTATCCACTATGGTGCTGGTTACCGAATTTATTTTACAAAAAAAGGCGATAAAATCATTATATTGCTTTGTGGTGGTGACAAATCCACACAATCCAGTGATATTCAAAAAGCCTTATCTCTTTTAGAGGATCTTAAAAATGAAATTGAAAACCTTTAACTTTGAAAAACACCTCACAACACCAGAATCTCAAGAAGTCTTTTTAAATGAAGCCTTTAAAACTGGTGATGCCTCTCATATAGCGGATGCCCTTGGTATTGTTGCTAGAGCACAAAATATGAGTGCCTTAGCAAAAGAAACCAATCGCGAACGCAGTGGATTATACCGCTCTTTAAGCAAAACAGGTGATCCTAAACTTTCTACCTTAGTCGCTGTCTTATCTGCCCTTAATTTACAACTCTCTGTACAATCTGCTCCATAAATCGTGAGGGGAATTAAGCCTTCCCCTATACCTCTCAACGATTGGTCACGAATTGCACGACCACAACACACTCACCAGCCTCGGTTGTTTTATCCCGTGTTGCATAAAGCGTAAGCTCTTGATCTTCTGGAACAAACTCTTTTTGGTTGGTTGATGTAAAATCTTGAGTGCTTTGGGTTTTGATATCCTTTTCACTAAACTCATTACCACCATAGGTGCTGCCTATCTTTAATTTCGCATCCGAAAACGCTGTCTTCACAAACGCTTTAATCGAAAGGATCATTGCACCACGCGGTAAAGTCCCGATTTTGCGCGTCAAATGCTTATCTTTATGCGAGATATTCAAACGCAAAAAACTGACCTGATGTGTATGAAGATCTCTGCCGTGTAAGTGTCCTGTTACGCCATCTACCATGTCCTATTTCCTTTCCTCATCACTCAACTTCACCGCTGTAGGTGGGGATAACTATCGTTCCAAAATCTTGGGCTCCTTGTGCTCTTCCGGGCATTTGGAAACGCGTTTTCTTCATGCCCATAATTGTATGCACTCCAAAACCGTATTCGCGTTTGTAGTCGAAGGTTTCTTCTTCGATTTTATAGCGGGTCTTACCGTAACTCTTACCAAATGCCATAACGACACTTTGCGCTCCAAGCAAAACAGCACGGCGCACACCTGCAAGACGTGTACTATCCGTGGATTTAACACCATTGGTGACATGCTCTGATTCACGTAAAATCACACCGTTGTACATGCCTAGAGAACCATCAAAGATTGGGTTTTTGGAACGCGAACCGGTATAAGCAGCTTTCTGAATATCAAGCCATTGACCCGTCTCTGTATTAGTGCGCAATTGTGTCACCTGAATGGGATGCAAATACAACACATAAACACTCTCGCCATTCACGCGAACCGGTCTAATTTTAGGATTCGCTAGCTTAGCGCACTGAACCGCTTCATCTATCAATTTAAGATTAAAGCTGTGTTTGGCTTTTTCTGTAAGCTCTTCATCCTTGGTTTTTGCTTCTGGTCGCACAATGCGCTTACTGCTTGGAGCTAATGGTGCATTAAAGCCCCAAAAAAGAGGATCAAGATCAACCAGTTCTCCCTCAAAATTAAGCCTGTTGGCTGTATAACCGCAAGCGTGAACGAAAAACATCAAACTCAAACGGTCCGCATACCAATCTGATAAACTGTTTTTGGCTTCTTCGCGCAAATTAAACAATGTGCGCTGATTATCAATAGTGCCTTCATTGGCAATTCTTGTTCCATGATAAAGTTCATTGATATACAGTTTATCATGAAGGAATTGTAGTGCCTCTTCATTGCCTTCAAGGGTTTCACCCTCACTCACACCACGTCCTGATAACTGAGCTCGCAGACTAAATGTTACACAATCCCCTTTGCCTTTTTGCGTCTCTGTTTTCACCTGAATAATGCTATTGGAATCCTGCCCCATCAAAGGAGCAATAGGAGTTGCTTTGGAGACCTCCGCATCAAGAATTCTCGCCCATGTTTTTAACGCATGGGGATCATTAATCCCTATATGTGTTGTTGCCATTTATTTCACCTTTCTTTGCTATAAAAAAACCGGCTTAAAGCCGGACCACCAACCCGCACCAAAGGCGGCTTATTCTCTAAAAGTCTTTCACTTAATCTTCATCATCTGCACCACTCAATTTGCGTATAAGCACTCGGTTCTTTGGATTACTGTACCACGCTTGAAACTCTTTATCCGTCATAGCGTCCATCGTTTCCCATGAAAGTGGACCCGTCACGCCCCCTCCACCAGATGCCGTTAAGGTTCTCGCAGAATTCTGCCGACTTTGAAGTTCTGCAACTTGATTATTCGCTTGCACTGCTTGGTTCTGATAGCCAAGGTTTTGTGCTATTCTATAAATTTCTTCTGCCGGATTGAGATCTCTTTGTGCACAAGTCGCTACAAGCGCATGCAATTGATCTCTTATAATCGCATCTATTGTGTTTTGTTGTCCATACTCAGGATAAAGTGATGACCAAGAACTCAATTCCTTTGCGCGTGCCTCATAAAGAAAATTTGCCGCGGCATCAAAATCACTGGATTTATTTTGAAACGACTTAACAGAATTATTAAAAAATTCACCAAGACGCATATCGTGCTGCTGCTGTTCCTCAGCTTGTCTTAGCGCTTCTTTCTGTTCCCTAATATACGCATCCTGCTCTCGAATCTTTTTTCCCATCCAACTCATATAGCCAATAATGTCTTGTGTAGGGTCTGGGGGTGCATTTTCACCTTCAACCATTGGCGTCTGGGATTGGGGTTCATAAAACTTGACAAGCGCTTCACGGGCTTGTTTGGCTTGTTGCTCCATACGCTGCTGTTCTATACTAGGAACAATCTCTGAAGGTTT
>NZ_JBHIRH010000048.1:1435-3144 GCF_042196945.1 Bartonella sp. AA81SXKL | reverse complement strand
CGATTCACCTTGCCTTCTTTATCCGTATTAAAAGCACGCGTAATAATCGCACGGATTTCAGGGCGTGCATCCGCAGACCATTCATTCAAACACTCATCAAGAAGGCTTTTGGCAATTTGCAATTGCGGTCCAAAATCAACACTTTCCTGTACCTGCACCTTAATGCGTTGCAAACCATCAAAGCTTGTGTAAGTACAATTGCCCTTTTTGCCACGCCGCTCCACACCATATTCTTGCGCAAGCAAGCTATCAAAATCACTCAAATCCGCAATCGTATGGTTGTTAAAACGTGCAATCCTTGCCGATAATTCTTTCGCAAAACCCATAATTTTGCGCACCGTTTCATCCTCTAACAAATCCGCAGGGCGGATCAAACTTACCGGCACCAAAGCCCCTTTCGCATCCTTCATATAACGCGTACCTTCAAGTTCAATTTGTGGATTCATCACCAACTTCCTCCTTATGTTTTTTGAAACCGACGAAATGGCACAACATCCCCTGAAGAAGGCGCACATCCCGCTTTCAATTGCCAACGACACCGCATAAGCTCATGACCTAAAACGTGGTTATAGCCTGCCAAACGACGCAAATACTCATTCAATTCTCGAACATCTTGTCCATGCATAAAAATGCCATTCACCTCATACTGTAAAAAGGCAGAGCGCAAAGCAATCAAGCACTCTCTCACCATATAGGGGTTACGTTCCATCATTTGCTTCCTCCAAAATCCATATAAATCACACGATTGCTCTCATCCGCATCAGAGCCTTCACACTCAGCCAAAACTTCTGCAACTTCAGCTTCCAAAACCGCATCCGCCTCCCCCAAACGATGAACACTCAACTCCAATTCAAGCAATAACGCCAAATCAACACACAATTGAAGCTTTTCTCCAATATCAAAACCGCATTGATAATCGTCATAAAGACCAACAAGCGTATCGGATAATTCTTTGTCGCATAAAGAGATCATGCCAATTCCTCCACGTCACGGTTTTTCCATGCCGCTTTGACATGTTTCAAAGTCACCTCACACCCATCTCCAAGCGCTGCCATGCGTGCCAACATCATGGTTTTGTCAATTTGCCGCAAAGCTCCAGCCTTTAAGCCTATCCCTGTCAAAAACTTTATCGCACCAACATCTTCAATCCCCCAATCATGAATGCGCGCCGCAATATCCTCACTATAAGGCTTGCGCCGTTTCAAATGCATCGCCAATCGGCTTTTAATTTGCGCATAAGAGGGACCATTTTGACGATGAACCAACCGCCCCGAGATCTCATCATTGCCAACCAAAGCCAACCCCGTACCGTTGATATCAACAAAGTGGCGCAACTGATTAATCGCTTCATCCGTTAAATTTTGCGCCTCATCAACAATCAACAATGTTCCGCCACCAACACGCTCTAACTTTTTGCCAATCGCACGCGTTAAGCGGGTGGGATTATATTCCACCACTTCCAATTCTGCTGCCATATCATTCAAAATACCGTGAACACTGCGCGTATGCGGGCTGGCTGTCACCAGATAAACATGCGGGCGGGTAGAGCGATAATGGCGGCAGGTTTCGGTCTTGCCACTGCCCGCATCAAGCGTAATCATCACCATATCCCCCGTACTTTGTGCCAGTGTTAAAGTATCAATAATCTCACTGGCAATTCGATTCCTCTGAAAGGCTGGTTTTTCAGGAATGCGCTCCAAAAACCCCGC
>NZ_JBHIRH010000048.1:0-1335 GCF_042196945.1 Bartonella sp. AA81SXKL | reverse complement strand
CCATTAGGCTGGATTTTAGGTCGCGCCCAAGGATTTTTATCGACCGTTGCATTTATCGCGTTTTTCATGTATATTCCCCTCTCGTATTGATTTTAGACTGTTGATAAGGGGAAGGGCTCCCACCCGCCCCTTATCTTTTGTCTTTAGAATGAACATTTAAAAGCCGTACGCGATACTAAAACGGCTAACCTTGCAAATCCCCTCTCTTTCTCACACATCAGGGAACTTGCTAACTCCACGCATCTCACCCGATCAGGCAAAGACACCTAGAAACTTCATGTATTGATTAGACTATGAAATGGATAAGATTCCTCCCCCCCTTTCTTTGTTAACGCTTCAAGCTGGTACGCGATACAAAACCAGCTTCCTTTTGAGAATTCTTACAAATCCCCCCTCTTTCCTTTCCTATCGTTTAGGAAACTTGATCACCTCACGCCCCTCATCAGAGGCGGAAAGCTTTCTCAAAGCTTTATGCAAGTGTTGACTGAATTCTTCCTCCCCCAAAGCCTCATCATCGTCTGCTTTCAAAGCTAAATTCCCCACATTGTTTGGCATCAAGCGGCTCACCTTTGGCTTTATCGGAAGCTTCGATTTGAACGCTTCATCCTTTTTCTCAAGGCGACCATAAACATCGGCCAAGTGATCAGGCGCAAGCTTTGCCGCTAGCTGTTTTTCTGCTTTAACAGCCTTCACATATTCTTTACGCAAACGCCCATTCAAGCGCGCCGCCTGCTGGTCATAAAAACCTACATCAGAAAGGCATGGTGCCAAACAAAGCAACCGATTATTCAAATCATAAACCCGTAAATCTTGATGCAAATTATCCGGATCAAAGCGTACAATCACTTTTTTCCCCGCATGCTCATTCAACGCCCGCGCCCAATAACGATTGCCATAAAAATGGATCTCGCCCGTACCCTTTTGCGCACGCAATGCCTCAGAGGTTAAAAGCCATAAAGCCCGTTGTGCTGCCGTTGCTTGCCGAATAATCGTCCCCTCGGCTTGCAAGCTCTCAGTAAAGGTCTCATCAAAACTGCGCCCCGCACAATTAACCGCCTTACGCCCTGCTTGCGCATTATGCGCCACAATCTGCGCACCAACATGGGCTTTAAACGCTTCAAATCCTATCGCGCGTTTTCCATAATCTTCAGGCTTGGCATCCGGTTTATTGCCCGTATAAGCCCCCGCACAAAAGGGATGTTTCGAAATCGCTTCTGCCAGATCACGCCATGCCCGCTCAATCGGTTTAGACTGTCCGCTATAAGGGGTGGTCCATTGCAATTGCACACCCAAACTCGTCAAAAGCCCTTGCGGATCATCCGGCTTAATCTTAAA
>NZ_JBHIRH010000047.1:0-3167 GCF_042196945.1 Bartonella sp. AA81SXKL | reverse complement strand
ATAATGAAGCGTCTTGATGCGCTTGAACGCTGTCTTGCCAACCAGCACATGATTGGGCGGGTTGTGCAAGTTGATGGCCATAGGGTGCGGGTGAAACTTTGCGAACAGGGTTCTAATGGACAAGCGGTTTTATCGCCTTGGCTACAAGCGCAAGAAGCGGCGGGAGCTGTTTCCAGCAATATGCCTTTCAATGTTGGTGATCCGGTGCGGTTGTTAAACCCCCATGGCGAAATTGGTTCTGCCTCTCTGGTGGTGCGCGATAGCTATAGTGAGGATGCGCCTAATCCCGCACGCTCGCCGCAAGAGTTGGCGCTCTGTTATGCCGGTGGCGCTTTGCGGATGACAAAAGATGAACTTATTCTCTCCCATGGGGAAAACCAAATTCATTTGAGTGCACAAGGTTTGGTGCTTTCTCATCAATCAACCCGTGTTGAATTAACGGGCAGTGTGCGGATTGAAGCAAAAGATTTACAGCACAATCAAAAATCTGTTGGCGCAAGCCACAAACACGGTGGGGTCAAAATGGGTCCTTCCACAACCTCTTCCCCTCTTTAAAGGAGTTTTATCATGCGTGAGAACACTTATGTTATTTTAACCAATGCCGATTTTGTTGCAGGCAAGCGTTCACCGGGCAAGGGTGAGGAAATTTGTTTAAGTGAGGAAGCGGCTAAATATCCGTTGCTGCTTGGTCAGATCGCTGAAAAACCAGCCCCTGTTGTTTCTGCGCCCCCAACTGTTTCTACCACAAAGACAAGCAAAGGGGCTTAAAGCATGCGGTGCGGGATGAGCGAAAAGGATGGCTCTCTTTTATATGGCTTTGCACATTGCCAACAGTCACTTCGTAAATGTCTGACGACAAGAATTGGGACACGGGTTTTGCGTCGTCATTATGGATGTGATGTTGGAGCATTCCAAGATGCCAATGCTGATCCTGCGACGATGATGCAGCTTTATCAAGCAATTGTTGAAGCACTCGATGATCCAGAGTGTGGAGAGCCTGGGTTTTCGTTGCAGAGGATTGATCTGACAAAAGCAACGCGTGAAGGCACGTTCCATTTTGTTTTAACGGGTGTTTTTTATCCCAATGGGCATTTGGGAGATTGGTCACACCAAGAGCCAATGAGCATCAATTTAGAGGTTGGTGATGACTGAGTTTGAACCTTTACCCTTTTCACAGATTCCTTTGCCACAAATTATTGAAGAGCTTTCTGTTGAAGCAATTTTAGAGCAAAAGATCACGCGTTTGACTGAGCTTTTTGCAGCGCATCATATTCCTTATAATGTGGAAAAGACGGCTTATGATCCGGTTGTCATTCAATTGCAAGCGGCGGCTTATGAAGAGTTGCTATTGCGCCAGCGAATTAATGAAGTAGCGCGGGATAATTTACTCACATTTGCCCATGGAACAAGTTTAGATCATTTGGGGGATTTTCATGGGGTCACGCGCCTTTTGGATGAAGATGATAAGCGTTTGCGCCGCCGTATTCGCTTGAATAGACAAGGACATTCCACAGGTGGCACAGCGCCACGTTACCAATATTTTGCCCTCTCAAGCGATATCCATGTCAAAGATGCTTTTGTTTATCGTGAGGGTAAAAGTCCGCTTATTCATGTTGCGCTTTTTAGTGACGCTCCTTCAGGGGTGGCTGATGAGGCTTTAATTGCAAAGGTGCAAGCAGCCCTTGATGCCCCCCATGTTAAAATGACCAATGACCACATCCTTGTGAAAAGCGCGGTACAGCGGATGATCAATGTTTCTGCTGATTTTTGGTTGTTACCGGATGAAGGCTCCTTTGTTTTGGAAAGAGCGGAGCAGAATTTAAGAGCAGAATGGGCGCGTGCGCAAAGGCTTGGGCGTGATTTGTCTTTAAGTTGGATACTAAGCCGCTTGATGGTTGAGGGCGTTCACCATGTGAACATAACGCAACCTTTTGAGGATATTTTGGTCGCACCTGATGAAGCAGTCGCACTAGGGGATATTGTTTTGTTTGAACGGGGGCGTGCTTATTGATGCTTTCCTCACTTTTGCCCCCGAATTCGAGCTTGTTTGAACGTTGTTTTGCAGAAGCAATGGCTCTTGAACTTCACGTTAAAACGGCACTCGAAGAAATACCCCGTGCGAAATTTATTACGCGTCCGCCTTCTTGGTTGCCCTTTTTAATTGATGAATATGGCTTACAAGAATTAAACCCTTATTTCTCTAACCTTTATGATTTAATTGATCAGGGTCTTGCATGGCAAAATATTCGCGGCTCCCTTGCGGCAATAGAGATGGGGCTTGAATGGCTAGGGATTTCGGCACGCTTTCAACCCGCCTGGACTGGGCGAGCATGGTGGAATTCCTTTCAACTTGATTTTGATCAGTTGCCTGAACGGAAAAGCCTTGAAGCCATTGAAGCGATTACCGACCTTTCCAAAAGTTTGCGCTCTGATTTTCGCCGTGGGACCTATGGTTATGATGTGCAAGCTGTTGAATGCAATATGTCACGCCTTGATGACAGCATATTGGAGTATGAAAGCGGTGTTCGCTTAACAGCTGGGGGCACTTTGTTTTCCTTTGGGCGCACAACAGAGATCAATCACACGCTCACAAGAGAAGAAGGCAGGCTTATTGGCAATTGGATAGATGATGGGGATGAAGAGTTAAGCTGGGAACAAATCGATTATCCATGGGACATGGCAAATTTTCCGTGGTGTTCGGTCAAAAAACATGAACGCGATATACTCATGGCAGAGTGGTTTAGCAACCGCACGCTTTATCTCGTGTTAAGAGACAGCCAAAATAGCGTGATTGGGTATCGCAGATGCTATGCTGTAGCGCCTGTCGAACAGGCTTTGGATGGTGTTTATAGCCATTCAGGCAATCACTATCAGCCCTCCTCGATGGGCACGGCGCTTCTTGTTGCAGCCCGCACAGATTTTGAAGATGTTGAGGACAAACAAGCCGCTTCTGTTTCCCTTCTCGTTCATGGCATTCCCAAACAAGATATCCCCCTTGATATCCCCCTGGGCAAGCTTTGGCTTGGAGCTCATGAACTACGTGGTGGTGTAGAGATACTCAAAACACCTATCAATATTCCTTTGCGTGCCGATGTTCGCGAACAATTCAAGATTTTATTGAGGTTTTAATATGAAGCATGAAAGTGGTTTACCCTTTGCAATTGACA
>NZ_JBHIRH010000046.1:0-3234 GCF_042196945.1 Bartonella sp. AA81SXKL | reverse complement strand
TGCGTAGACGACCAAAACATTCTCTTACCAATAAAGTAATTTCATGAAATTAGCAATAAAATTTAAAAACAGTCTTTATTTGTATTTTTATCAGAGGCAGATAACCTCTCATTTTTGATTAAATTATATACGAACGAAGTGAGCTCTATTTATTGAAATAAGTATAAGATCATAATCAAGAGATGCTAGACGTATTAGCTCGTAGTAAAAGCCTTTCATAGGCATCATTAGCAAACAAGCAAAGAAATATCATGATAATAAAACCAATGACCATTGCTGTTTGGTGTTCATAGGGTGCAACTCTCGCTGTGTATCCCCAAAAAAGAAAAATAGGAATAAAGCCAAGCCACCAGCAAAGAAGTTTAAGAAGGCAAAAACTGGTTTACGAATGAATAATAAAATAAGGAAGATTGCGTAAAGCAACCTTTTAAATATCACAGCCAATATTCTACGTATTATCTTGAACACCCCACATATTATAATTGATAAGATACTCTTTGTATGTCTTGATTTTTTTGGTGTTTGTCTTCTTAGCAGAAAGATCGTTTATGACTTTCTCCCATTTTCAAGCCACTATATTATAAAAATGTACTATAAAAATAATTTATCTCTAATTATATCATCCAAAAATACAACAATATTTTATTCATTTTAACTAAAAAATAGATGCTTTATTAAGAAGAAAAGCTATTTTCATTAGTAAGAGCTGTTAAATCCTTACGTCTAAAATAGATAGAGCGTCCACAACGAACAGGTGGTTGCCCTTGCATAAGAATAATCTGTTCGTCTTTTCGCATTTCTTGTGTTATTTCATGTGGATATATTAAAGGTCTATGCTGGGTTTTTATATTTTCTGTCCCTCTTGTATGGAATCCTCCTAGAGGTTTGCTTGAATCTTTCACTTCAATGGTCATTTGACCACATGCCTTAGATATATTTTCAGCAGTTTTAATATCTTTTATTGCGGCATAGCTTACAAAAGCACAATTTTCAAACCATGTCATAACGCCTGACGAACCGAAATAGTGTTCTATTTGATCTACAGACTTGTAAAAAAGCATGAGAGATATACCATATTTGCGTCCATGATCACGTGCTTCTTCTAAAATGTTCATATATCCTAAAAGATCAGCATTATCTAAAATAAAGAGCGCTCTTTTTGCATAATTACCATTAGCGGCTTCCATAGCTCTGAGAAAAGAGCCAACAAGGACACGCCCAACACCTGGATAAGATTTTAAAATTTTTGAGGGGATATTTAGAAAAATATCAATATTTCCCTTTGTTATATCGGTAGTTTTAAAATCATGACCACTGATAAGGTTTGCATAGTTAGAGAGTGAAAGCCATTGTATATCTTTTGCAGCAGTAGAATAGACATCTGAGAAAGTTTGTTCAGCCATATTTGTAAACACCCCAAGGGTTTCACGAATAAATTGGGATGGAGAATTTGATCGTATAGATTGCAATTTTCCAATCACGGATGGTTCTGGCATTGACATGATCGTATGAAGGGTTTTTAAGTTTTTTTCCTTTAATGTGTATTCATCAGAAAAGACAATATGCGCAAGTAGTCCTGTTAACAAATTATGTGCCTGTAATACAAAAAATTGATCAGTCGAAGTTGATTTGCCGTTTTCAGAAAGAAGGAGTCTAGCAACTTCAACCAACCCCGCTTCTCTTTCATAAAGGGGTAGATTTTCATCTAACAGCCAATCTAAAGGATTAAAAGTTTCCGTTGAAGAACCATGAGGATCAAGAACGTATACTTTTCTGTTTGACAGCTGCCTTGTTTTTTTTACCATTGGAGCGACTTCAGTTGAAGGGTCAAAAACGATCAGTGGACCGGAATATTTGAGACAAGTTGGAATAACATTACTGGTTGTTTTATAACTACCAGAACCAGCAAAAAATAACATATGGGTTGAATCAAAATTGAGTTTATATGTCAACAATGGCTGGCGACCACCTTTTCCCCATGTTGTTTTGTCTTTAGGATTAAAAGGGACATCTTTAACAATATCTTTGTCGACTCTATAGCGCTCTCCTATGACGACTTCGCCATCACGAGGAAAAATCTTTTCAAGGCGTTTCATACTCATCCATTGAACACCACCAAAGATCGTATTTTTTGAAATTTTCAAAGGTGAAGCTTTAGGTAATGATAGTTTTATCGTGTAACCAAGGATAATAACGCCAATAACAACACCCCATAAAACCATCCTATCAAAGAAAGGAAGAACATCCGCCCATGTCATATTATCTTGACCTACATATGGACTAAGTCTGATATATTCATTTGCACTATAATAAGTTGCAAACAAACCAAAGATGATCATGGACGAAATAGTGATATTTTTTCTGATATGCCTTTTTTGTAATAAGATGAATGAAGAACATGAAAATGCAATAAGGATTAAAATATCCAGTGGCTTTGATCTTACAAACCAATAAGCATCAGGCGTCGTTCCATTTTCTGTAATGTTATTGATGGTTATATTGACCAAAAAAGCTACAATGATTGAAAAGATGAGTGGCAATGCTAAAAATATAATCTGTTTTTTGTCTAATTTATTGACCATTTTCCCCCCTGCATACCAGAAAAAGCTTCTCTTCCTATTTTTTTCGAAGTTTTTATATTTTTTGAATTTTTATCAAGTTTTGAAACGTAAAGCAAACCATCTTAAGATGAAAGACTTATCTGCCTCTCTAAGACGGGCTTTTATAAAAAGCTCTCCTAAACTAATTTTTTCAAAAATTTTTTCAAAGTTTCTTTGATGCTTCACGCGCTATTTAAATTTCTTACTTAACTCTTTTACGACACTGCATATGCTTCTTAACAGAAAAAAAACCCAATAACAATACGCATTAGTGTTCACTGAAAAAAAGCGCGGTTTATCATGTTGTGCCGGAAAACATCGTTGTTCAGAGCCCTGATATAAGGCATGTAAAACTTCACATATTTAAGTGTTTTTAGAGTGTGTAATAAATGGGCGTGACTTGCCCCGTAACGCCCTTTTTAAAGTGAACCACATGAATGGGTCAGGAGTAGATCACCCTTCCCCGCCAACAGAAGCCGGACTGTTTACAGAGCAGCCCTTAAGTCAGGAATATGCATCCTTTAGAGCGTAGAGCGGGAGGAAATCAAACACAAAAATGCTTTCTGCTTTTTAGGTTTGAGCTCTCTAAAACTTTTCAAAAGGATGTGCTCTTCTTTACTTGCGATCCCTTCAT
>NZ_JBHIRH010000045.1:0-3282 GCF_042196945.1 Bartonella sp. AA81SXKL | reverse complement strand
GCTTCAATGGCTTCAAGGCTTTTCCGTTCAGGCAACTGATCAAAATCAAGTTGAAAGGAATTCCACCATGCTCGCCCTGTCCATGCGGGTTGAAAGCGTGCCGAAATCCCTAGCCATTCAAGCCCCACCTCTATTGCAGCAAGGGAGCCGCGCAAACGCTGCCATTGAAGCCCTTGATCAATCAAATCATAGAGGTTTGGAACATAAGGCGTAAGCTCTCCAAGCCCGTATTCTTCAATGAGCCACGGCAAGAAACGGGGAGGGCGTGTGATCAGTTTTGCGCGTGAAATCCCCAAAACAGAACCATCAATATCTTGATGAAAATCGCAAGCATCGGCAAGGCGCTTTTCAAATTCTGTTGCGTTTGTGGGAAGGAGGGAACCAACCATTAGCGCGCACGCCCTTTGAAGTTTAAGGTGATTTTTCCAATCGATAAAATTTCTTCATCACAAACCATACTGTCTTGTGTTGGGGTAATGGCAATGACTTTTTGGACACCAGAAATCATTAGTTTTGAAATCCACCACGAGAGGCTTAATTCACGACCAATGGCTTGTTCTTGTCTCCATGCTGCTCTTAAATTTGCCTCCATTGTCGTGAGAATTTTCAAAGATGTTTCCGGTAACAGCCAAACATCTGCTTCTAAGTCCAGCACTTTTTTGACAGCAGCGTGAACAATGATTGTATCATTGGTCATGATGATATTTTTTCTGTGAAGAGCTTGTGAAACTGCTTGTATGAGATCTTCAGAGGCTGTTCCTTCTTCATTATTACCAAAAAGAGCAACATAGATGGTTGGGTTTTTGCCTTTACGATAGATAATGGCATCTTTCACTCGACTATCGCTTGAGAGAGCGATAAGCTTGTAATAGGGCTCTGTCCCGCTCCCATTACCTCCACGGGCATGAAGCTGTATGCGTTCACGATATCTCTCGTCACTTTCCTCTTCCATGCGGGCAATACCATGCCAGTTTCCCAAAGCATCAAGAGATTCACCGATTGCAAAATCAAGAATATTATTGCGTGCTGCCTCATTAATACGCTGTCTTAAAAGCAACTCTCGATAGCTAAAAGCCTCAATGACTTTTACAGCCGGATCACTTTCAAGAATGGTATATTCAGGCAAAAGCTCTTTTAAATGGACAAGAGCAGCAGCGCGTATTTCTTCAAAAGAAAGTTCTGTGATGATGTCTGGTTTTGCAAGCACTCCATTCATTTTATCAATAATCCTTCCATGGTAATGGGCTTGCCGGATGGCAAATAAATGCCTTCAAAGGATAAAGAAACGTGTCCATTCTCACCCCTTTTAAAATCAATTTTTTTCAATTTAAAACGCGGTTCCCATTTGTCTAAAGCCTCAGCAACAGCAGCATAAAGAGCAACAGCAAAAGCATTATTAACCGGTGCATCAATGAGTTCAGCAACACGTGAACCATAATCACGCCGCATTACACGCGAACCAATCCGTGTTGACAAAATGTCAAGGATTGATTGGCGCAAATGATCAATTCCGGTTAATGGCTTTCCTGTTGTACGGTCCATTCCACTGTTCAATTGGGACCTCCTGTCATAGAACCACCAGGGGAAACACCGTCATGAACATGGGTTTCTCCTACATTGGTGCCGTTATGTCTTAATCCACTTGAATGAATGGAAACATTATTTCCAGAATGAAGAGAGAGACTATCATTCGAATTCAGTGAAATGCCATCACCAGCCTTCAAAGAGATGCCGCCTTTTGCGTTTAAATTTATATCGCTTTCTGAAACAATCTTTATGCCTTCCGGTGCGGTAAGCTCTAGCTTGCCACCATCACCTTTTAGTGACACACCATCAGCGATTGTCAGGATAAACTTTCCGCCGGATTTGATGTGAATTCCATAAGTGTTTTGTTCATCATCATATTCAAGGCTGGTTCCATCAGGGTATATCGTTCGGTGAATGCTGCCCTTATCGGCTGCTTGATTAGCATCTGTATGAATGGAACCCACAATCATCCCTTGTGACAAATCCCCTGATGACGAGATAACAACTACTTGCTCTCCAACATCACGCCCTTCATAGGAGCGTGTTTTACCGGCGCGGGCTTGGGTATCTGGAATCCAGTCACTGATAAGATTGCCACTTTTTACCCGATAGCGTGCGTTTTTATGGTCGATATGGCTAATCTTCCCCACCACAACCATATTTGCCACACGTCTCTTTAGATCTGTGATTTCTTTATCGCGCCGCTCTAACATGTCCACCTTCAATTTTATGGTATTTATCTTTATTTCTCACGCCTGTTTCTGGTTCAAAGCTTAAGAAAGGTTCAACGATTCTTGCTGTTACACTGCCTTCTTCTTCATTCATGTTGGGGATATTTGTCACATAAATGACTTCAAAGGTTAAAATTGCACCGTGGAGTGCTAGAGCACCATTATCACCAAAGGCAAAAGCAATATTTTGCAGGCGGCATGTCTCAACGGTGTTGTTAAGATTGGGATTGGCATAGAAAATCTCTTCAACTTCCCATGCTAATTGGTCAACAAAACGTGCGCCATCTTCACATGTCGCATAACATTCAACATCTAGCGTTAAAACACGCCGCCTTAAGCCAAAATCATGTCCATCTTCAATGGTTTCACTTTGTGTTGAGATATTAATAGCTGGCATTGCTTCAATAAATAAATTGAAGTCACGCATATTGAAAACATTGTCACCAGCTGCCGTCTTTGCTGCTTTAATCAACGCAACAAATGTTTCTCTTATCGTTTCGCGTGGATGTTTCATTGTTTTATCTCTCGCAAGATAAGCTTATACATACCGGTTTCAGAGGCTTGGACATCTGTAACAGTGAAGTGCTCTTGAGAAGAGGGGGCTTTGTTATTTTCAGGAGAGATGATCCCAATACTATCTTGAGGTTTTGGTGGTATTCCCCCGATGTCATTGATACAAAGATCAAGTTCCTTTCTTGCAATTGTGGTAGGGATTCTGCCACCGGCGTCCGATTCTGAATGCTTAATGGTGTAAATCGCTGTAATTTGAAACGATTGTTGATTGTCCTTTCGCGTGTAGATGACGGGCTGCCCAAAGGTGTTGCGTACATCTTTAACCATTTGATTTAGCAGCCCGTGCCATCGCATGTTATTTCGCTCCTATAACTGCTTTGAACAGCATTTCAGGACGCGTGCAAATGTAAAGCGGATAGCTATAGACCTCCGGCTTTACCCATGCATTACGGTCGTTATCAACGATCAACATGGTGTAGAGCGGTTTTCCAACCGTGTTGGCAAAATCCAA
>NZ_JBHIRH010000044.1:0-3298 GCF_042196945.1 Bartonella sp. AA81SXKL | reverse complement strand
CTCTAAAGCCATATTCTGTACTCCCAATAATAACGGAGTCGCTCCCATATTCTACGGTGCCAAGGTAGAGATGCCATGTATTGTTGTGGTGTTAACATAGACAATTTATAAGTCGTATTGGAAATGTAATTAAAGTTTGGAACTAGGTGATCACCACGTAATCTGCCGCCACCAAAAACAGCCCCTAAACCACTAATCCAACAATTACCTTCGTGACTGAGGTTCTCTTCACTCTCTACCCAGCCACCTAAATCACCTTTCTTTACTTTGCCAAAGCTTCTCAATGCTCGTATTCGGTGTAACTTGAAAGGACCGAGATCAACTGTATCGTCTGTAAGTTCGTATTTCTTTTTACTACTATTAACTAAATCACAACCACTAATAAAACCTGTATCAATCCATGCATCACCACACACACGGGCATTTTCACAAATTATTGCTGTACCGTATACATGTGCATTACCAAAAACTTTAGCATCAAAATAAACAATGGCATTGCCATAAACATGAGCGTTATCATAAACGTTGGCATTACCAAAAACCTTGGCTCGACCGTAAACCCTAGCACTACCATAAACCTTTGCATCGTCCCCAACCCAACAGTCTCCCTCATGACTTAAATTGCTTTCATTTTCAATAAAGCCACCTAAGTCACCTGCGTACACATCTCTAAAATTTCTTAAAGCACGTATACGGTGAAGCGTAACTCCATTAACTTCGATTGTTTCATCAGTAGATTCATACTTCTTTTTAAGTATCATATCTTCCACCTCTATCTTCTCACTTACTTTTCTTCTTACTCTTCTTATTCTTATGAGGCGGCGCTTTTACTGCTTCATCACGCTGTTTAAGCTCTTGTGTTAGTCTTTGAATTTTCTCGTCACGTTCTTTAATCTCTTGCTTCAGTTGTTTAATTTCCGTATCACGTGATTGCACATCTGCTTCGAGTGTCATTACAACTTCACTTACATTTCTGAACGCCTTTTCATGCTCTTCAGTCTTTTGTTTCAGTTGTTTAATTTCCTTGTCACGTTCTTCAAGATCCGCATCACATTCATCAATTGTCTGCTTGCTTTCCTTTAAATACCTAAACTCATTCTCTTTCATTTTTTTCTTAATATCTTGAAC
Source organism: Bartonella sp. AA81SXKL (assembly GCF_042196945.1). Taxonomy (NCBI): domain Bacteria; kingdom Pseudomonadati; phylum Pseudomonadota; class Alphaproteobacteria; order Hyphomicrobiales; family Bartonellaceae; genus Bartonella; species Bartonella sp. AA81SXKL. Next base: position 2,170 of record NZ_JBHIRH010000044.1, on the reverse strand, counting down.
CTGCTCTTTAAGTGCTTTAACTTGATCGCGATAATGCAATGCAATACGAAACATCACTCCGCTTAAGAGCAAAACTGAAACCACTGCTATCCATAAAATTTCATTCGAACTCATCTTTATCTCCTTTAATTTTTATGAGGGCGGTCATCATGACCAATCTGTTGTGCTTCGCATTCCATTAAAAAAAGAATGCAACAAGCCGCATGTGCCAAGTGTGATAAATCACTCTCAGCATCCTTATGCTCTCCACCAAACCATGCTAATAAATGACGTAAAGCAGCACCGTGAAACCTGCTCCAGTGCATGCCATTACGCCAATTGTTTGCTCCGTACTTCTTTGCCCCAAACTCTAAAACTTTACCAATTTCAAGCAGTGCCAACGGCGGTATAAGCTCTACACGAGGCTTACCATCATCATTCTTATGCGCTTCATTTGCATTATGTGAACACATATAAACTCTGTCGCCACCATATTCTTCAGTGCCGCAAACATATGCATTTCCATAAATCTTGGCCTTACCATAAACCACGGCATGACCGAACACCTTAGCAGCATCACAAACCTTGGCATAACCACAAACCTTGGCGTTGCCATAAACCTTGGCGTTGCCATAAACATGGATATTATCGTAAACGTAAGCATTACCAAAAACCGCGGCTTGACCGTAAACCCTAGCATTGCCAAATACATGCGCATTACCACAAACCTTGGCGTTGCCATAAATCGCAGCTGCTAAAAGAACATTGGCATTCTCATAAACACGGGCATTGTCATAAACATGAGAAAAACCAAGAACCTTGGCATTGCCAAAAACACGTGCATCACCATAAACCCATGCCCTATTCCCAACCCAACAATCACCTTCATGACTTAGGTTGTCTTCTTTCTCTATATAGCCTCCTAAATCACCTGCTTTAACATCACCAAAGTCTCTCAGTGCACGAATGCGGTGAAGTGTTCTGCCATCAAACTCAATTGTTTCATCAGTAAGTTCGTATTTCTTTTCTACAGCCATCATCACCTCCTTAAGGCTGCAAAGTCTCACGCGCGCTATCAACGCCGGAACTTTTTGCAAATGTAGTCATTGGGGGGTGTTGCTCTTGCATTAATCTCTGCAAGCGCTCGGGATAAAAAAAATCTTCTGGACGCAAATCTATCCCATGATCACGTGCATAATTTAAAAGCATAATTTGGTATTTAGCTGGAATGATGCCGCCTTTACCCTCTCGCTTTTCAAAGGGGTAAGTCCATTTATAAACAGCAGACACATGGCATTGAGAAATCAACGACACACGTTTTGCACCACCTAAATATTTTATAATCATAACTGCTGGAGTAATCATGTAATCCAAAATTTCTGTCATATATTTACGTATTACGCAAATATAAGCAAAATTTTCGTAATACGCAATATTGATTATTTAATAATTTTAAGAGAGAAAAATAAAATGGATTTTCAAAAGCTAATAAAAATGTGGATTAATGAAAAATTAAATGAAATGGGGCATGGAAGCCGTAAGGCTTTAGGGCAACATTTAGGATTGAGTCCATCATCTATTACGCGCTTATTATCGATTGATGACTCTGACTCTAAAGCCTACCGTGATATCACCGCAGAAGAGCTAGTGAAGCTACACAGTTTCTTTAAGGAGTATCCTCCGTATCCGGCTTTAAGCAAGATAGATCAAGATTTTTATGATCTATATTCGTCTTGCAATGAAGAAGAACGGAGGGCAGTTTTAGCGTTTCTTCATACTTTAATCGAATCAAAAAAGCGATAACTGCTGTTTTTTCTTCATTTGACAATTGTAAAAATTTTCTTTTGGCAGTCTTATAACCTTTCATAAAATCTCCAAATATCTATAAAAACACACTAATCTTTAGATGAATACTCATAAAATAATTTTCGTTATACGGTATTTTTATGTTGACATTACCGTAAAACGAAAATATATTCACTCCATATCTTAGAAAATAACTTTTGCCAATAGGCAGTATGGAGGCATTTGTGAATAAACCAGTGTTTATAAATTCTGATGAAATTCTCTTAGTGATGTGCGAAAATGAAGAGCAAAATCTCGCTAAATCTGGTCCTTTATTAGAAGAAAAGGACATTATCAATTTTATCGACCAAACCGATAATGCTGTCCAAATTTTGCGCGTAGAACC
>NZ_JBHIRH010000043.1:0-3320 GCF_042196945.1 Bartonella sp. AA81SXKL | reverse complement strand
TTTTTACAGTCCAATACTTATAAGTTTTTTCAATCAGATGCGTATCAGAAGCTCAAAGATCTTTTTGCAGGTATGGCAGAATCTTCATCAGACGGTTCTGGGTGGGATGCGCTTGCAAGTGGTGTGAAGCATCTTAATGAAGGTGATAAACGAAGAGAACAAGTCAATCAAACCGTCGAATACCTAAAATCTAAAGGTTACAGCGAAGAAGAAGCTGCTATCATGGCACGTAATCCGCAAATGCTTAGTGCGATGCTAACAGGTGGTGATAAACCTCAGTTAGATAAAGGTTATGAATGGGATCCCAATTCACAACTAGGTGAACGTAGAGCGAGACCGGTTAAGGGGTCGATGCAGGAACTTGAGTATAATCAGAAAAAACGAGACATAGAAGAGTGGGAAATAGGTAAGAGAAACACTGCTGCTGTAGCAGCAAAAGAAATTAATCATATTGTGGATACAGTTAACAATGCTCTTCAAATTATAGAGAAGAATCCCAAAAAGGCTGCTGGTAAGGTCGGTGCTTTTGCTCAGATTTTCCCCGATACTGCTGCAAAAACATTAAAAAATAAATTAAAAACGCTTGAAGGTGGTGTCTTTGTTCGAGTGATTGAAGCAATCAAAAAGCAAAGTGACGGCGGGAAATTAGGCGTTGGACCGTTATCTAATGAAGAAAGCAGGCGCATAGTAGCATCTTATGGTACTATGGACATTAGCGATAAACCAGAAGAACTATATAAAACGCTCTTAAAAATCAAAGATATGTTTGATCTTTTTAAAAAACTGAATGATGAGGAAATTTATAGGTTGTCAAATGGAATGGAAGTAAGACCGCGTCTAAAGTATTCTGCTCAATATGCTAATCAGTCGATGTCACAAGGAGGTAGTGCAAACTTGCCAACTACAATTAGCAGAGCAAATATTAAAAAACTTGCTATTGGAGATAAAGCAACCGTTCATGATGGTAAAGATTTGTATGAAATTATTAGGGATAGTTAAATGGTTCAGCATAATAATACTCATCAAGATTTTCCAGATTTTGGTACTGGAATAAGAATTATACGCCGTATCCCTAAACATGAATACGAAAAATCGGTAGAGGAACCATTTCCAGATTTTGGTCCTGGAATAAGGGTTATACGTCGTATCCCTAAAGATGAATACGAAACATCATCCCAACATCCCGAAATAAGTAGCAGTGAAGCCTTTTGGAATTCTTTAAAGCATGGTTTGAGTTTTAATTTAGATGATGAGATTGCGGGGATCACAGCGGCAGGACGTGATTCTGATGATGAGTTGGCAATAATTGCTTTTGCGAAGGGGCTTTACAACTATTGGACTGGAGATAAGAAAACCATAGAAAAATATGAGAAAGAAGCCAATAGAATACGTGATTATTATCGTAGGATGAGTGATCAACATTATTGGACTTCTTTTGCTGGAAATGCTTTAGGGTCGGCAATTCCTTCCCTTGCGACTTTAGGGGGAGGATTATTAGCCTCAGGAGCACGCTTTGTAGCGCCTACACTTGCAAGGAATGTGGCGGGGTCAAAATTAGGTCAAGCCTTTTTGAAAGCAGGTCAGTTACCCCCAAGTCGATTTGCAAGTCCATTTTTAGGCATCACGAACAAAACAACATTGCCGCATTTGCTTAAAGTAGGGGCGGCATCTGGTGCATTACATGGAGCGGGAGAAGGTGAAGGACTTGGTAATACACTTACAAGTACGTTATCTGGTGCAGGTTTAGGAGCGGGTGGGGCATTGGCTGGAAGTGCTTTAGCTCATTTAGCTGGTTATCCGGTAAGCGGAATACGAAGACTTTTTTCTCCTTCTCATAAGGAAGGTGTTGCAACAGACACGTTAAGAGCAATCAGTAAACATTTAGGCAATGAAGCTTCTGAAGATCTAGGAAAATCTTTTAAGAATGCGGTCTCTACCGATTATGTAGCTGATCATAGTCCTTTTTTACAGGATCTTGTTTTTGATATCGCGAAAAGAAATCAAGGAGCTTATCTTGATTTGACTAAAAGAGCTGGGCAGAGAGCGCTGGGAGGAGGGGAGCGTATTCATCAAGCTGCTGATGAACACTTTGTTCCTCGTCAAAATGTCACAGGTTTAAAAGGTGATCTTATCGCGAGTAGGAAAGAAGCATCCCATACTCTTTATGAAATAGCTAAAAAGATACCAATAGGAGAGAAATATTATGGGGCACTTAATGAATTAATGGAGCGTCCATACTTTAAACAAGCTTATAATAAAGGGCTAAGGGGATTCATTAGTGATGGCAATAAAGCCAGTCCGTTTTCTTCTGAAAAATTTAGCCTTCTTAAAGAGAAACCCAACATGGGTATTCTCCATAAAACTAAGGAGGCTATTGATTTTATGATACGGGCAGAAAAGAGGCAAGGAAACAATAGCAAAGTTCGTAGCTTAGTAGATATCGACAAAAAGTTATTAGAGATTATGGATGATATATCGTCTGAATATAAGAAAGGGCGGGCATTGTATCATCAATATAGTTCACATGTAGATGCTATGGGTAAAGGTTCTAAAATCCTTAGCAAGTCGGTTAATAAGGATGAGTTCAGTAAAATCTTTGATGAATTATCAGAGGGAGAACAAGAATACTTTAAAAAGGGATCAAGAGCAAAACTTTTACAAGGTATGGGGCAAGCAGGAGATGAAGTATCCAAGGCAAAGGAGATTTTTGGTACGAATGATCTGTATGAACGATTTGCAAAGATTTATGGAGCAGATAAAGCTTCTGCTGTTAAGAATGTTGTCAATAAAGAAGCTGATTATGCAGATTTTTATAACAGAATACCAGGTCGTGTAGCGGATGAAAAGATATCTTTTACGCATAATGTCAGTATGCCAACGGGTAAACGTGATGCAGCTGTACAATTAGCAAAAGCTGCTGGGAAGGCAGCTTGGGTTCCTTTCAAAGAGGCGGCGTTTAGAGAGCGTCAACGGATTGAAAAGGATGTTGTCAAATTGTTAACAGGGGGGACACAGATTAAGAATGATCAAATTGTAGCTCTCATTCAACGCATGGTAAACGCGCATCATAAGGGATATGCGACAAAAGAATGGTTCAAAAAGCTTTCTGCTGCTTTGTTTGGAGGTGGGGGAAAAGCCTCAACGGAGGAGTTGAATTTATTGAGTGCATTTGAGTAAGGGAGGAGATTAGGCTATGACCCGTTCTAGTCCTTCTGTTAATCAAGCGATCCGTCAAGCAGCAGTGCGTTATGGTTTGCCAGAGAGTTATTTGTACCGTGTTGCGCAAGTGGAAAGTGGAGGCAATCCGAATGCAAGGAATC
>NZ_JBHIRH010000042.1:0-3447 GCF_042196945.1 Bartonella sp. AA81SXKL | reverse complement strand
GCTCGTGAACCAAATCGGTGATTTCTAAATCTTCAAAATCAATTTCTTTTTTTGATAAAACGATAGTTTTATTTTTTATATATATATTATTCTTATTCTGGTTCTTTATAGCTAGATTTTGCTTGTCGTTTGCTTCAGCAAAAAAAACGTTTTGCTTATCTTTTGCTTCAGCAAAATTATTAATATGTTGTTTTATATTATTTTTTGCTTTTGCACCTTTTTTACCAGCCTCACTACGAACTTGCGATATGTGCTCTTTTTTATCAGAAAAATCTTTTAGCTCTTCTTCAACGCGCGTATTCCACAATCCATTATCTGTCTCAATAACTTTATCATTCCTCATTAAATATTCGACGATAGTTGCGAATTTTTTTCGTGAACAATTGCAAGCGCGTGAAAGCGTTTCAAAATCTTCTTTAATTGGTGCTTTCTTATCGTACATGCGTACAATAAGCGTTATATAAACGCCCCGTTGTTCCAACGTCATCACATCTGTACCACTTATCCAGTCATACAAATGAAATCTTATCCACGGCATACCATTAGACATGCGCATCCCCTTCTTTCATTAAATATAAAATTGCCAAAGCATCTGCTTCGTTGTCGTCACAAGGCGCGTGACCTTTTGCACGCATTGCCTTAATCAATTCTGCTTTTGAGGCATTTCCTTTGCCTGTCATTGCTTTCTTAATCGTACCAACGGGAATGCCTTCATACGGTATCTGATGATGTTCACACCAAGCTGTTAGAGTTGCCAGAAAGCCCCCATAAACATGAGAAGAGTCTGTACCCACATGCCGACGTACCTCTTCAAAATACACCGCATCAATTTCATCAACAGATCTCTTTAGTTCAGAAAGCCATTTCTTAAAGCGCAAGTAACGCATCCCACCGCCTTCAAAACGGCGTGATTGAAAATATTCTGTATCACTTGTGATAAAACCATCTGCATCACGAAGCGCCCAGCCAGTCTTAGTGCCTAGATCAAGACAGAGAATGGTTTGTGCATTAGTGATCATAATCTCCCCTTAAGGCTCTACGTATTTATATGTGTGCTATGACAGAGCGCGTTGTGATTGCTTGTCTTGAAAAAATATTTTTGAAAAAGTACCCTCCCAATGATTCTAAAAAAGTGGGGAGGGGAAAGATGCAAGAATGGATAAAGATATTTCTTACAGGTTTTTTGTCATTTATCGGATCTCTTTCAGTAGCGGTTATTTTAAGAAATAAAGACCGTAAAGAAGCAGCCAAAATCCGCAAAGATGATTTAGAAAAAGCTGCAAAAAAACGAGAAGAAGATAAAGAATGGATAAGCAAGCAATTTGCAGAAAGCCAGGAACAAACGATAGCCCTTAAAGAGCAAGCGATATCGACAAAAGATCTTGCCAAATGGTCAGAAGAACATATTAAAATTTTGTTAGATAACAAAAGAGTAGAGGATTTAGGAACGCCACCTTCCATATATACAACTGGACCCCATTTGCCAACAAAAGGCAAGTGGACGCTTCTTTGTTTAAAGATAAAAAACAATGCACAAACTGTCATCCACGTTTTAAATATAAAGCTAAAAGATGGTCCTCGCTTTATTCTTGGATATGGCATTAGATACAAACCAGAAACAAGATTGTGGCAAATGCAATCACCATATGTTAATCCTGATGCCAGACCAACGTCACACCCAATATCATCCGGATACTGTGAGAAAGCAAAGGATTTTCGAACGGGACAAGAAATCGATGTTAATATTTCTATAGCTCCCTCAGAAGATAAGTACACAGGAATCCTTATTTTTGTAGCAGCGCGTGAAGAAGATATAAAAGCCCAAGTTACTTTAATCATTACTCATACATCCCCATTGAAACCAGAAACAACAATGACTGTAACGACACAAACCGACCTCATAGACTTTAAAAAATTGCATTAACTCACTTAGGCAAACATTTTTATGCTATGATTTATTAATTTGATTTCTTTTTTTGATAACTTCATCCCTTAAGAGATCAAGCCTTAAGAGATCAAGCTTATCTTTGACTAAGATCATAAACAAGATCAGCTCATTTAAGCGATAAAAAGATAACAACTCTTGAGAAAAATAATTATCAAACCAAGTTGTAAAAACTTGCGTAAACGCAGATGAAAACCATTGATTAAAATCATCGTACGGCAATAACGGAAAATAATTTCTATCATCACGCGCAAAGATACTATACAGCATATAGACAAAATAACCTGTCGATGAGGGATCTATTCTTGTTTCAAAAGATGCATCTTGAGGCGAACGGACACCATAATATATGGTTGCCTCTCCAATATTATTAACAAGATCAATCAACTGGACCTTGCTTATAGTGATATGTGGGACATCTATCATCTCTGATCTTTCTTCTTTAAGAGTGTGAAGGGTGCTGTTGTGACAGAGCGCGTTGTGATTGCTTGTCTTGCAAAAATGTTTTTGAAAAAGGAACCTCGCAATGATTCATTGTTAATTAACAATCCTCATTTGTGGCTCAAATGACGCAAGTTAAAAAAGTTCTCCTGCGAAAATAAAATCTCTCAATTTTGGTTCTTCTTTTTTGTTAATTAAGCAAATGATTTTATTATTTAATTTATCAATTAGCTCCATTTGTGAAGCCAACTTTAATCTTTGTTCATACAGGGTCTTATTTTTTTGCTTAATTAAAGAGGATAGGTTTTCAAGTACTACTTGCTGTTGTTCAATTGACTTATCTCGCTCTGCAAGAGTTGCTTCATGCCATCTCATCCAACTATCAAATTTTGACTTATGCCATTCTTCTCGTTTTTTAAGAATTGTTGTGTGAGTTTCGTGTCGTTTCACAAGATCTTCTACGCTACAGTCACGACATGGTACTTTTCTCCATTCTTCCACCAATCTATTTCCATTCTTCATTTTCGTATTACAACCTATTAATCTACAAAACTGGGTGTAGATCTTCTTCAATATTCCGTTTCTCATGATCTTTCTTCTTTAAGCCTGTGAATTATGCTGTGGGTGTTTGTTGTTATCTGTAGAAGCAGCAATAAAAGCAGGCATAGAGCTAGAACCATCTTTCAACTTTTGTAGCTTGAGATAATTTATTACGGAAATCGATCCTCTTTTTTCCCACTTACAAACAGCGGCTTGAGTTACACCAAGCGTTTTAGCCATTTCTGATTGTGTCCAATTAAATTTGACTCGTATTGACTTAGTCAAATTTTTAAAATCTTCTCGTTGATCCATTTACAAGCTCCAATTACAGCTTTGTCTTATTTTATTCATATAATTATAGTTATATAAATATATTATAAATTAACACAAACAATCGCCAAGGGGTGTTAGGGAGGAGAAATTATGGATAAGCCAATTCTTATTAATTCCAATGAAATTTTATTAGTTGTCTATGATGATGATCAAAACATTGGTCGGTCGGGACCACTGGATGAAAGCCA
>NZ_JBHIRH010000041.1:0-3591 GCF_042196945.1 Bartonella sp. AA81SXKL | reverse complement strand
GCGTTATGGTTTGCCAGAGAGTTATTTGTACCGTGTTGCGCAAGTGGAAAGTGGAGGCAATCCGAATGCAAGGAATCCCCGTTCTTCTGCGGGTGGGTTGTATCAATTTATAGACAGCACCGCCAAACAATATGGTTTGCAGGATCGTTTTGATCCCATGCAAGCGGCAGATGCCATGGGGCGGTTGACGCTTGATAATCGCAATCATTTAAGCCGCCTTTTGGGAAGAGCGCCTAGTGAAGCGGAATTGTATTTAGCCCATCAACAAGGGGCAGGAGGAGCCGCGCGGCTTCTTCAAAATCCCCATGCCAATGCGGCGCAAATTGTTGGGAGCAATGCGGTTGGCTTGAATGGTGGAAACAACGCTATGCGTGCAAGTGATTTTGTCAACCGTGTATTACAGATGTATGGTGGGCAGCCTCATAGAGCAAGTCCTACAGCGCATGGTGGCATTAGAAATAGAGACAACTTGTTAGAGGTTTTAAGGGCATTATTAGCATCACAAGAAGAGGCTTCGGAAGAAGAAGAGAGTGATGATGATGATAATCCTTTGATGACGCAATTCATGCGGGCATTTTACGGACCATTTTACAGAAGCTAGGATTCACGAGAAATGTCAACGATTTATGATTGGTCGCTTAGAGCGTCGGATAATACGCGCGTGGATAATTTGATTGATTGGTCCGAAGGACAGCATCCTAGCAGTGTGAACACAAGCGCCCGTGTGATGATGCAGCGCGTAAAGGAATACTTGTCAGACACGGGTGGAGAGCTTGAAGGCATTGTTACAAATGATCATGTCCAACAAACGAGTGTGATAAGACTTCAAAGCCAATCGCAATTTTTAGAGTATAAGAATGGTATCGTTTTGCGCTTTATGGCTATGGGTAAGAATGTTGGAGCGACCACGATTGTCTTAAATGCTTTAGATGGCAAGCCGGTTTATAAAGCAACGGAAACGGGTTTATCGCTTTTATCAGGGGGGGAAATCCAACAAGGGTGCATTTATACATTGTTTTATAATGGAGATCATTGGCATCTTGTTAATCCTACCCCACTCCCTTTAGAAGAAGAAGAAAGCAGTCTTTATCCCACGGGTTTTATAGGAACGTTTGGCATGCGTGGGATTCCAAAGGATTGGTTAATTTGCGATGGGAAGGCTTATTTGCGTCGTGATTATGGTGATTTATTTGAGACGATAGGAACGGTTTGGGGAGAGGGTGATGGCGCCACGACATTTAATGTTCCCGATTTTCGAGGGATGTTTTTACGAGGGCTTGATGGAGGGCGCAATATTGATGAGGGGCGTTCTTTTGCAAGTGTGCAAACAGATTTAATCGAGTCGCATCAACATCAAGGACAGAGCCTTTCGATGTCTCATTTTACCAGCAACGAAAACTTTTGGGATGGGAATACGACAGATGTGTTGGGTTATCGTCTAGGCTTGTTTGGGGGGAGTTCTCTAGCGAATTTTATGGGCATAGAGCGTGAGAATTTAGGGGGCTACATTGTAAGTTCTCATACTCTTGATGAGAACCAAGAGGTTGTTTTGGAGAGCACTGGTGAAGGCGAGACGCGTCCAGTTAATGTGAGTGTTCTGTTTGCGATTAAGACATGAGGTGTAAGATGTCGACGATCTATGATTGGTCTTTAAATGCCTCCTTGAATGCCTATTGTGATGATTTGATTGATTGGTCAAAAGGACAACGTCCTAGTAGTCTGAATAATAGTGCTCGTGTGATGATGCAACGTGTGCGTGAGTATTTATCGGATACGAGTGGTGTGATTGAAAGCACTTTTACGGTTGATGCTGAACACCAGACGACGTTGATAAGACTTCAAAGCCAATCGCAATTTTTAGAGTATAAGAATGGGATATCAATTTATTTTAAAGCGAAGGGCAAGAATGTTGGGGAAACCGCAATTGCCTTGAATGATTTAGCCGCTAAACCTGTTTACAAGGCGACGGAATTAGGTCTCCGTGTTTTATCGGGAGGCGAGCTTCAAAGGGGGTGCATTTATAGCTTGGTTTATAGGGATCATGCTTGGCAAGTTTTAAATCCTACGCCTCTCTCTTTATCGCAAGAGCCGGTTATCCCTGTTTATCCACTAGGGACGATAGGGATTTTTGGGATGCAAGTTTTGCCAGATGGCTGGTTACCATGTGATGGGAAGGCTTATTTGCGTCGTGATTATCCTGCTCTTTATGAAGCGATAGGGATCAGGTGGGGAGGCGCTGATAGTTGGACGAAGTTTAATGTTCCCGATTTGCGTGGTGTTTTTTTACGAGGTGTTGATGATGACCGCGAGATAGACCGCTTTCGTTATCTTGGCACTTTACAAAATGACGCAATGAGAAAGCATGACCATGGGGGTCAATCCTTTACGATTTTGAATGATGAAAATCAGGAAGAGAGTTGGCATGGTGATATGACGATCATCTGGGGATATGTGTTGAATGACCAGCAAAGATTGAAGCTTGCTGAACGTTTGGGCGTGAGGGCAGAGGATATACGCGTGCACCATAAGCTCGCCTTTCCCCATTCCCACCTTCACATGCGTGATGTTGCATTGGCAAGTTCAGGTATAAGTGAGACGCGCCCGATTAATATGAGTGTTGTGTTTGGAATCAAGACGTGAGGTTTAGATGTCCACGATTTATGATTGGTCTTTAACAGCATCTGAGAATGGTGGTGCTGATGCTTTAATTAATTGGTCAGAGGGACAGCACCCTAACACGGTTAATAATAGCGCTCGTTTTATGATGCAAAGGATAAGTGAGTATTTATCGGATACGGGCGGCGTGCTTGAAGGGATTGTGACGGTTGATAATAACCAAAAGACGAGCGTGATAAGGCTTCTAAGCCAATCGGCATTTTTAGAGTATAAGAATGGCATATCGGTTTGTTTTAAAGCGAAGGGCAAGAATGTTGGGGCGACAACAATTGCTTTAAATAATTTAGCCGGTAAGCCCGTTTATAAGGCAACAGAAACCGGTTTATTAGCCTTATCGGGAGGAGAGATACAAGATGGCTGTCTTTATACGCTTGTGTATGATGAAGAGCTTACGGGTTGGCAAGTTCTCAACCCGACAAGGGGCAAAGTTTCTTCCTTAAAACGTTTACCTTCCGGTCTGATAGGACCGTTTGCAATGGAGCGCTTGCCAGATGGTTGGTTGCCATGTGATGGAAGTGCTTATTCACGGTATGTTTATTGGGATTTATTTTCTGCGATAGGGACGACGTGGGGAGAAGGGGATGGCGCCACGACGTTTAATGTTCCCGATTTTCGAGGAATGTTTTTACGGGGACTTGATAATGAACGCAATTTAGACCCTTGGCGTTCTTTTGCAAGTATACAACCCTGTTCTTTAAAAGCGCATGAACATTTTATAGGTCCGGAGTCATCAGAAGGTCTTTCTTCTCGAAAAAAACGGGATGTTTCTTCTACTGAAGCGCCCGTGACAAGGCGAAAGAGAGCTATAGACGAAGAGTGTGTAGGTTTGAGTGGGGATGCTTTGGACAAGTGTAATCAAGAATTTGACCAAATAGCAGGAAGTCCACAGGTAGAGACTCCCTTTTGGTTTACAGA
>NZ_JBHIRH010000040.1:0-3822 GCF_042196945.1 Bartonella sp. AA81SXKL | reverse complement strand
TTTTCATTGGCAATAATCTCCTGTATGGCTGGTGTGATATAGGTTTCATTAATACCCAAGACCACAATCTTGTAAGGGGTTAACAGTTCATTATCGACAGCTTCCGCGAATGTATAATGATGGAGTTGTTTGCCATAAAGGGTTTCATCATCCATAGATGCCAAAACAGCATTAATCTCATCCGCCCGCCTTTTAGCAGTATCACTAAAGATACGAGGCGTTGCTGTCATATACAGACGTTTTTTGCCCCAAATGATGCTGTTATCATGAACCTTGATAAATTCAGATTCATTGTCTTCACTTCCCAATGAAGCCCCCGTCGTACGGTGTGCTTCATCACAAATGATTAAATCAAATTCGGGTAATCCATGCTCTTTTTGTGCATCCGAAATCACTTGGATAGAATGATAGGTTGAAAAGATAACCGTCATTGCATTTGCTAGGTTTTCACGAGCTTCTTTGGCAAGGGCTTTTGCATCTGTTGTAGCAGGGAGAACAAGATCTGATGTTTCCATGCCAACAATATCATCTTGGTTTTTACGGCGCTTGCCTACTTTTGTATCCGAACACACCGCAAAGGAACGCAAGGGCACTTGTGCATCGGCTGTCCATTCACGGATTGTTTGCGAGACTAAAGCCAGAGAAGGTACCAAAAACAAAACACGCTTGCCTTTCCCAGCAAGGGTTTCTGCTATCTTCAAACTGGTGAAAGTCTTCCCCGTACCACATGCCATAATCAGCTTGCCACGATCTGCTTCTTTTAAACCTTCACAGACTTTCTTGATGGCTTCTTCTTGATGGGGACGAGGCTCTTTTGTTGATTTCAGAACAATTTCTTTTTTCGTTGCAAATATTTGCCAGTCTATACGACTGTTTTCCATATGACGAAGGTCAATACGATAAACGGGTATCGCTTGTCCTTTAATCATGGCATTCACATTGTCACTTAATTCCACTTCTGTGCTGTCAACGAGAAGTCGATATTTAAAGATGTCTTTTCCAGATGCAGCGATAAAGCTATCAATATCTTTTTTACTGATCTGATGGTCAGCTTGATAAAACTTACATTGAATAGCCACATATCCCTCTTGATTGCGAAGCTTTGCCACCAGATCAATGCCGATATCATTTTTATTCCAACCTTCACGCTCTTCAGCCCATTCATAATAGGTTTCTACCTTTTCATATCGTCCATAATGGAGAGGGTCATGCATAAGATAAGCCATGACAAGATTTTCAAACAATGTTCCCAATTCACGGGGTGATTTTGCTTGTTGACGATAATATTCTAAGAGAGAGCGTAAAGTGACGTGTTCATTATCAGAATGATGAGGGCGAAGCATAAAGAATAAACTCCATGACAATATATTCTATTGATTAATTCTCTTCAAAAGAATCAAAATGAAGCTTATTAAATCCATTTTGAATGAATAGTGTGAAAAATTCGGAAAATGCTAAAAAGCGGATAATTTTTTTTCAAAAGGGGTCTTTAAGGCTGCTTATCAACAGCCCATGACATGGAATAAGATCAGCAAAGTAGTGAAATTTGCTATTCATTTCACGTATTCATCAAGATAAATGTACTATGTGCTTTAAAATATCAGAATGAGTATTTTGATAGGTTTTGTCTGTTTTTAAAACCCCCAAAACACCTACAAAACCCTCTTAGATATATATTAAAAATTGTATTTATGTGTTATGTTTAATATAGGTTGTTTATTTGAAAGCTTAACTTATTGAAATATAATAACTTTTATTTTTGACTAAAAAATATATATAAGGGGGGGTAAAAAGACCCCCCAAAACCCCCATCCCCCCCAAAAACTAATGATGGGAAGTGCTTTAAAGGTTCACTGTTATATTGTTTAATGTTTTATAAGATTTCCAAATTGCCTCAGTGTGATGTCTTATGACTTTTCACTAAAGGGTGCCATTCATAACGTATGGTAGGTCGACCGCCTTGGGAGTTATTCTCTCCAGAGATTTCACGAATATAGTTACAACGACATAAAAGCTCTAAAGCTTGCTTAACGGTTTGATTGTCTGTTAAATATTTCCAATCACGTTTATAAACATCCCTTGCTGTAAAAACATCGGGTAAACAATCACAACGCTCGACAATTAATTTTGCACGCTCTGCTGTTAATGTATCCCCCGCCGCATAAAGTCTTTTGGCATGACTTAACAGATAACTTGTCCAACGCAACGCTGTTGTGATGGCATAGAGTCCAATTTCTAAACGACCAGTGTCAAGAAGTTCAAAAATCAACGCAAGACTTGCTATGGTCTTTGGCATTTTTAAAAGATGCGATTGTAAGCTTTCTGAGTAACTACCTCCTTTTGCCTCTTTATGAAGATGCTCTAACCATTCATAAAACTTCACTTGTGCTTCAGCAGAAAAACGCATGATCAGTGGTTGTTCGGGAGAACCTAAGCGTTTATCACGAAAAGAGCGAAATACCCCTTCATACTTTTGCCAGACCTCTTGATTGGGCGGTTTATCAACCAATTGCCACTCTTTATTGTCATCGGGCCAGACAATCATTTGAAAGCGTTGCAATAAACCGTCATCGTTTATTCCACGGTGTATGGCTTGAATGAGCGGAATAATGCGTGAAGGTTGAATGCCTCCAATCATGGATAAAGTGACATAAGGGATAAAAATGGTTCCACGCTCTATACGGTCATAAGTAAATTGATCATCGCCATTAAAAGCTGTTAAATAAAAGGCGCGGTCTGATTGATATTCCTTTCTTTCTAGATTGGCTAAAAAGCCAGCCAATTCATCACGCACCATTAAGAGACCACGGGGGTTTTCTTTTAAGAGTTCCCCAAGCTTTTCAACAGACACATCATTGACAATAGTGTCATCTTCATTTTTACGAGTAGAAACTAAGCGGTGTGCAAAGTGCATTATGCAATCATATTCGCAATATTAGAAAAATAATAATTTATCATTATTTACTGATACGGAGCGCAGTATTGTAGAAAATAATTTTCTTCAATTACAAAATAAATAAAAATACAGTTGATTAAGGAAATTTTTTCTTTGTATGGAGCACACGTAAAATACGCACAACGCCATTTGAAATATCATAAATCATGATATAATTTGGATGTACAATAAGTTCACGTGTATTTACAATTCGTCCTAAACGACCAAGGGTAGGAAATTTAACAAGTTTTTCTACTTTTTCAGATAAAAGTTGATCAAACTTTAAGGCAGCGGAAGGATTATCTTGTGATATGTATTCACGTATCTTTTTGCGGTCAACGTGTGCTACTTGTGTCCAAATTAGCTTCATAAAGTTGATCTATCTAGTTTACTTTGTGTCTTTAAGCGCCATTCTTTTGCTTCTGCTTCGATTTCTTCAGAAGACATTATATCACTTGCATTAGCAGAATTTATCCCTAATTGAACTTGTTCCCGAAACCATAAATCGTATGCACTTTTTTCTTTTTGTTCTTTTACGATATCGCGCATATAATCGCGCAATAATTGTGCACCAGATCTATCACACGCCTTTGCTGCTTTGGAAAATTCATTTTTTAATACATCATCGACGCGAAAGGTAAATGTTGTCTCAGCCATTTTACGACCACTTAATGTGTTACAAAGTAGTTCTAATGTAATGTATTTTTACTGTTTCTTCAATAGGTACTATTAGAATAGATATTTTATATCTATTTTGCATTTTCATAGGGTTGAAAGGGACGCCCATAAATCAACGGGCTCTGATAACAGCCCAGACAAAAGAGCCAGACCGGTTTCAATGCCTTCACAAATGACCAGATGTTTTGGATTGGCTTGGCTTAAATGCA
>NZ_JBHIRH010000039.1:0-3984 GCF_042196945.1 Bartonella sp. AA81SXKL | reverse complement strand
ATATAGAAACGCCACACGAACAGGGAACGGCGGTGTGAGATGGAACAAAGAACAGCAGAATGGTTTCAAGCGCGCTTAGGAAAAGTCACTGCTTCAAACGTTTACAATATACTCAGTAAGACAGCAAAAGGTTTGCCTACAAGCAAATATGAAGACTACAAAATCAAACTCATGACAGAACGCTTAATAGGTGAAATAAGCCAATCTTATACAACCGCGGCTATGCAATGGGGCATTGAACATGAAGAGAATGCCTTGAGAGAATATGAATTCATTTATGACGCAGAAGTCACAAGATGCGGGTTTATCCCCCACCCAAAAATGGAAATGGCGGGGGCTAGTCCTGATGGGTTGATTGGAGAGGACGGCTTAGTTGAGGTCAAATGCCCACAATCAACCACGCATTTGCGCTTCTTTATATATGACGAAATCAAGCCTGAATATATCGCACAAATGCAATTCCAAATGGCGTGCACAGGACGCAAATGGTGTCATTTCATGAGCTATAATCCAAACTTTGTAGGCAGATCTACTGGTTTGAGAATGAAAATCAAACGCATCAACCGTGATGAGCAATACATTGAAGAGATTAATAAAGCTGTCGAAATCTTTTTAGGGGAAATAGAACAAGAGATGCAAAAGATTTTGGCAAAAGCTGCTTAAACCTATGGGGGTGCTCTCTCCTCCCCGCACCCCCACCCTTCTTAACACTTTCAAGTAATGCGTGATTCACGCCACGGGTGGATTGTACGCAAATCAAGGAAATAAACCATGGAAAAGAAATACGAACTTACTGATGAAACAACTGAGGTTGATGGCAAAACTCTCCACCGCATTCGTGCCTTACGAGACTTTGGTGGTATTAAAGCAGACGACCTAGGCGGTCTTATAGAACATGAAGGCAACTTATCCCATGAGGGCAATTGTTGGATTTGGTATAAGGCTTGTGTTTTTGGAGATGCCCGTGTTTATGGCAATGCACTTGTTTTCGATGAAGCAAAAATTTCCGATAATGCACGTGTTTACGAGAGCGCACACGTTTTCGATGAAGCGCGCGTTTACGGTCGTGCAGAAATTTATGGAGAAGCAAAAGTTTACGGTGAGGCATGCGTTTACGGCAGGGCAGAGGTTTACGATTGTGCACGCGTTTTCGATGAAGCACGTGTTTACGATAAGGCAGAGGTTTACGGTTGTGCACGCGTTTACGATTATGCAAAAGTTTTAGAAAATGCACATGTTTACAGTTATGCATATGTTTCCGATAAGGCAGAAGTTTATGGCAATGCAAAAGTTAAAGACGGACATGTAGGCGATAGTGCAAGGATTTATGGTGATGCTAAAATTTATGATCATGCAGAAGTTTACGGTAATGCATGCGTTTCCCATAATGCAGAGGTTTATGGTTATGCCAAGGTTTTTGGTGATGCCTTGGTTTTTGGCAATGCACATGTTCATGGGCGTGCAAAAGTTTACAATGATGCACGCGTTTTCGATGAAGCACGTGTTTACGATAAGGCAGAAATTTACGGAGAAGCAAAAGTTTACGGTGATGCAGAAGTTTACCGTAGCGCACACGTTGATGACTATAACGCCATATCAACTGGAGAAAAGACCAGATGAAAAAATATGAACTGACAGATGAAACAATCGAAGTTGGGCGCAGAACGCTCCGCCGCATTCGTGCACTGAGAGATTTGGGGGACGTCAAGCAAGGTGATCTTGGCGGCTATATCGAGAAAGAAGACAATCTAAGTCATGATGGCAATTGCTGGATTGGGGATTATGCAAAAGTCTATGGTTATGCCAAGGTTTTTGGTGATGCTAAGGTTTACGAAAATGCACAAGTTTACGGTTATGCACATGTTTACGGCAATTCTCGTATTTATGGCAAAGCAGAAGTTTTCGATGAACCATGCATTTACGGTCATGCAGAAATTTACGGTGATGCATATATTTGCGGTGAACCTAGCGTTTTTGATAATGCAGAAGTTTATGGCAATGCACAAGTTTACGAAGAGCCATACATTTACGATAGGGCGCGTGTTTACGGCAATGCGCAAGTTTACGGTGATGCGCATATTTACGGTCATGCAAAAATTTACGGTGATGCATGTGTATGTTGGAACGACTGGATTGATGACGATAGAAGAATCTCAACTAGAGAAAAAACCAGATGAGAAAATAACGAACTACTAATCTTATAGTATCTCTATAAGCCGTTTCTAACACCGAAAAACCAACTTTTAAACACCAGCGTGATTCACACCACGGGGGAATTACATCTCAATGAAGGGGAATAAACATGCCACACCGCCCACCTACTATCACGCAACCAGCTATTGCTCGTGCTTTAAGAGAAGCTAAAAAACAAGGATGTGAACTCATAGAAATCAAACCTACAGGGGAATTATTAATTCATATCAATAAAACCATAACACCAACAACGACAGATAATACTTATAGCATTGACGATTTTCCACCACTTGAAAACGAGCAAGAAGACTACGAGACCAGCAAAAGTTGCCCCTCTGTCGACGGTATAAAGTTTTAGCCATGCCAAAACGCCGTCCGCCGCATCTTGTTCGTGAACGTACACGCCATGGTAAAGTTATATGGTATGTACGTATTGGTCATGGACCACGGTTTCGGATTGAAGGAACCTATGGAACGCAAGAGTTTGTTGATAATTATACGCTGGCTATTAAACAAGCTCAAAATGGCTCCTCCAAAACAAAGAGGCGTACCAGACTCACAGAAGGGTCTTTCGATTGGTTGTTGCATCAGTATTTACAAAGCATGCAATGGCATAATCAATCAGAATCTACTAAAAAAGTTAAATATCGAATTCTGAATAATGTTTCTAAACATATCGGTGATCGTGCATATAAAAGCATAAACAAACAACACATTCTTGAAGCCGTAGATAGAAGGCGAGAGACCCCCGCGGCGGTAAAACATTTTTTGACCTCTTTAAACAGTCTCTTTAATTGGGCGGTTGATAATGATCTTTTGAATAGAAATCCTGCTTTTAATTAAAAGCACCAAAATCTTTAAACAGTGGGGGATTACTGCCATGGCTAGAAGAGGACATAGACAAATATTATCACCGTTGGTCACATGGTACACATGAACGCGTCTGGATTGATGTTCTTCTTTATACAGGCTTGCGTCGTGGTGATGCCGTTCGTATCGGCTGGAAAGACGTCAAAGATAATATCATTTATCTCAAAACAGAAAAGAGCCAATTTAAAACAGATGTTTTTCTCCCGATTTTGCCAGAACTCGCAGAAATACTTAAAATTGGACCTATTGGAGATGAAACATTTATTTGTGGTAAAGGTGGAAATAAGCTTGTCAAAGAAAGTTTTGGCAACCTCTTTCGTGAAGCATGTAATGCGGCGGGTATTAAAAAATCAGCGCACGGATTGCGAAAATTAGCAGCAACACGTGCAGCCAATGCTGGTGCGACAGTTTCGCAAATGAAAGCGCTTTTTGGCTGGACAGAAGATAAAATGGCATCCCTTTATACCAAAACAGCTGATAGAAAACGACTTGCAATAGAAGCAATCAAAAAGCTACAAAAAGGTTCGGGATAGACATAAAATAAGTTAAAATAATCAACGGAATCAAAACTCCCGAACTTTTATATAACTTATTGATTTTATATAAATATAACGCTCCCACCCCCTCCGCCACAGCACTTTTATGGTGCTATAACTTTGTAGCTTGCCAGCGGGTGTAGCTTGCCAGCAGGTTTTGTATATTTTGACACTAGGTTTTGTACCAATTTATTTTTTCTCAAAGAGTTTTAAAGGGTCTTCAAAGACCTTTCAAGGGTATTTAAAGCTCTCTTTAACGCATTTTTCTGCTCCTATTTTTCCAAATCACTAAAGCATGTAAAGTCGGGTTGAAAGGCAAGGGGAACGATTCCTGTCGGACCATGGCGTTGTTTTGCTATAATAACCTCGGCTTTACCCTTGGCTT
>NZ_JBHIRH010000038.1:0-4113 GCF_042196945.1 Bartonella sp. AA81SXKL | reverse complement strand
ATCTCTCTACCAACAAATTGCGCTATCCATATCGCCGTGGCATCTGCCTTGGCGCCTGTCCCCCCAATATCCCAAAAAGCACGTATTTGCATTAAAGGGTCACGAGCAACACGCCCTATCCGCCCCTCCTGCTCGGCTGCCAACATCTCTTTCTGATAATAAGCGCCTTGA
The DNA here is from genome assembly GCF_042196945.1 of Bartonella sp. AA81SXKL. Lineage (NCBI taxonomy): Bacteria > Pseudomonadati > Pseudomonadota > Alphaproteobacteria > Hyphomicrobiales > Bartonellaceae > Bartonella > Bartonella sp. AA81SXKL. Next base: position 3,942 of record NZ_JBHIRH010000038.1, on the reverse strand, counting down.
ACCGCTGTAAGATAAGCCCCTTCCCAGATATGCTTATAGGTCTCTGGACGGTTTCTCAGATCATCAAGCCGCGCTTCATTCAAGATCTTGGGAAACTTCGGATTGTCTGACCAGTTGATCTCAACACGCTTGATTGCCTCATTGTCTGAAAAGCGAAACCGCTTCTCAACGGGGGCATTCTCTCGCAACGGGTTCCATGTCACCCATAACTCTGCTCGCCACCCCTCGCCTTCTTCTCGCAACGTTGGAATAAGCGTCTGCCAAGCCGTCTCTGTTACCGGCTCTGCCTCATCAACCCAACAAAGCAAAATGCGCCCCATCGATTTAATGCTCGCAATATTACGGTCCAGACCAGAAAACTGAAAGGCTACGCGACCATCTATCGACTTAATCGAAGATTCCCCAACCTTGTAATAGTCCTTTAAAAAGTCGTGCGCTTCAATGGCGCGCTTAATCTCCTCCAATGAACTTTCTGCCAAAGAATTCTGAAACTGACGTGCACAAAGAATGGTCCCCGATATCCCCTGCATACCAAATTGATAGCCTTTTAAAGCCGCCATCAATGCAAATGATCTTGTCTTTCCAGACCCTCGTCCACCCCACGCCGCTCGTACCAAAGCATCCCCATCAAAAATAGGAATGAGTTTTGGTACAATATTAATCTGTCGTGTTGTCATTAACCAAAGGCGCGATTTCTACACGCGTTATGATCTTAATGGCTCCCCCATCTTCACCTGTTACCTGTAAAGGCAACACCTTACCAAGCAACGCTAAATAAGCAGCGGGGCATTCCATAGCCTGCTTTTCCAAATAAGAGATCAAACCATCCTTGCCAATTTTATTCCCAGCATTCTCAGCAGCCTTAACCACTGCTTCTTTTAAAATGCGCGTCATCTTATTCGGAACGCCTTTGACACGCCCTTGACCTGCCTTTGGGGGTATACGCTTTTTAATGGGTTGTGGAGCCTGATGTGTATTTTCTGATGTCATAAAATACGCCCTCCAGATAATAAAAAACCCCGCATTTGCGGGGATTTTGAACTGTACATTTCCCTCTCTAGACACAATACGCCTAAGTACAGCAATGTCATTAAATACGATTTGCTACACTTTGTCAACATAAAAATAACACATATTGATAATTTCAAAGGGAATCGGTTAAACAGCGCTTATGAATAATTAAGGATCCAAAATAATGAAACCATTATCCATAACACGCATCATAACATTTATAGCTTTCTTTTCTATATCAGCGCTATCTGCATCAGCGTCATTTGGATTTACACGTACATTTACACGTGTAGATACTATAGAGCAGTACAATCAACTTTACGATAAATATGCAAGTAAAGAATATGAAGACTTTACGCATTTCGACAAGCAACACGAAGCAAATCAATTTGCATACAAAAATGGCTATCAAAATATAACTGCCAAATTTGACACTGTATGGCATCGTCACATACTTATTGTTTTATGTGGACGCTTTGTGAATTTACTAAGGGGTGATTATAATAAGGAGATGTCATGGGCGATGCTACCTAGTGTAATAAATACTTTACGCTATGAACATAATTGGAGTGAAGAAAATTTTATTTGGGCATACAACATGTCTATGAGTAGTACAGATCCAATGTTTTATTACGCAAAAAAATTTCTTAGTTCTCCGAGTGGAAATGGCATTAACCCCGAAACACAAGTTGTTGATTTAGTGTCTAGTATGAGAGTCGATAATGGGAGAGGCATAAAAAAAACAGCTAGGTTTTGTAGAGACTTACGAACGATATACTATATAATGAAACCGTAATAGAGATTGTCATTTAACGATCAAAATGTTTCTGAAGCACGTTAAGAGCAACCCGCAGTGAATTCACAAGATGTGGTAGCATTTGATCTTCTATAACGAGGTACTGTAGCGCTGCGTAAAGATTGTACTGTCTATAAAGACACTGGGCTTCTTTTAGTGCCTCTTGCATGTTTATAAACTGCTCTGTTGCAAATGCTACCCACTTGTCTCTTGCCTTATCATCAGAAGATGACGGAATTTCATTATAAACAGCACTTGGCAAGCCTTTTGCACACAAATAGTCGTTTCTTATCTGTAGGTACTGTTGCGCGGCATCATATTGCTCTTGAGTAATCACGCCTTGCAAACAAAGCCGCCCGATATAGGTACCAGAAAGTGGATTTTTTGCCTCCTGTAGCGTTAAACCGAAGCGCTTTGCACGCATTTCTATTGCCAATTTATCAACGGCTTCACGCGGTGCTTTTGCACGTGATATACGTCCGTTTGGTTCTCTTATCTGCCCTGCTATTTTAGGGCGTCCCCTCTTTTTATTTTTTTTCACTTATGTCCCCAGATTCCTGTTTAATATTTTGCCAAATTTCCTCTGCTTTTGACTTGAACTTTAGACTATAAAAGAATAACAAACCCAGAATGATCGATATTATAATTATAAAAACTAGCTTAATTTTTAAATGACTTTTATCCCAAAATAGTTCTATGGACAAAATTAAAAGCGTACCCAATAAAGTCCCCATTATTCCATGAAAACGACATGCAGACGTTGCGTGATCTTTTAATAGATTTATTTCTTGTTCTGTAACAGCATAATGAACAGTTCTCCTCGGAAGACAATCTGCAATCACTCTAATAGATTGATTTCCAACAGCATCACTTGCACGTTGAAGTTGCTTAAGATGAAGGTGTTTATTTTTTTTCCGGCTCTTGTAAATACCCGTTAATTTTTTGTGTGAAATATTCTTTGATGTCATCGTCTTTTAGCTTCACACCAAATTGCCCACAATCATATACTCTCTCCCACGGAGATCCATTCTCATGAGATTCATTGCGCAAGCGCCAAGGTGAAAAATTTTTATAAGCATTCCAGACGATCTCTAATAATTTAACTGTATATTTATCAGCGGATTCTTTAGGAATTTTAGGAATCAAAATTTCTCCTGTCTCTAAATCAACTGTTCGAGAATAGCAATCGATAAAACGCCTTCCCCAATCTTTAAACTCATGATAAAGAGCCGGAATCACGGGACCATGCTGCCATGCTTCTATACGATCAGGAAAGAGACGCTTACCTGTAGCTGCTAACATCCATCCATACGCAAGATACACCAGTTTAATGAGCTTCATAGGAGAAATTGGGATATTCTCTTCACGTCCCTTTTCAAGAAAGAAGTTAGCAATTTGCTGAACTTGGTACATATCATTCATACCCCACAAAATATACAACTTTACAGAATTGCTTTAACATGATCACTTTCCTCATTCAATAATATCCTTAAAAAGGAACACTGTCATTCATAACGGTATGGGGCGTATCAAGAGGTCTGTAAATGCTTCTGTCATAAGCAGATGACTGATCTTGATTATCATCATTTTTGCCATCTAAAAGCTTTAACTCGCCTTTGTACTGAGGCAATATGACTTCTGTTACATAGCGATCAACACCGTTTTTATCTTGCCATTTACGGGTTTGTAGTCGCCCCTCGATATAAACTTTGCTGCCTTTATTCAGATACTGGAGTGCTACTTTTGCCAAGCGTGGATTAAACACCACAATGGAATGCCATTCGGTTTTGTCTATTCTCTTATTGGTTGCCTTGTCTGTATAGCTCTCAGACGTTGCCATTCGAAAATTGACCACCTCGATGCCAGATGACATTGTTTTGCTTTCTGGATTGGCACCTAAATGACCAATTAAAATCACTTTATTAAGCATGTTTGTAAGTCCCATTAAATGATGTAAAGATCATAACATGTTTTATGTGTTTTTACAATGTTTTCAGTTGTCTAATAACAATTATTTAAAGTGTTACATTATGTTCTAAATCACTAAAGCGTGTAAAATCGGATTGAAAGGCAAGGGGAACGATTCCTGTCGGACCATGGCGTTGTTTTGCTATAATAACCTCGGCTTTACCCTT
>NZ_JBHIRH010000037.1:4076-4373 GCF_042196945.1 Bartonella sp. AA81SXKL | reverse complement strand
GGTAAACATTTTATAAAGAAGTGATATTTTACACAGAAATTCATAGAGTAGTATACTTATAAAGTTTTATAACAATGTATTTTGTAGTAATATCTTAGTAGGACTGATTTTAGTTACATTGAAGCGTTTTAACAAAAAAAATTTACAAATGCAGAGTGATGCCTTCATATAAATTAATAGAGTGCGCAATCGCACAATATTTTAAAACTGTACGGTTTATAACTTTATTAATAGAAATATCCATTGGGGGGTATGCTTAAAGAGATAAAAAATCTCATTTTTACTATGTTTATTATT
>NZ_JBHIRH010000037.1:2428-4054 GCF_042196945.1 Bartonella sp. AA81SXKL | reverse complement strand
ATCTTTGTATGCAGCAGCCGGAATAATTAAATAAGACTCACTTTGATCAAAATAGGGATATTTGAAGCATAACAATGCACTAGCACTTTTATAAAAACCTAAAGTGCAGACAATGAGGCTATGAATTTTAGAATTATTTCATAAATCAGAAAGACACATTAATAAAAAATAATTTAAATCATTTTTTTCTTGCTATTTTTTAAATAGTCTGTAAGAATGTGAAAAGTTGGTTAAAAGATACTAAGAATCTTTTTGCAAAGCGGGGTGCAGTAAATCATGAAAAAATCACACTATCACTATCATTTTATTTCAAAAAACTTTGAGAGATATAAATCCAAAGCTCGAGGGTACCTCGCTTATTCTCACAACAAAAGCACAACCCTACAAAAAACGCTCTAAGTCACTCATCAAACAACTTAACTCCCTTCCGCAATAAACATCCTTTATTGCCTCTTAAACACACAACACCTAAATAATAGTACGCAAACATGTTTTTTCTATACTTCGTTCACCTTTCTTCACCTTTAAATTTAAAAGCTCTGCTAAAAGAAAACACCCCTCCTTAAAGGGGGATAAACAAAAACCCTATTAATTGGACTATCGATCAACGTCGACTTCTATCTCATTGAGATCTTAGATAGTCCTCTTCCGCATTATGACAACCCTAATCTTTTATAAAACAAGAAAAAACGATCTCTGGAGCCTAATAGCACCGGAATATGTCTTTTTAATGTTTTTAATATCTTTTTCTTACTTAGAGGATTTATTATGAAAAAAATATATACCACACCACACACGCTAGCAGTGAGTAATTTAAAAAATTCTTGCTCGTCTTATCGATTACCTTTTATTAAAACGCTTTCATTAGTGTCAGTAGCTGTCTTTTTATCAAATGCTTCTCCTGTTTCTGCTTGTGATAAGTGGGGTAATGTAGCGGAGTATTTTGGTGGTGGTGCAAATATACTTAAAAGTGTTGCGCCAACCTATGTAATTGACGGTAACGTGTATAGAGATGTTGGATCTGCGTTTGTAGGGGTAAATAGTGCATTCAGAGGTGTAAAGAATGAATTCAGCAATTTTAAACTTAATATAGGAAAAACTATTAAGTTTGAGGTTGGAACAGCCATTGATAATGCGTTTGCGGGTTGGGGAAATGTTTGGGGGATATATCAGAGAGAAATTAATAATAAAATTGATAAAATCTTGTCTGATATGATTGTTAAGCAAGATGCAGCAGGGCTTATTACCATTGGTGCGAACAAAAGGGGTTATATAGTAGACGTTGCAAATAATTCTCATGAGGCGCGGTTTATTACTGGTGTTCGTGATGGTTTGGTTAGCGCAACATCGAATCACGCAATCACTGGTTCCCAGCTTTATAAATTGGGCGCTGGGGTTGCGAAGTCTTTTGGCGGTGGTGCTAGCTATAAAGATGGGAACTGGAGTGCTCCTACTTTTACAGTTAAAGTCTTTGATAAGGATGGTAATGAGAGTGAGAAAAAATATAATAATGTTGCAGATGCCTTTGCTGGCGTAAATAGTGCTTTCACAGCTTTGAATAATCAGATTATTGATATAAGGGATGGCGCTGCTATTGGTGAAAAACCTAAATTGGGAGATGGGCAT
>NZ_JBHIRH010000037.1:0-2328 GCF_042196945.1 Bartonella sp. AA81SXKL | reverse complement strand
AAAGAAAATCAGTAGCATCACTCTAAAAGGTGTCGATGACAGTGAGCCTGTTTTGATTACTAATGTTAAAGATGGAAAAATTGAACATGGCTCTAAGGACGCAGTGAATGGTGGTCAGTTATACGATCATACCGAGGAGCAGATGAAGATTACTCTTGAAAGTGCGAAAAAGTATACGGACGATCAAGTCAATAATGGTGTTAACGAGGCAAAATCCTATACCGATATGAAGTTTGACGCACTAAGTTATGATATTACGAATGTGCGCAAAGAGGCCAGGCAAGCAGCGGCGATTGGTTTGGCAGTGTCTAACTTACGTTACTTCGATGACCCAGGATCTGTGAGTGTTTCATTTGGTGGCGGTTTTTGGCGTGGACAATCTGCTTTTGCTATTGGTGCAGGTTATACATCTGAAGATGGCAAGATTCGTTCTAATCTATCAGCAACCAGTGCCGGAGGTCAGTGGGGAGTAGGTGGTGGAATAACTCTGAAATTAAAATAACACCAGAGAATATGAAAAATTACAATTTAAGTGAAGTTTTGCCCTTGTCTGATGAGACAAGGGCAAAATTTTATATTATAGAGAAGTAATATTTTACAGAGGAAGCCTTAGAGTAGTATACTTATAAAGTCTCATAACAATGTATTCTATAATAAGAATCTTAGTGAGATTGATTTTAGTGAGAAGTGAAGCACTTTAACAAAAATTTTACAAACACAGAGTAATACTGTCATATAAATTGATAGAGTGCGTAATCGCACAGTATTTTAAAACTGTACGTTCTATAATTTCATCGATAGAAAATATCCATTGGGGGATACGTTTAAAAAATTAAAAATCCCATTTTATTATTTTATTTATTTGCTCTTGTACATAGCAGTAGTAATCATGAGGTACGCAACAGCGGCAATTATTAGTAAGACTCATTTTGATCAAAATGGGATGCCTCAAACAAACTATGAAACAGAACCTCTAGGCAAGTCTATAATGCATGGAATCTATGAATTTTAAAGTTATAAGGATATTTCACGATTGTATAAATCGGAAAGACTCATTCTGTAAAAATAGTTAAATTCATTTTTCTCTTGCTATTTTACTCAATAGTCTATAAAACCATAAAAATAGTCTTTAGTAAGACTCATTCTGGTAAAAACGGAAAAAGTTCTCGCAAAGGGAGGTGCGAAGAGTTATGGAAAAATCACATAATCATCCTCATTTTATCTTAAAGCTCTTAAAGAGAAAAAAATCTAGAACTCGAGAGTACGTCTCACTTATCACTATGATAAAAGTGCAATGATTTCACAACAAGCACTCTACGTCATTCACCAGACGACTTAACCGTTTCCTGCAATAACACCTTATAGCCTCTTAAACATACAAAAAGAGCTCTTTCACTTTAAAAACCATAAACTGCAGCTCTCACAATAACGTGCAAATATGTCTTCTTCATATCCGTTCCATCTATTTCCTCACCCTAAAATTCAGGAATCTTGTTACAAAAAAAAACTTCTTACAGTCGGAAAAAATTAAAAAACCATTAACAAAATCATTGATCAACGTTAATCGCAACCTTGCCAGAGCCCTAACTACTTCTGTTCGCCTCTGCGACAAACCTAAACTTTGTAAAGAACAAATAAAATCACATCCCAAAATCATCCCTAGCGCTGAAATATGTTTTTTTTATGTTCTGAATATGTTTTTTTACTTGGAGGATTTGTTATGAAAAAATTATATACCACATCAAAAGCGCCGGTGGTGAGTGATTTTAAAAATTCTTACTCGCTTTATCGATTACAGTTTATTAAAGCGCTTTCATTGGCTTCAGTGATTATCTTTTTATCAAATGTTTCTCCTGTTGCTGCTAATACTCAGATTTTTAATAACATATCAAACGATTTTAGTGGCGGTACAAATGTGCTTAAAGCTATTCCACCAGCCTATGTTGTTGGCAGTAAATTATATCAAGATAGTGGCTCTGCATTTATAGAGGATGAAGATGGCTTCAGAGATTTAAATCCTAATATTAAGTTTCAAACGCAACGTGCATTTGATACTGCATTTGCGGGTAAGCAAAGTTCTAAGAATGTAGCGGATGCATTTTCTCGTGTGAATAGTGCTTCCACAAGTTTAAATCATCAGCTTGTTGAGATAAAGGAGCCCTCTGCTATTGAAGAGAAACAAAATAATTTATTTCAAGGTGATGATCAGCATAAGAATATAGGCAGCTTTCCTCTTTTGAGAAGCTTACCCAGTGCACTAAACCGAACGGATGAGGAAGGCACGATAACTATTTCTGCTAAATCACCATTAAAAAAAATAAGTATTCT
>NZ_JBHIRH010000036.1:0-4636 GCF_042196945.1 Bartonella sp. AA81SXKL | reverse complement strand
TTGTTGTTCGTGTTTTTCGTTTTCTCTAAAACCTCGATAGCCTTTCGCACCCAGTTTCTCCATGTTGCTTGCCAATCACGTTTGATAGCATTCTTTCCTGCACAGGCTTTCCAAAAATCTCGAAACTTTGCAATTTCGACTTTCACGCGCTCTGGAGGCAAGCCCTCTTCGATGGCAAAATCGTAATCGGGTTCAAAATCCGCAGGCAATCGACAACCGCGATTAGCTTGCGCTCGTTTTGCTTTTTTGGGAACGTTCTCTTGCTCGTGAATGGAAGGTTGGTTGTCTGATGAGGTTGCGATTTGCTCTGATGTGGTCTCAACAGCATCAACCTCGATTGGCTCGTGAACCAAATCGGTGATTTCTAAATCTTCAAAATCAATTTCTTTTTTTGATAAAACGATAGTTTTATTTTTTTTATATATATTATTCTTATTCTGGTTCTTTATAGCTTGATTTTGCTTAGCGTTTGCTTCAGCAAAAAAAACGTTTTGCTTGTCATTTGCTTCAGCAAAATTATTAACATGTTGTTTTGTATTGTTTTTTGCTTGTGCACCTTTTTTACCAGCTTCACTACGAACTTGCGATATGTGCTCTTTTTTATCAGAAAAATCTTTTAGTTCTTCTTCAACGCGCGTATTCCACAATCCATTATCTGTCTCAACAAGTTTATCATTCCTCATTAAGTATTCGACAATAGCTGCAAATTTTTTCTGCGAACAATTGCAAGCACGTGCAAGCGTTTCAAAATCTTCTTTAATTGGTGCTTTTTTATCGTACATGCGAACGAGAAGCGTCATATAAGCGCCCCTTTGCTCTAACGTCATTCCATCTGTACCACTTATCCAGTCATACAAATGGAATCTTATCCATGGCATACCATTAGACATGCGCGCCCCCTTCTTTCATTAAATATAAATTAGTGATCATAATCCCCCCTTAAGGCTGTTGCCTATTTATGCGTGAGCTGTGACAGAGCGCGTAGTCATAAGTTAAAAAAAATGAACTCACTCAATTCAAAAATACACTGCATGCTTCATCTCGCTGCACTAACTAAATGTGTAGACCGATTGTATTTCTGTAAACTATCTATGAAATGCTTTTTGAAACCGTGCGCATCACTATATGCCTTTATCGATAATGAAGGTCCTAAAGTACTTTGAACTATCAAATTATCATTTGCATCAAGAGAAAAATTCCAATCAGAATCGCTAAAAACAATTGTGCTGCCGTCTGGAAAATCCATTTCTTTTATTGAATCTTTCAAAATGTGAAAAGTGTAATATGGTCTTTGCAATACCTTTGTAGAGCTTTGCATTTTTTTATGAGAGACATAAAAACAAAAAATCGTGATTACATTGGTCGTAAAAAGCACAATAATCGTTGCGAAATTGTCCATTTTTATTTTCTTTCTTCATATTGAAGCTTCGTCATTTCATTTTGTTCAAATGGCTTCATGCAAACAGTGGAACCCTTGACAAAAGAAGGCGTTGGAGGAGATTGTTCATTCCATAACGCTTCGAGAAGATATGCAACGGCTCCTCTTGAAGGAACACCATATTTTTCCCAACGCCATACTGTTGACTTGTTGACGCCTAACTGTGCTGCCATTTCTTTCAGAGTTAAATTCAGATTTTTACGTAACTGTTTTACTGCTATTTTTCCCATAAAAAATAATATGCATTATGAGTACTTAAAAGTCAAGTCGAAATGCATACCAATTATATGCAATATGAATATATTAAGGAGATAAAAATGCTTAGTAACACGATAGACCAATCTGCTAGATTAATAAAAGCGCGTTTAGCGCGTGGTTTTAGAAGTGCTAAAGAAGCAGCTAGATATTTTGGCTGGAACTACTCTAGCTATATACAGCACGAACAAGGATTAAGAGGAATATCACGAGCATCTGCAAAATATGCAAAAGCATTTAGAATTAGTGAAGGATGGTTATTAACTGGAGAGGGAGAAGGCCCCTCCTTTCCAATTCCTGCCACAAAACAAACTGTTGATGAGCAAATTATTAATCTACTGCAAAAAACAACTCAACCAGATAAAGAAACAATTCTTCACCTTTTAAATCGCCTGCATGCAGAAGAAAAAAAATAAAAGCTTTTTTTCTTTCATTACTAAATGTAGAAACCAGATGCATTATTTTGTTATCTAATTCTATATCACTTTTTATTATTTTCATAACCATTCACCTTCCCCTTTCATGAGAATCGTCATTTAGAAAAAATCTTCTTACAAGATTTTTATACCGTTAAAAATAAAATACACATAACGCATATTTTATTGTTGACAAGTATGCATTATGCGTATTATATATATTCCATAAACCACGCACAAACAATCGCCAAGAGGCGTTAGGGAGGAGAAATTATGGAAAATCCAATTCTTATAAATTCTGATGAAATCTTATTAGTTGTCTATGATGATGATCAAAACATTGGTCGATCGGGACCACTGGATGAAAGCCAAGTTCTAAAAATTATTGACGAGGCAGATGATGCAATCCAAATCTTTCGCATCAATCCTTCTGAGAATAATTGTGAAGATATCTCTGAAGAAATTGCAGAAGCATATGTAAAAGAAAATATCGAACATCTCCATGAGGAGAGTAAAGTTCATGACTTTGTACGCGAGAGTGTTGCTTACCATGACCTTTTATCTGATTTAGCAGACGAAAAATATAATGATGAGATTTACGGTACTTACGAACAACAACACCGTTTGCGTCCTTGTGATGTGCTTTAAATTCTGAAGGGCGCTTTTAAAAGCGCCTCCCCTTTTCCCATCAATAATTGATTAGAGTAAACTTATGACCACACATGATACTCATATTCATAGTGAAGGATATCTCACGCCTGAAAACGAGGTAGACAACAAAATCGGTTATGTCCAAATGGTCAATGCCCATGTAATGCATAGGTACTTACATTTGAAACAAGATTTTTCCACTTGGTTTAACGATTGTGTTGAAAAGCTTGATCTAAAAGAAGGCGTGGATTTTGTTTTTACAAAACAAGAATGGAACAGACAGAAGATTTGTCCAAAATCTGAAATAGAAACAGATAAAACCGATAATCATTACTTCAAAATTCACGCAGCAAGGAAAATTGCTCAAGCAGAACGTCATAGAAACTATGGCAGAATATTATATCAAACCTTGTGTTTTTCTTAATTAAGGGGGGTGATGATGCAAAACTTTATTACAATATCTGAAAACAATTTTCAAAACACAACAGTTCAAACGATGTCTAGTCGTGAAATTGCAGAGTTATGTGGTAAGCAACATGCGCATATTATGCGTGATATTCGGCAAATGTTAGGAGAATTATATCCTGAAGGGGGTCAATCCAAATTTGGATCCACCTATTTAGATAAACAGGGTAAGCCCCAAAACTGTTACAACCTCCCTAAGCGTGAATGCCTTATCTTAGTTTCTGGTTACAGCATGACATTACGTGCTAGGATTATAGACCGTTGGCAAGAATTGGAAAAGCAAGCAGTAACACCACAAATCGACTATTCAAGTCCAAAGGCTATGATTGGCTTTTTGAATTACCTACAAGGTCAAATAGATCAAAAAGACACCATCATTGAAGATTTAACACCAAAAGCCATGGCTCTTGAAAGCTTACAGCGTCATAATGGACTCTTTGGTCTTACAGAAGCCGCTAAAATACTCGAGATGCAACCAAAACAATTCATTCTCTTCTTACAGCAAAAAGGTTGGGTTTACAGACGAGCAGCAGGTGGAAATTTGCTACCGTATCAAGACAAAATCCAAAAGAAACTTATGGATTGTCCAACTATCACACTTCAAACCGCAAATGGAATAGAAAAGGTCATTCCTTGCGCAAAAGTCACAGCAAAAGGAATTGGTGTGCTGTCTCAAGAGCTTAAAAGACAAAGCATGCATTAAGAGGAGGTTATTATGATAAAAAAGAAATACGAACTGACAGACGCAACAATCGAAGTTAATGGCAGAACTCTCCACCGCATTCGCGCCTTACGAGACTTTGGAAACGTCGAGAAAGGCGATTTAGGGGGGTTTATAGAGCATGAGGGCAATTTAAGTCACGAAGGGGATTGCTGGGTTGGTGATAATGCATGGGTTTATGAAGGCGCCCGTGTTTATGATGATGCACAAATTTCTGATAATGTTCAAGTTTTTGGTAATGCAGAAGTTTACGAGGGTATACATTTTTATGGATATATAGAAGTTTACGGTGATGTACGTGTTTTTGGTAACTGCGATGCTATATACATTACCAATGATGCAGGTGCTTATGGGTATGTTGATAATACTGACCTCACCTCAACTAGAGAACAAACCAAATGAAAAAATACGAACGACTAATCTTATAGTATCTCTATAAGCCGTTTCTAACACCGAAAAACCAACTTTTAAACACCAGCGTGATTCACGCCACGGGGGAATTGCGCTCAAATAGGAGGAAATCAAGATGAGTGAACTAAACACTAACCTAACAGAAATTGAAGAAACGCATCACTTAGCGGTTAAACAAACTGCTATGGAACGTATTTTAAACAGAGCCTTAGAAAATGACGTCGATATGGACCGTCTCGAGCGTCTCATTGCCTTACGAGAAAAAGAAATAGAACGACA
>NZ_JBHIRH010000035.1:0-4689 GCF_042196945.1 Bartonella sp. AA81SXKL | reverse complement strand
CTCTAAAGCCATATTCTGTACTCCCAATAATAACGGAGTCGCTCCCATATTCTACGGTGCCAAGGTAGAGATGCCATATATCGTTGTGGTGTTAACATAGACAATTCATAAGTCTTATTAGAAACGAACTGAGAGTTTATATGTTCACCACCCCTTATTCTTGTACCACCAAAAACCGCCCCTCCACCACTGATCCAGCAATTGCCTTCATGACTTAGGTTATCTTCACTTTCTACCCAGCCCCCTAAATCACCTTTTTTGACATCACCAAAGTCTCTCAATGCACGTATGCGGTAAAGAGTATGATCATCAACTTCAATTGTTTCATCAGTAAGTTCGTATTTTTTTTCGCTACCATCAACCGACGCAATACTACCAATAATATCTTGAGAAATACGTGCATTACCAAATGCATTGGCAAATTCATGAATTGCTGCTGTACCATATACATGCGCCTGATCAAAAACATGAGCATTTCCATAAACCTTAGCTCTGCCGTAAACATGCGCATGATCATAAATTTCTGCATCACCGTAAACGTGTGCATTATCGTAAACCTGAGCATTGTTACCAACACATGCATTTTCATTAACACATGCCTTACCATAAACCTTGGCATTGCCGTAAACTCGTGCATTGCTATAAACATGTGCCTCATCGTAAATCCAACAATTACCCTCATGAGATAAGTTGCCCTCATGCTCTATAAAACCACCTAGATCCCATTGCTCGACATCTCCAAAGTCTTTTAATGCACGAATACGGTGAAGAGTTTTGCCACAAAATTTGATTATTTCATCAGTAAATTCATACTTCTTTTTAAGTATCATATCTTCCACCCCTATCTTCTCACTTACTTTTCTTCTTACTCTTCTTATTCTTATGAGGCGGCGCTTTTACTGCTTCATCACGCGGCTTAAGCTCTTGCTTCAGTTGTTTAATTTCCTTGTCACGTTCTTCAATTTCCTCGTCGTCACGTTCTTCTATCTTTTGTTTAAGTTCTTTAATTTCCGTATCACGTGATTGCACATCTGCTTTTAGTGCCTGTATCTTTTCACTTTTCCGTTTAAACTCTTCTCGATACGCATCTATCTTTTGTTTTAGTTCTTCAATCTCTTGCTTCAGTTCTTTAATTTCCGTATCACGTGATTGCACATCTGCTTCGAGTGTCATTACAACTTCACTTACATTTCTGAACGCCTTTTCATGCTCTTCAGTCTTTTGTTTCAGTTGTTTAATTTCCTCGTCACGTTCTTCAATCTCTTGCTTCAGTTCTTTAATTTCCTTGTCACGTTCTTCAAGATCCGCATCACATTCATCAATTGTCTGCTTGCTTTCCATTAAATACCTAAACTCATTCTCTTTCATTTTTTTCTTAATATCTTGAACCTGCTCTTTAAGTGCTTTAACTTGATGGCGATAATACAAAGCAATACGAAACATCACTCCGCTTAAAAGCAAAACTGAAACCACTGCTATCCATAAAATTTCATTCGAACTCATTTTGATCTCCTTAAGGCTGCAAACTATCGCCGGTGTGATCAACACCGCAGCTCTTGCAAATTTTCGACATTGGGGGGTGTTGCTCTTGATCGCATAAAGATTTTAAAAGATAAGCCACTGCTCCTCTTGAAGGAACACCATATTTTTCCCAACGCCATACCGTTGATTTGTTGACGCCTAATAACGCCGCCATTTCGTCCAGCGTAAGATTAAGGCGTTTTCTTAGTTCTTTTGCTTCTATCTTATTCATAAAATTAAGTGTGCAATGTGCACAGAAAAAAGTCAAGTCGAAAAGCACACATAATATGTGCATTATGAATGAAAAGGATTTAATAGAATGCCAGAACAAAAAACAGACCAAGCTATACGCTTAACAGAAGCAAGAATTGCTAAAGGATTTAAATCTGCTCGCGCAGCAGCTCAATATTATGGCTGGCCATATTACACTTACATACAACATGAACAAGGAGTTCGCGGCATCAATAAAGCCGCGAGTCGATACGCAAAAGCTTTTAACGTAAGCACAGGGTGGTTATTGACTGGTGAAGGACAGGGTATAAAAACAAAATCTACAACTGCTCTTTCAGACCGCGAACTTCAAAAAGAAGTTTTTAACGCTTTAAAAGATATATCTCCTGAAAAAAAGCAGTGGCTTCTTCGCATTTTAAATACCTTAAAAGACGAAGAATAATAATTAATCTTCTTTGTTTATCTACATTAAGCTTATTCACTTCCTCCATTATAAGGTAATCAATGTCATTCATTTTATATATCCTAAATAATATAATACTCACTATATATGTTCATCTTGCACATATTTTTTGTTGACATATGTGCAATATGAGCATATAAATGCCCTCATACAGTAAAAAATAACCATTGCCAATAGGCAGTATGGAGGCATTTGTGAAAAAACCAGTGTTTATAAATTCTGATGAAATTCTCTTAGTCATCTGCGAAAATGAAGAACAAAATCTCGCTAAATCTGGCCCTTTATTAGAAGAAAAGGACATTATCAATTTTATCGACCAAACCGATAATGCTGTCCAAATTTTGCGCGTAGAACCAACGACTAATCGTTGTGAAGATATCTCTGAAGATATTGCCGAATGCTATCTGAAAGAATGTGAAGAGCAATGTTTCAACGGCAATATACCTCACGACTTTGTTAAAGACAGTAACGCATACGGTTTTTTTTAGATGATATAAAACAGCGCGAATATGATGATGCAATGTATGGTTCTTACGAACAACAACACCGTTTGCGTCCTTGTGATGTGCTTTAAAAGCTAAAGGCGTTTTTAAAAGACGCCACCTTTTCAAAAAATTCACCACACAATGCAATGCCGTTCTTTTGCAAGAACGACAAAGGCAGAATCTAACTTAAAGGAGTAAAATCATGGAAAAGAAATATGAACTGACTGATGAAACAATCGAAGTTGGGGGCAAAACTCTCCACCGCATTCGTGCACTGAGAGACTTTGGAAGAGTCAAGAAAGGTGACGTTGGTGGTTTTATAGAGCATGAGGGTAATTTATCACATGATGGCAATTGCTGGGTTGGAGATAGTGCAAAGGTTTTTGGGAATGCCGAAGTCTATGCCAATGCACTAATCCAAGATTGTGCATTGGTTTATGATAACGCAACAATTTTCGATGATGCACAAATTTTGAGTGGTGCACACATTTTCAATCATGCAAAAGTTTACGGTAATGCCCGTGTTCACGTACTTGCAAAAATTTATGGGAACGCGAAAGTGTACGATAAAGCTTCTGTTTCTGGTAATGCACGAATATACCATGATGCAAAGATTGGCGGTAATGCAATAATTTCAAAGAACGCAGAAATTTTTGACGATGCTTGTGTTTTTGAATCCGCATGTATTGCAGATGATGCACGTGTTTTTGGAAAGGCTAAGGTTTATGGCGATGCCGCAGTCCACCAAGGTGCACATGTTTCTGAAAAAGCTAAAATTGGCGGTCAAGCAGAAATCTCTGGAAATGCCCGTGTGTTTGGTGGTGCACTAGTTTGCGAGAATGCCAAAGTAACCGGAAATACAAAAGTATCTGGAAATGACACTGTTTTAAGATAAGGGCATGAGGCAATAAACCATGGAAAAAAAATACGAACTTACTGATGAAACAATCGAAGTTGGGGGCAAAACTCTCCACCGCATTCGCGCATTACGAGACTTTGGAAACGTCGAGAAAGGTGATTTAGGAGGCTATATCGAGAAAGAAGACAACCTATCGCATCATGGTAATTGCTGGATTGGGGATTATGCAAAAGTCTATGGTTATGCCAAGGTTTTTGGTGATGCTAAGGTTTACGAAAATGCACAAGTTTACGGTTATGCACATGTTTACAACAATTCTCGTATTTATGGCAAAGCAGAAGTTTGCGATGAACCATGCATTTACGGTGATGCAGAAGTTTACGGTGATGCATATATTTGCGGTGAACCGCACGTTTTTGATAATGCAGAAGTTTATGGCAATGCACAAGTTTACGAAAAGGCATACATTTATGATAGGGCGCGTGTTTACGGCAATGCAGAAGTTTCCGGTGATGCGCATGTTTACGGTCATGCAAAAATTTACGGTGAAGCATGTGTATGTTGGGACGACTGGATTGATGGCGATAAAAGAATCTCAACTAGGTAACAAACCAGATGAAAAAATACGAACTTACTGATGAAACAATTCCGTTTGATGGAAGAACTCTTCACCGAATTAGAGCATTAAGAGACTTTGGATATGTCAAAAAAGGTGACCTAGGCGGTTTTATAGAAAATGAAAGCAATCTCTCTCATGATGGCAATTGCTGGGTTTCTGGTAACGCCAAAGTTTATGGAAAAGCTAAAGTTTGTGGTTTTGCCGAGATTTTTGGTAATACCGTAATAGCCATATAAGCCGTTTTTAACCACACAACCAACTTTTAAACACCAGCGTGATTCACGCCACGGGTGAATTGCGCGCAATGTAGGAAATCAAGATGAAAAATTCTACTTTTTTAAAAGAAATGGCAGAAAAATATGGATTTTCTGCTGAAGAATTTCGAACCACAATCATAAAAACTTGTATTGGAGATAAAAATGCTAATGTCATCACTGATGCAGAATTTGCCGTTTTTCTTTTTGTTGCCAATACTTATGGACTTAACCCTTTAACAAAAGAAATCTATGCT
>NZ_JBHIRH010000034.1:0-5355 GCF_042196945.1 Bartonella sp. AA81SXKL | reverse complement strand
TCTTGCTCGTGAATGAGAGGTTGGTTTTCTGATGATGTCGCGTTTTGCTCTGATTGGCTCTCAACAGCATCAACCTCAATTGGCTCTTCAACCAAATCGGTTGTTTCTAAATTTTCAGAACCAATTTCTTTTTTTTCTAAAACGATAGTTTTAGTTTTTTTATTATATATGTTATTGTCTATGTTAATGTGTTTCATCATGATGTCATCATGACCTCGTGATGACGTCATCATGACATCATCATGGTTCTTTGATGAGTTATCTTTATGCTTATTTTTCTTAGTATTTGCAGCTTTTATAGCTTTTTCTGAAAGTTTATTTAGATTCTCATTGCAATTTTTTAATTCTTCTTCAACATCGAGATTCCATAAACGACCATCTTCTAAACGAATGATGTATCCCTCTTCTAGCAAAACATTCAATGCTGTCTCAAATTTCTTTACTGAATAACCAGTGTAATGAGATAAAACTTTAATATTACAAAAAAGAGGTTCACCAGTACGAAGCATGCGAAATCGCAATCTCATATAGATATTACCTTCTACAGGAGGTAAATAATCGACGACCACCGCCCATTTATCGGCAAACAGTCTCGTCCATGGTATTTTACCGGACATGTATATCCCCTTCTTTCATTAAATATAAAATTGCCAAAGCATCTGCTTCGTTGTCATCACAAGGCGCGTGACCTTTTGCACGCATTGCCTTAATCATTTCTTCTTTTGACGCATTCCCTTTGCCTGTCATTGCTTTCTTAATGGTACCAACGGGAATGCCTTCATACGGTATCTGATGATGTTCACACCACGCCGTTAATGTTGCTAGAAAGCCCCCATAAACATGAGAAGCGTCTGTACCCACATGCCGGCGGACCTCTTCAAAATACACTGCATCAATTTCATCAACAGACCTCTTTAGTTCAGTAAGCCATTTCTTAAAGCGCAAGTAACGCATGCCACCGCCTTCAAAACGGCGTGATTGAAAATGTTCTGTATCACTTGTGATAAAACCATCTGCATCACGAAGCGCCCAGCCTGTCTTAGTCCCTAGATCAAGGCAAAGAATTGTATGAGACATCTAAATCACCAGTACCTACTTCTCATTAATCTTGTGCTTTAAACTCTCAATCTCAGCATCTAATTCCTTAAGAATTTTCTTCTTTTTTATGACGGGTTGAGCAGAAGTATACACTATGTAAATAGGCGCAACTAAAAGTATAAAAACCATCATTGCAATAAAAAACACTGCATTTATTGATATGAATAAGTAGAGTACTAATTCACCTAGATTCATGTTCCCACCCCATTCTTGAAGATATGCATTTTCAAATCGTGTAAAATTTTATGTTTTTTCGAAATGATCTCACGGAGTTTATCGTTCTTTTTGTCTAATATTTCCGAGACAACAAAGGAGATTATAAGTAAATCAAAGATCACAAATGCAATACCCAAAGCTATCGCTGTCACACTCATCTTTTTTCCCTCACTTTCTTTTCTTCTTATGAGGCGGCGTTTTTACTGCACCTTCACGCTGCTTAAGCTCTTGTCTTAGTCTTTCAATTTCCTCGTCACGTGATTGAACATCTGCTTTTAGTGCCATCACTACTTCACTTACATCTCTGAATGCCTTTTCATGTTCTTCAGTCCTTTGTTGTAGTTCTTTTATCGCTCTATCGCGTTCTTTAATTGCAATATTCAGATCACTAGTTCTCTTTGCCACGTCCTTTGAAGATGCACTTCTTGACCACGCGTATTCTTCATCAAGAGTTTTTATGCTGCTTTTTAAAGTCAAGACCTGCTCTTTAAGAACTTTGACTTTGTTGCGATAATAAAATACAACACGCAACATCGCTCCGCATACAAGCAAAGCTCCCAAAACTACCAAGCCCGCTATTAAAATCTCATTCGAACTCATTCTGATCTCTATTCTTTGCTTTTAGGGCGGTCATCTCGGCCAATCCGTTTTGCCTCGCATTCCATTAAAAAAAGAATGCAACAAGCCGCATGTGCCAAGTGTGATAAATTACTCTCGCCATCCTTATTCTCTCCACCAAACCATGCTAATAAATGACGTAAAGAAGCTCCATACAAACGGCTCCAATTCATGCCATGACGCCAATTGCTTGCACCGTATTTGTTTTCTCCAAGCTCTAAAACTCTACCGATTTCAATCAGTGTCAACGGTGGAATAAGATCAACACGCGGTTTACCAATGTCATTCTTATGTGCTTTAAAAACCATGATTATCCCCCCCTTAAGGCTCTACGTATTTATATGTTTGCTATGACAGAGCGTTTAGTCATAAATTAAAAAAAATGAACTTACTCAATTCAAAAATACACTGCATGCCTCATCTCGTTACATTTAATGTTTGGACCGATTGTGTTTTTCAAAAATTTTTTGAGAGTTTTCTTTGAAATATTTTGTGTCGCCATGCATCTTTATGGACAATTCTGGTCCTAAAGAATTTTTGGCTATTAAATGGTTGTTTTCATCAAAAGAAAAATTCCAATCAGAATTATTAAAAACGATTGTACAGCCTTCTGGAAAACCTATTTCCTGTATTAAATCTTTCAAAATATAAAAAGTATAATATGATTTTTGCAAAACATTTACATAGCTTTGCTCTTTTTTACGATATAAATAAAAAACTTTACGATAGGCCCACAAACAAAAAACCGTAATTACATTGGTCGTAAAAAGTATAATAATTGCCGCTAAACCATAATCCATCTTTACTTTCTTTCTTCTTAAGAGTGTGAAGGCTGCTGTGGGTGTTTGTTATCAGCTGTAGTAAGTGGCACGCCCACCTCTTCAAGAGAGGGGCGTGGGTATAAATCGACATACCAGTCAACGGGACGAACAATACCATTGGTTGTCTTTTCAATCTTTAAGACAATTTCAGGCTCAGGAAACCGCAAGCCGCGTAAATACCTGTTAATCGTACTCTGTGCTACGCCAACTTGCTTCCCAAATTCGGCTTGAGATAGTTTATTTCGTGTGAGATATGATTTCAATTTTTCCATAATTCAAATAAATACCATAAAAGACTGTTTTAGTCAATAAAAAAATACCTTTATGGACTTTGTTAAATAAGCAGTCTTGGTGTAAGGTTTAGAGCATGCATATAATTAAAAAATTGAGGAAAGATTTGGGACTCACACAGGTGAAATTGGCTGAAAAAGCTGGTACCACGCAACCTCAAATAAAACGGCTTGAAAAAGGTGAGCGAAAATTAACCAAAGAGTGGGCGGAAAAGTTAGCACCACATCTTGGTGTAAAGCCGTTTAATCTTCTTTTCCCAGAAAACGAGGAAATACATCCCATATCTAATGCTATTGGAATGATACCGGTGATAGGAAAAGTTGCTGCTAGCTCGTGGATGTCGGTCGAAGATATGGATTTTGGATTTGATGACATAGAATATGTACCCAGCACCTCGAAATACCCAGCTCACTTTCAATTTGCTTTAAAAATCGAGGGCAACTGCCTTAACAAAATTGCTCGTGATGGTGATCAACTTATTTGCGTAGACATAATAAAAGCCGGCATTAATGTGGAACCTAACGATCTCGTGATAGTTGAACGCAGCCGATTCAATGGTCAAATGATTGAGCGTACAGCTAAACGTATACGTCAAACTATTAGTGGATTTGAACTATGGCCTGAAAGTACTGAACCCAATCATCAAGAACCTATCAAAATAAATGGGGCAACTGATGGAGAGGAGATTCGTGTAGTTGGGAAAGTTCTTTGGATTTTAAGAAAACCCTGAAAACAAAGGAGAAGCGGGAATGGGGACAGTAGACGAGAGCTTAAAAATAATAGCTGATAAAGTCAAAAATCATTCAGATACTATGTTAACTGAAGAAGCGGTCAAAACAGCGGTCGTTTTACCATTTCTGCGCGCACTTGGGTATGATATTTTCGATCCACTTGAAGTCATTCCCGAGTTTACTGCTGATGCCGTTGGTAAAAAAGGTGAAAAAGTTGACTATGCTATCCGTATAGACGGTGAGATACGTATTCTTTTTGAGTGCAAACCGATATCTTGCGAATTGAGTTCAAAGCATTTAAGTCAATTATATCGATACTTTAGTGTAACGAATGCTAAATTCGCGATTTTGACAAATGGTCGATTTTTTCATTTTTACACAGATCTTGATGCTGCAAACAAGCTCGATAATAGGCCATTCCTTACTTTTGATGTAATAGAATACAATACTGTGGTACTTACAGAGCTTAAAAAGTTTGAACGCTCAGCATTTAATATTGAAAATATATTGGTGACAGCCGAGCAGCTCAAATATGTATCTGGAATAAAACAAAACATCCAAAAAGAAATAGAAAATCCGTCCGAAGGTTTTGTTCGTGTTGCTTGTGCGGATGTTTATGAAGGGCGCCTGACTGCTAATGTCTTAGAAATGCTCACAGGTGTTACTAAAAATGCGTTTCGCGAAGTAATATCTGATGCGGTAAAAAGTCGGCTTTCTAGCGCTTTACAAACAACAACTGAAACCGACAAGCAAGATAATATTGCTACATCTATTGGTAATGAACATGCCATAATAACGACCGAAGAGGAAGTTGAAGGCTTCATGATTGTCAAGGCAATTGCGCGTGAAGTTATTTCTGCCGACCGTATTGTTATCAGAGATGCAAAGTCGTACTGCGCCATTTTAATTGACAATAATAACAGAAAGCCGTTGGTTCGACTGCACTTTAACAGAAAACATAAGCAACTAGCCCTTTTCGATACTGATATTGATGAAAAAGTCGGTATTGAAACGCTAGATAATATTTATGATTTTGCAGACAGAATAAGAGAAACAGCAAAAAAATATTTATAAGATATTCTAACAACCTATGTATGCCCCGCTGAAGCGGGGTTTTTTTGTTCGTCCGCAGTTTTTATAAAAAAACTACGGCGTTATCTACCCATCGATTGGCTCTGTCTGCACACTGCCCCAATTTTTCCTGCATATAAATTTCAAATACAGCTAACTGATTTATTTTTTTACGGGATACTAGGAAGTATCATGCCTCTACACTGAACGCTACAATACTCAAACCGATTCGTAATAAATATTAAAGTTCATTTATAAAAAACCATTTTAGCATAAAATGACTTGACCATAATAATCCTTTACGGTATATTCCTCTATAACAACATATCACGAAGAAGCAAAAGCCGATCTGGTGTAGATTAAATTACATTAACACGAACAATCGCCAAGAGGCGTTAGGGAGGAAAAATTATGGATAAGCCAATTCTTATAAATTCCAATGAAATTTTATTAGTTGTCTATGATGATGATCAAAACATTGGTCGGTCGGGACCACTGGATGAAAGCCA
>NZ_JBHIRH010000033.1:0-5508 GCF_042196945.1 Bartonella sp. AA81SXKL | reverse complement strand
GTTGTTACAGCCCCTGATGCTGACAACCAAGTTTTTCCCCTCGACGAGCCCGTGTTGGTCTTCACCCATGAGACAGAGAAAATCCAAAAGCTTGGGGCAAGAGGCACGGCTCTTGATGTGATTAAAGCCGTGTGCGCGCAGGGGATTGAGGCACAAATTATCCTTGTGCGTGTGGAAGAAAAGTCAACCATTGCTGAGACACAAACCGAAATGGTGGGATCCAATACTCACTTGACCGGTGTGCACGCCTTGGCTCATGCGCGTGGGCATTTAGGTGTGGAACCTGGGATTTTACTGGCACCGGCTTATAGTGCAGGGCGGATTGACAATGGCAAAAACCCTGTGGCAGACGCTTTGGAACAAGTGGCAGAAAAGCTACAAGCGATTGCGGTTTTTGATACGGGGGGTAAAAACACGGAAGAAAGTCTTGCCTATCGTGCAGATTTTTCCTCACGCTTTTGTTATTTGATTGACCCCTTTGTACGGGTGGCAAATCGTGAGGGGGGTGTTAGTGTTAAACCCGCAAGTCCTTTTGCAGCAGCCATGTTTATCAAACGTGACAAGCAAAGGGGCGGTGTTTTTTGGTCTCCTTCCAACCAAGATGTGCATGGCATTTTAGGCACGGCACGCCCCATTAGCTATTTTGATGGGGAAATTGATCATGAGGCAAATCGCCTTAACCAAGCCGATATTGCGACCTTTATTCCAGCACGGCTTAGCCAAAATGCGCAGGGAGAAGTAGCTTCCAATGGGCGCATTTTATGGGGCAACCATACCACCTCCAGTGACCCATTGTGGCGTTTTGTCAATGTGGTGCGCACCCGTGCAGCTTTGGAAAAAACGATCATTAACAATTTCCGCCCTTGGGCGAATGATGAAAACCTTACTGGTCAACATGTTATTGCCATTACCCGCAGCCTTACACAGTTTCTTGATGATCTGATTGCGCGGGGTGCGCTTTTGGGTGGCCGGGTTTGGTTTGATCGTGATTTAAATTCCAACAGCACTTTGCAATTGGGAAAATTGCGGGTGGAATTTGATGCAGAAGAAGTGCCACCTTTAGAAGATTTGAGTTTCGGCAGCCGGCGCAATAGCGCTTATTTTGATCGTTTGGCTGAAGATATCCAAAAGAAAATGACTTATCAATTTGGCGATACGCTTGAAACTTATCGCAAAGCAGCAAGGAGTTAAAGCATGACTTTACGCATTGTGCGCGGTTTTACCTTGATTGTTGATGATGATGTGAATCTCCATCTTGATCTTGAAACCCTCAAATTACCTACGTTGGAAGAAATCACCGAAACCTATCAACCGGGCGGCTCTGATATGCAAATTGATGTGAGCGGTCTTGGTGTGAAAGCTTTGAGTTTACAAATGAAAATCCGCAGCCATACCCCCGAAATTATCGGCATCTTTGGTGGTCCTCCTGGGCTTCGTCATAAATTTACAGGCAAAAAACATGTGATCTCTGAAGAAGATGGACGCGAGCATGAGCATTCCATTGATGTGACAGGGCGGTTGGTCAAAGTCGATAGCGAAGGCTTAACAGCTGGAAAAGCGACAGGCTATGATTGCGAGATCAAAAATGTTTGGGACTATACGGAATTTTGGGATGGTTCTGTTTTGCACCGCTTTTCTTTTAAACGGGGCGGCTGGCTTGTCCGCAATGGGCAAGAGATCGGTTCTCGCCGCCGCTCTATTCTCAATTTATAGGAATTGATCATGACAAGTTTACAAACCAGCATTGACGTGGAATTGCAGGTTCCGCTTCCTTATCAAGATAAAGGTGGCAAAGAATCTCTCTGCAAGAAACTGACCTTTTATCGCCCCACTTTTAAGCATGCCAAGCAATTAGCGGTGCTCATTGGACCACAATTGACAGAGCTGCTGCTTCCTGAGTTTGGAGAGCAAAAAACAACTTTGAGCAATGATGTGCTTATCACGAAGCTTTCTCAAGTTTTGTTCACAAGTGAGGCAACAGAAGGCATCACAGCACTTTTGGCTGATATGTCACATGAATCTATTGAATTGATTGATCGAGTTGATGTGATGGATATTGTCGCAATATTGAAGGCTTTTTTTGCTTTTTTTCCGCAACTCCAATCCTCTCTGCCGGACAATTTGGGGCAGAGCTAGCCCTTTATTATCACTGGGCGCCTTCAGAAATTAACCAGATGGATTGGCTGGATGTGATTGCTTATCGAGAAGAACTCGCGCGCCTGAAAGCTCAAGAATATGAAAGCCATCAGTTAGGATAAGAGACGATCATGGATGTTTCTCTTGTTGTGCGTTTTGTTAATCATCTGCAAGAGGGGATCGCTTCTGCCAAGCGAGATCTTGCAGCCTTTAGTTCAGATATTGCGCATTTCCAAAACAAGACAAGGCAGCATTTTAAAGGGTGGTTTGACTCGGAGCATCTGAGGGAAGCAACAGCCAATGCGGAAAATGCTTTTAACCAAGCGCGGGGGCGCATGGTGGGTGCCATTGCGCAAACAGCAACCTTAATTGCACCGCTCTATAAAGCCATGCAATTTGATCAATCGATGAAGGGATTAGAAAAGGTTCTCGATGCCCCCCTTGATCGCTTAAAGGAATTGCGCCGTTTTGCGCTTGAAACCTCCACCAAGATTCCGTTAGCGGCGCGTGAAGTCTTAGAATTGATGACCAGTGCCAGCCAAGCAGGGATTGGCGAACAAGATCTGGAAGCTTTTAGCATTTATGCTGCCAAAGCGGCTGTTGCTTTTGATATGACGGGGGATCAGATTGGGGAGCGCTTTGCCAAATTGCGCAATGTCTTTAAGCTTAATCAGGCAGGCATTGAAGATCTAGGCGATGCTATCAATCATCTCTCTAATCACATGGCGGCAAAGGCAAGTGAGGTGTCTGATTTTACCAATCGTGCTACCGGTGCGGCAACCATGTTTAAGCTCACCGCGCGCGAAACTGCAGCATTTGGTACGGCGATGATTTCTGCTGGGATTGTTCCTGAGAGTGCCGCGCGTGGTTTTAATGCCATGAGTGCGCGCATACAGGCAGGGGGCAAACATATTGAAGATGCTTTTGCCAATATTGGGCTTTCCCGCGAAAAATTCATGCAAGATCTGGACAAAGATGCCACCGGCACCTTGGTACGCTTTTTTAATGTGTTGGGTAAATCCGAACAGGGCATGCGCTCGCTGATTGCCATTGCTGGGCGCGATTTTACTGGTGATTTTGCCAAATTGGTGGGTAACCCAGAATTGTTAGGGCAAGCTTTAGAGTATGTGAAAGATCCACAAGTCTTTAAAGGTTCTGTAGAACAAGAAGCCGACAAACAAGCAACCGGTGCCATGCGGCAATTTGAACTCTTACAAAACCGTATTGTGGCTTTGGGCATCACCATTGGTGAAGTGCTTCTGCCTCCTCTCAACAGTCTCATGGAAACTGTTGGTAATTTTACTAATGGGCTTATGGCGTGGGCGAATGCGCACCCAACTTTAACAAGTGCCATTATCAAAACCATTGCTGCCCTGATGGCTTTTAATATTGCTCTGCGCGTGTTGCGCTTTACCATGGCTGGCACACGTCTTGGGCTTCTTCAATTGATGGGCTCTTTTATCAAGCTTAGAGTACTCAGTCGTGGTGTTGCTGCAAGCTGGCGGGGCTTAGCAGCCGCAGGGCGCTCGCTGGGCTTGCTAACCGCGGGTCTTGGGGCAAGTTCACTCCGACTCTTACGCCCCATAACTTTACTGGTAGGGGCTTTACGGGGGATTGCTGTCTCAGGAAGTGCATTTGCTGCCTCTTTTGGTTGGATGGGGACAGTGATCGAAGTGGTTGGGGCAAGTCTTTCCTCTGTTGTGGGGGGTATTTTTACCCCAATAGGGGCTGTGGTTGCTGCTGTTGTGGCGGTCATACTGGCTGCTGGTTTTGCTTTGTGGAAATATTGGGATCGTTTTTCTTCTTTTATGAAGGGCTTTGCACGGGGGGTATCTCGGGCTTTTGGGCAAGCCTTTGAAGCTGTTATGCGCTTTTTTGGTGCTGATACCACCACCATTACGCGTTGGAAAAATATAATCGCCAATGCTTTTGATCTCTCTCAAGTTTGGCAAAAGTTTAAACAAGAGCTTTCCTCTGTTGCCGAGTGGTTTGGCAATTTGTGGGAGGGCGTTAAACAAAGCTTTTCCAACTTTTGGCAATGGTTGAAGAGTTTTTTTACACAGGAAAAGCTCTCGGAGAGTGCCAAGGCTGGTATGGAACAAGCGGGCGAAGATCTGGCTAATTCGATTGTCGATGGCTTTATGTCGTCTATCTCACAATTGATGGATTTTTGTAAATCTTTGCCTAGCCGCATTAAGGGGTGGATTGGTTCCATTGATGTAAGAGAGTTTTTGCCAAGTTTTTTGGGGGGCAAAACAACCATTCAACCGATTGCACAATTTGCAGGGGCGGGGCGTGCAAATTCCCCTTTCACAGAAGCAAAAGGCAAAGAGCATTCCACTATCACACACAATCAAAATGTCACAGTGCATGTCAATGGTGCGCGTGATCCTGTTGCCACCGGTCGTGCGGTTGCCCATGCCATTCAACGGGTACGCGCCAATGCATTGCATGGCGGGACAGAATGAGGGGAGGGAGCCTATGAGAGATCCTTTGATGATGTTAGGATCACATCAATTTTATGTGGACTGGCTGAATTTCCAATCCTTTGAAGAAGAGTTTTCTGCCTCATGGGTTTGTATGGAGCGTTTTGGCAGGTCCCCCAGTTTGCAATTTACCGGCTATGGCAATAATCCCAAAACCATTCATGGGGTTTGGTTTCCAGAAGAATTTGGTGATCGTGTAGCCATTGATGCTATCACTACAACTATTCGAAGAGCAAAGCCGGTCCAGATGCTTCGTTGGATTAATGATACCACCTATAGTGTTCTTCTTCATGGACCCGTGGTGATCACCACGATCAATAAAGACCACGACTATATTAGCTGCTCTGGTCAATCCCAGCGCATCCGCTATTCCATTACGCTCTTACCCTTTTTCAATGGCGGAAAACCACAAGGACAATACCAAGAGGGACAAATCCAGGTGGGACAAATTCTATGAAGATACCAGAAAAGCATGTTGTTGTAGAGCTAGAGGATATGAGTCTCGATCTTATCTGCTTTCACCATGCCATGGCAGTGTTCAGAGACCGGAGGCAAGCTGGTTTACTCAAAGGCTATTTAGAAGCCACACTGGAAGCCAATCCAGAGATTGCCAAATATGGTGTGTTTTTACCGCGGGGCTTAACGGTTATTTTGCCTGAATTTGTGTTGTCTAATCCCCAAAGCATGGTGAAGCGGTTATGGGATTAATGCGTACACACCCTTTTATTGTGGTCAAGGTGGGAGACAAACCTGTTCATGAGGTTTTTTACCAGCGTCTTTTAACCGCAACGATTACGGACCATGCCGGTAATGAAGCCGATACATTTGAAGCAGAGTTTGACGATAGTGGCAATGATTTAGAGGTTCCCTCAAGCAACAGCACTCT
>NZ_JBHIRH010000032.1:4218-6171 GCF_042196945.1 Bartonella sp. AA81SXKL | reverse complement strand
AGACTCAAGACAAATTTGCCTTGTATGCTTTTGAGAACTTTTGCCATACTCACAAAATCATCTTCAACAAAATTCCCAGAGCTGTAACACTTCTTCTTTACAAGATAAGGCGGGTCTAGATAAAATAAACTGTCGGGTGCATCAAATAGCTCGATAACCCGTTCCCACGACAAATTTAAGATTGTTGTATCAAGAAGCTTCTGTCTAACACGTCTCATCCTTGATAACAGCTTTTCGGGATTAAATGCTATAGGCTTTTTCCTTCCAAAACTAAAAGAGACATAATCTTTTTTCCCATACATCACACAACGTTGGAGAAACAAAAAACGGGCAGCTCTTTCAACTTTGGAAAGGCTTTCTGGTTCAATCGCCGCAAGTTCAAAAAACAACTGTCTTGAACAAACAAACCACTCCAATCGTTTAGCTAAATCATCAAAGTCATTTTGAACGCATTGAAACAGATTCGTGATCTCTCCATTCAAATCATTAATGACAGAATATTTTGCTGGTTTTTTATTTAGGAAAATAACACCAGAGCCTAAAAACGGTTCAACATAGGTTTCGTGGTCAATATTATTTAAAATCGGTATAATTTTCTTACGCAGATAGTGTTTACCACCCATCCACGCAAACAATGTTTGTGTAAATTCTTGTTTCATCATATTTTTAAAGGAGAGATTTGATATCTAACTTTTTGTTATCCATCTTTTAAGATGTGATAAGATATTATCGAGTGCATCCATAAGGCGGGCAAAATCAATAACAAACATAAAGACAATGAAGGCAATCCACTTCATAAAGCGTGACATCATCTTTAAGCCTTGATAGGTCTCTATCATCTCGTGAAGGAGCTGTTGTTCTGTTTCTGTAAGATCTTTATCTTTGCTGCTTCGTTTCTTGACCATCTTTCCAACCACATAAATGGGCTCCCTGCTTGTTATGCTTCAAAATATCTCTTGCAAGGTTGGAACTGATGACCGCAACATCCTTATTATCCAAATAAATGGGCAACCAGCCACCACAAGAAACAGACCTATTTGCCGCGCACCCAACGAGAAAGTTCAGAGCGCACACCACCATCACTTTTTTGATTAACTTCATTTTCTACCTCAAGACGGGTTGTTGCTGTCTTTAAAGCATTCTCTGTTTGCTTTTGCCGTTCGCTTTGCTTGCCAAGCTGAAACGCCTTGGCTAAAGCCATAAAAAAAACGGCTAAAGCCGCTGTAAACATAAGAGAATATTTCTTTAGCCAAAAAATCATAAGCGTTGCTCCCCAAACCGCTTGGCGACAATCACTATGCCCGTTACAGCCGCTAAAACCATGATGCCTGCTAAAGCCCATTGCACCGGACCATTGCCAACCAACAAGCCTCCAAACCCCGAACAAGACCCTATAATCGGGGCAAGTGCTTCTATCTTTAAAAGACCGCTTGCTGTTTTCGTTTCTACCCTTTGATAATTCGAAGAAACATAAGCCCCTTTTACCCATAATCCCGCTTCTGCTGCTCGACGGTTGGCTAAACCCGCAAGAGGCTTCCCACCGACCTTATTCCATTTCTGTAATTCTAAGGGTACGGCTTCATAATCCCCTTGATTAAGCTTCTTCAACAAGGTTGACTTGCGAAAAGCAGCTGTTCCTACATTATAGCAAAATGAGACCAATGCCGCGAATTGGCAATCCGTTAACGAAACCGTCACCGATTCCTCTACCGTCTTCTCAAATTGCTTTAAGTCTTCACAAAGGATTTCTTCTGCTTGCTTTTGGCTAATACACATGCCTTTTTTGACAAGGGGGTGACCCGCATTGCTGGTGTGACCATAACCAATCGTCCAGACACATGCCGTGTCTCTATATGCCTCTAAACGCAAACCTTCC
Organism: Bartonella sp. AA81SXKL; assembly: GCF_042196945.1. Taxonomy (NCBI): domain Bacteria; kingdom Pseudomonadati; phylum Pseudomonadota; class Alphaproteobacteria; order Hyphomicrobiales; family Bartonellaceae; genus Bartonella; species Bartonella sp. AA81SXKL. The sequence continues at coordinate 4,295 of NZ_JBHIRH010000032.1, read as the reverse complement.
CATTGTTTGATAAGCTCTAATCCTTCTTTCGATATCTTTCTCATCTGACGCTCCATAAAAAAAGCCCCACAAAAGTG
>NZ_JBHIRH010000032.1:1446-4118 GCF_042196945.1 Bartonella sp. AA81SXKL | reverse complement strand
ACAAAAAACCAATAAAAACGCGTTGTCAAAAGCATCTCTAGCCTTCTTACTGTTTCAACTTTGTCAAAAGAAAGCATGTTCAGATAATCTTCTTTGCTATTTAAATGTTCTGGATATTCTATCATTTCTCCCTCCTAAACAAAATGACGCGTATGGCTACATCCACGCGCCGCAACTTGTTCATTTCCACCATTGACGATCATGGCGGCTCGAGTAAAACGCCCATTATCCGTTGTATTACTCCAGCTACCACCCCCTAACAATGCTCTCATTTCAAACGTATTTTGCGTACGGCTTATGGGTATAGGAAACGTGCCCGATAAAAATTGCCAAACATAACCGCAACCATCCTCACAACCGATATGCGAGATCATTCGACGATTCGCCGTATCCTTATATCCACCTGAAACCTTAGAGGTTGGTTCTTTCTTGCCAACAATATGTGTCTTTTCATTGCTTCCATACATAGCAGAAGCAAACGCTTCATCACTCAGTAAAGATTTTTTAACACGCGCCATATCTGTTACATGTTCGGTATAATTACGGTTTGTTGTTATATTGGTACGATACATTGATTTCGTATTTTCACCCGTCCCTGATTGAAGATAAATATCAACCCAAAGATCTGTAGAGGGGTCGTAGACCATTCCCTCTGGTGAACTATGCGGGCGGTGATTGAGACACCAAACTGAATTGGGTAAAATATCCCCTGCCCTATAACCAGACAAGGGGTGACCGGAAATCGTACCAACATCCGCACAGAGCGTATGAAACCCTCCTATCTTTCGCGAATTACTCACTGTGTAATCCCTTGGATACGTAGAGTTTTCTGATAAAACAAATTTATGAGACTGTCCTCCATCAGAAACCAAATAAACATAATAATCCTTACCCGCCGAAAGAGAAGGAACGCTTATTCTTGTATCTACCGTATAACTTGCAACTAAAATATCATTGCCTAATGCCAAAGTTATGCGTGTTCCTTTTTTCAAGGTTAATTGCGCTTTGCCTGTCGCTACAAGAAACGGGGTGGAAATTGAAAGAACCGTTAAATTGGACTGTTTCAGTAAATTGTTTACCTCTTCCGCTAGCGCTTTTGCCTGTGAAGCTACTGTATGGGCTGTTGTTGCCGTTGCTAGGGAACTCTTGATACCTCCAAGCTCTTGTTTCGTCGTATCGGCTGTTTTTTTGGCTTCTTCTGCTGTCCTTTTCGCTCTATCGGCTACTTCCTTGGCTTTTTCGGCTTCGCTCTTGGCTTGATAGGCTTGTGAATCTGCCGACTCGGCTTTTTTCTTGGCTTCTTCTGAGTACATCCGCGCTAAACTTACGGGGGCTTTAAAATTCTCAACCACTTGGTTGATATCAATAACCCTACTCCTCGCAGACGAGGCTATTTTCTCTGCATTTTCTGCCTGATTGCGCGCTTGCGTCGCATCATGTCTTGCATAACCAGCAGACTCCTTGGCTTCCTTGGCTATTTTTTGTGCCTCTTCCGCTTCTTCTTCTAAAGACGCGGCTTTCTTACCCGCTGTTTCAGCTGCCTTTTGCGCCTCTCCTGCTATATATTTTGCATTACTCGCTATTTCCTTGGCTTTTTCTACTTCATTCTTGGCTTCATACGCTCGTGAATTGGCTGCTTCTGCTATTTTCTTGGCTTCCTCGCCTGCCGTTTCTGCTAAACTTGCTATAGTCTTAGCGTTATCTGCCACTTCCTTCGCGTTGTTAGCTGTACTACTAGCATTATAAGCTATATTTTTCGCAGATTCTGCCTCACTACGAGCTTGCCTCGCATCATTTTCGGCATAAACAGCTTTCTGTTTGGCTTCCTTCGCTGTTTTTTCTGTCTCTTCTAGCTTGTCTTCTAAAGATGATGCTAAAGACGCTGCCTTTTTACCCGCCGCTTCTGCCGCTTTCTGTGCTTGTTCTGCTGTATATTTTGCACTATTAGCTATTTCCTTGGCTTTTTCGGCTTCGCCCTTAGCTTGATAGGATTGTGAATCTGCTAATTCCGCTTTTTTCTTGGCTTCGTCTGCATATGTCCGTGCTAAACTTGCTATAGTCTTAGCGTTATCGGCTACTTCCTTCGCGTTGTTAGCTGTACTCCACCCTTGATGAGCTGTGTTGCCTGAATTTTCCGCTATCTTCTTGGCTTCGTCTGAATACATCCGCGCTAAACTTGCTATAGTCTTAGCGTCACCTGCTACTTCCTGAGCTTTATTGGCATTACTCCATCCTTCATGAGCTGTACTTTTTGCCTTTTCTACCTCACTGCGCGCTTGTGCCGCCTCATGGTTAGCATAACCAGCTGTCTGTTTGGCTTCTTTCGCTATCTTTTCAGCTTCACCCGCTACTGTCTCTACCTGTGATGCCTTCTTTTGTGCACCATCAGCTACCTTCTTTGCCTCGTCCGCTGTCGACTTCGCACTATTGGCTAATTGTTTTAGACCATCCAAAGCACCTTTCGTTTCTTCTGCTACCTTCTCTACTGCTTCCGCTTTACGCTTCGCCTCTTGTGCTATGCCCTTCACCGCTTCTGCATTCACCTGCCCTGCCGTCTCTCCTGAACGCGCCGCAGACTCTGCTACCGCTTTCGCTTCCAAAGCTATTCTAGAGGCTTCTGTTGTGCTCTGTTGGGCTTGCTCCGCTTTCGCTATTGCACTATCTGCTGCACT
>NZ_JBHIRH010000032.1:0-1346 GCF_042196945.1 Bartonella sp. AA81SXKL | reverse complement strand
TTTGGCTTCTCTTGAAGCTGTTAATGCTGTCTCTACTCCCGCTTGTACTTGTGAGGCTGTTTTTGTGAGTTCTGTAACAGAAGATGTCGCACCTTCTGATAACTCTTTTGATTGTTCTGCAATATCCTTGGCATCATCGGCTGCCTGTTTGGCTCCATCTGCCTTTAGACTTGCTTGCATGGCTACAGTCTTAACTTCATGACACGTTGCTACCGCCGTCGCTGCTACTTGCGTCGTCTCTGTTGCTGTTTGTGAAGCTTCTCTTGCTGTTTGTTCTGCACGCGTTGCAATGGTCTTCGATTCATCGGCTAACCTCTTGGCTTCGGTCGATAAATTAACAGCATTCTCACTGCTCTGTTTGACCTCTTCAAAACGTTGTAATGCCGTAGAAAGGGAACCTTTCGTACTATTGATTTCCCCTGAGGCTCTATCGACTGCTCCTTTTGTCTCTTCTGCCATGCGCTTCGCTGCATCAGAAGTATTCTTGGCTTCTTCTGCTAAGCCATTGGCTGTATCCGCTGTCTCTTTCGCAAGGCTAGCCGTTGTCGTCGCTGCTTTAGCTTCTTCCTTCGCTTCATGAGACGTCGTAAGCGCTGTTGTCGCTGTTTGAACTGTTTTCGTCACTTCGCTAAGCGCTTGTTCCGAAACCCTCTTCGATTCTTCTGCAACCTGTTGCGCGCCATTCGCACGCGCCATGGCTTTTTCTGCTTCTTTCCTTGCATTAACAACCTGCTCTAACGGCGCAAAGGTTTCATACGAATACAAAGAGGCCGTCCCTAAAAGCTTCGGAACAACAACGCTGTCTTGAGAAGTCCCTTCTCTGATTTCCTCTTTCGTTGCAACAGGTATCAAATATTCATGTTCATGATCGGGTATCTTCATCTGTTTTCGTCCTCACATCATTCAGAGCACTTCGTCTAATGAACACTCTTTCAAATCTTCAAACTCTTCTCTTAAGGTCTCTAAGCGCTTCTCTAAATCTTTCAGTGAACCATCAAGCTCTGTTTTCAAAGCGGCTTTCAGTAAATCAAAAACGCCAGTAAGCGGCGCATGGACAAAACCTCCCCCAGAATACAAAACGACCCGTACTTGAGACGGGTCGCTAATCTCTGATATCGCAAACGGTTTTAATGACATTTCAACTCCTCATGTCTTGATCCCATAAATTACACTCACATTAACGGGGCGCGTTTCAATACCACCAACCCTCTCTGCCATGAGATGATGTTCATGATGCTCTCTGTCATTCAGACCTTCTGTTATAGGCGTTGAATAATATAAAAAATTAGCAAAGGGGCTCCTGATAAACCAAGGTAAACGTGGCGGCTTGTCTTTTTCTGTAAACC
>NZ_JBHIRH010000031.1:0-6666 GCF_042196945.1 Bartonella sp. AA81SXKL | reverse complement strand
CTCGATTTAAGCAATAATCGTTCTCATATTTACACGCCGCAAACGCTGTATTTAATTGCAGATCATATTGATGTCTCAGAGAGCGAATTGACTTATGGCGGTTTAGACTTTCAAAGCACCAATGCCCTTGATATTCACAATGCGCGGCTACAAGCCGTAAGAGATGGCGGTGGGACTGGAGATATTCTCTTTATTGCTCCAAGCGTTATGGTTGATGAGACAACGTCTGTTTTAGCAGCACGAGATTTCGTGATCAAAACGGGGGAGCTTAGAAATAGCGGTCAATTGGCATCGGGGCAGGATTTAGTCTTTAGCGTGACGGGCAATGTGACCAACAACAAAACGGGCTTAATTTATGTGAAGGGCAATGGTGCTTTACAAGTTGATGGGGCTTTGCTCAATGATTTTGGCACCATAATGACAGAAGGTGATTTATCTTTCACCAATGCAGAAGGCACAGGAAAAAGCCTTTCCCTTGTTAACAAAGCGGGCTTTATTCAAGTTGGTGGAAACTTAAATATCCAAACCAACACCCTGAAAAACGAAGCCGATAGCACGCCTGTCATCACAGAAAAAACGGAATATAGCGATATTTCTTTCCAAAAACCAGAACGCTTTGATTCAATTGAAAATGCGATTTTGTATCATACAACAAGTATAGCAAATGAGTTGGGGATAGAAATATGGGCCGTTTCCTATGAGGAAGTTGAATGTTCGGGAAACACATGTGATTTTCACTTTAAAAATTCTTTGCCCAACAAAGAGGCAACTTATGGTAAGATAACTTTAGAAGATGGGATAGTATACAAGGCATTTACTTGGAATGAAGAGAGTGAAAGTTCGGTTTTTTTTCAAGGGTACCGATGGAATAATTTATCTCACATGATACAGAAAACTGTCACGCAAGAATTTTCGCCTACTCGTCAAGGAATGATACAGTCTCACGGCAATCTTATTATTAACGCTGATACCATTGACAACCATTATAGCATTATAGAAGCAGGGGGAAACGCCGATATCCACGCCAATGTGCTGACCAATTTAGGTGCAACAGCTTATAAAAACACCTATATGGGTTGTCAGGCTAATACGGATGCTTATTGTTATGCTTATAACGCTGATGGAAGCCGAAATGTTGCTTTAGATATAATAAATAATGATGGTTTTCGCCATATCAATTCAGAAGTTCTCGATACTGTTCCTGGTCTTGTTCAAGCGGGTGGCATTTTGAATTTGGTGGTCGATCAACTCCACAACGAGGCAGCGGAAGGTTCGATTACAGGGGATGCGCATTTTGAGGCAAAAACCGTTGGAGGCAATCCACTGGAGTCCTTAAGTGGTTTGCCTGGAGCTGGCGCTCTCTTTACACCAAAAGTCGATCTCAATAATGCGGGGGAACTTGCTGAGGGGCTCCCTTTACCAAAGCCCCAATCGGGGGGTGTTGGGGGCACGCTGCCCAATCAAAATTTCATTTATGAAACGCGGGCAGAATTCCTTGATGTCGGCAAGTTTTATGGCTCAGCCTATTATTTGAACAGAATTGGTTATAATCCTGACAGAGAGATTTTTTTCTTAGGTGATGCCTATTTTGAAAAGCAGCTGATTGAGAAACAAATGCGTGATCTTGTTGGTCAAGGTTTGGGCAAAGGTTCCTTTATTCCTGGAAGTGATGCCATTGAACAAGTCAAAACTTTGCTAGATGGTGGGGCAGATTATGCAAAAGCACACAATCTCCCTTTTGGTGAGGCTTTGAGTGAAGAACAATTGGCGTCCCTAGAAGCCCCGATGGTGATTTATGTGCGCCAACAGGTCAAGGGCATGGATGTTTATGCACCGGTGCTTTACATCCCTGAAAAAGACAGAGCCTCCTTTGTTTCTGCTGGGGCTTTGATCATGGGCGATGATGTCAATATCACCAGCCAAAATACAAGCAATTCCACAATAACCAATTCAGGGCGGATTGCGGCAAACCACCAATTGCATGTGCATGGTGGGGATATCCTCAGTCAAGGGGGGCATTTTGCTGCTGGTGGGGATGCTGTTATCCTTGCGGAGAAGAATATTCGTTTGGACGCAGGGCGCACAACGGTTGACGGCGTGGAGACCGTATTAAACACCGAGGCGCTTTCTGCTGGGGGTAATGCAACGGTGATTGCTAAACAAGATATTACCGCCTCAGGGGTGGGGATCAGCACCGGAGGTGATCTTGCCATGGCTACAGAAGAAGGCAACTTGACGATAGGCTCAGCTGCAACGCATCACCATAAACAGTATAGTGACTCCATTATGCACCATAAATCTGTGTTAAACTCTGGAGGCTCGACGACACTTCTCTCTGGAAAAGATTTGAATATTTTAGGCTCTGATGTTCAAGCGCATGATGATCTTTACTTACAAGCAAAAGAAAATGTTTCGATTGATGCTACACGCAACAGCATGGACAATCATCGCGGGAGTGAAACCTCCCATGTCGCCTTGCACAATGGCTCTCATTTAAGTTCTGGAAAAGATACCACTGTCATCTCGGGTCAAGATATCCATATTGCTGCTTCCGATATAGATGCGAAGGACAATGTTGCTCTTGGCGCACAAGGGGAGATAACAATAGGGGTGAGAAACGATGAAAGAGATTATCATTTTCAGAGCAGCGACTTTAGTGTTGATAGGCAAGAGTCTATTTCTCGGGGTTCTTCGATAAAATCTGGGGGTGATACCACTGTTGTTGCAGGGCAGGATGGGAAACCGCATGACCTTAGCATCACAGGCAGTTCCGTTGCGGCTGAGGGCAAGGTAGGGCTGAAAGCCAGCAACGATGTCCTGATCACCAATGCAGAGGATAGTTCACACCGTGAGATATCTAGCTACACAGATGGCGGTTTTTTTGGGGGAAGCTCATCCTATCATGAAACTTTTGGAGCTACCCAAGTGGTAGGTTCAAGTATAGCAGGAGAAAAAGGCGTTGCCATTGAATCTGGAAACAACACGGAAGTTGTCGCCTCGACGCTCGTAGCCGGTAAGGCAGAGGAAACGTCAGGAGAGAAAGCACCAGGAGAACAGAAACAAGCGGATATTACCATTCACTCTGGGGGAAAGATTACTATCAAAGGCGCCCAAGAACACTTGGATCAGCAAGCACAATCGTCATCAAGTGGCTTTTTGCATGAGAAATCGTCCGATACATCTCAATCGCATACCACAACGGTCTCCTCTATCCTTGGGGCGACGGGAAACATCGTGTTAGACGCACAAGGAGAAGCCAAGATTTCTGCTTCTCATCTTCTTTCCGGTCAAGATATCAATGTGAGCGGAGAAAATGTGACGATTGATGGCATGACAGATCACCATAAAAGCCATTCAGAGGAGCATGAAACAGGTTTTGGTGTGGGATCAGGTAAGGGCTTTGTGTCGATATACGGGAGTGAGGGAAAGACAGAAAATGAAGAGAGTTTTGAGCATCAAGGTTCTTCTCTCAATGCGGATGGTACGATCAACATCACTGCCAAGAAAAAAGATGTGAAAATTGTTGGCTCTGACCTTGCAGGTGAGAATATTAACCTTTCGGCAGCGCATGATGTGAATGTGCTTGTTGGTCATAATAGCCATTCCTCAAGCTCAAAGGAAGAACGTACAGGCTTTGGCATTCAGTTTGAAAAGAGCAACAGCGGTGCTTCTGTAGGTGTTGGAATTGCAAGCGCCAAAGATACGGGCGATCAATGGGAAAATACTTCCACACAATCACACATCACGGCACGCCAAGATGTGCAGATTACTGCTGACAATGATGTGAATTTACAAGCAGCCATTGTTTCGGCGGATCGTGATGTCAACATTGATGCCGGCAATAATATCACCCTATCAGAAAGCTATGATACCTCTAATGCAAAAGAAAAGCATGAAAAGTCTTTTGCTGGTGTGACAGGCTCTGTCAATGTGGGTATTCTTGGTGCCGTAAAAGATGTAAAGGATGCAGTCAAACGTTTTGGTCATGGGGATACAAAACACAAAATCGGCAATGGTCTTATTGCTGGTCTAAAAGGCTATGATCTCTATAGCAAAGGCAAAGGTCTTTATAATGGGATGAAAGGTGGAAACAAACAGTCTATTCGTGATATTGCTGATGTTTCTGCTAGCGTAACCGTGGGCTTTAAGACAGAGAAGGCAGAAGCCTCTGTTCAGACTTCTACCGCGGTAACAGGTACAATAGAAGCAGGACGCGCTGTTAATATGCAAGCCCACAAAGGTAGCATCCATGGTGTTGGAGCCGATATTATTGCCGGTACAAACCCGATGCAAAGCAATGATGAACAGAGCGGGAATATCACCATGGAAGCAGGTAAAGATATCATCTTTGAAAGTGCGCAAAATACGCAAAGCACAGAAAACCACACGCAAAGCGCTTCAATGAATGTTGGGTATAGTTATGGTACCGGTGGTACAGGGTGGATGGGGAATGCTTCTTTTGGTAAAGGCAAGGGTTCCAGTGAGGAGGTTCACCAGAAGAACAGCCATATTATTGGCACCGGCACAGTTCACACAACGAGTGGTGCAAACACCACACTGGCAGGCGCCGTGGCTTCTGGAGAGCGTGTAGAAATGGAAGTAGGGGGTGATTTTGCCATTACCAGCCGCAGTGATACGGGACAAAGTTCCAGCAAGCAAAACTCTGTTTCCATTGGTTATAATAGCCGAGAAAAGGATGGTACAGCCACAACCAATATTTCCTTGAACAAGGATAAATCCTCTAGTGATTATCATAGTGTTGTGGAACAATCAGGCATCAAAGCGGGTGATGGCGGCTTTAATATCAACGTTAAAGATAAAACAACGCTGACCGGAGGTATTATTGAAAGCACCGCGCCGGCAGAAAAAAACAGCCTGACCACAGGAAGCATTAGCACCAGTGATATCAGCAACAGTGCGCATGCGCAAGCCAGCAGTCAAGGTTTAAGCATTTCAGCGGGTGGTCCGATGTATCAGGGCAAATATGGTGTCGGGAAAAACATTGCTAAAAATCTCTTAGATCATTCAAAAGCTAAAGATTCAGAGGAAGGATATACCAAATCTGCTATCAGCAATGGCACTATCGTCATTACTGATGAAGCAGGGCAGAAGGCGTTGACAGGACAAGATGTTGAGCAAGCCATAGCCTCCCTTAATCGGGATACTGCTAGCGCCCATAAGGGTGTACAACAGCTCGATGTAGGCAAGCTGGAACAAATCGTCCATGAAAACCGTGAAATGGTAACGCAACTCTTAGAAGAGGGGTTTAAATACAGCGATGATTCCTATAAAACCATGTTTATTAAAGAGCACCCCATTGCCGTGGTCGACCGTGATGAAAAGGGTAATATAATCTATGAAATAGATGCAAATGGACAGTATATCACAGACGCTCGTGGACAACCAATACCTCACGCACATTATTTAACGGATGAAGAAAAGCAGCATTTACAAGAGGGTGCTGATGGCAAGGTGCATGTGTCCTTTAATGGCATCTTTACTCCACCAGAGGAAGCCGCTGTTTATGCGGTTCAACATGCGAAGGATAAAAATGCACCGCTTTATTTTGTTGTGTTCCCTCAAGCCGATTCTGCTATCTCAGAACTTTTGGTCGCGGGCTATCAGAAGTTTATGGAAAATAACTTTTGGGGTTTGACCAATTCAACACAAGAAGCAAAAGATTTGGTGTATAGCCATGGTATTACAGGGTTAGAACTTTATGGACATAGCCGTGGTACCATGACATTGGGAAATATGCTGTATTCTTTCAAACAAGAAGGTGTGCACGGTATAGCCGACAACACGAATATCAATTTCTATGGACCAGCCTTTAATGTTTTAGTTGCATCCGGTCTGTTAGGTTATGTGAGTGATGGCAAACAAACCACTATTGGTTTTGATGGGCATAGATATGACTTTGTAAGCCGATGGATTGGCGGCAATGGCTATACTTATGAGACAATACCTGCTGGCAGTAACTGGTGGAAAGAAACATGGAATATGTTCAAAAATCCTTATAATCCTCATACTTGCCTTGGAGATGCGGGTCCAAAATGTCGAGATATATATGGACTTTCCCATCGAGTACAATTCCCTTTAAGGAGGAAAAAATGAAACAAACTTTAAAATTATTAAGCGCTGTAACTTTGTTAAGTATAGCTGGATGTCAGTTTAATAAACCTCCTGCAGGATACTTCACGGTGTGGGAGAAATCAGGAGCAGATCGGCTTGAGGTAAAAAAAGCACTTTTAGAATGTGGAATGCCAGCTCCTTATGATGTATTTCCAGAAAACAGAAATTTAAGCAACAATGCATGGGCAACCATAGAAGCTTGTATGATTCAAGCTGGTTTCCATGATAAATATGATAGGGGGGGGGGCTGGTGTGGAAATCATAAAGCCGAAAACTTGCCCATTTGTCGTCCAGGTGCTGTTGTTCCACAGCGCAGTGTCAAGAAGCGCTTAAATAGCCCGTTTTGTAAAAAACATCCAGAACAATATGAATGCTATCCTTAAGTCTTGCTTGTGATGATCAACAATCCGCCATCCTTGCCTTCTCTTGGAATGGCGGGACTGTTCCCTCAATCCAACATTTCAATATTGTTCACCGTTGTTTTAATGAAGCGGTGACAGGAAATATCAACAGGCTTATGAGCTTTTTTATTGT
>NZ_JBHIRH010000030.1:0-7009 GCF_042196945.1 Bartonella sp. AA81SXKL | reverse complement strand
TTTACCCATGCATTACGGTCGTTATCAACGATCAACATGGTGTAGAGCGGTTTTCCAACCGTGTTGGCAAAATCCAAACTTTCTCCCGGTGCAAAGGTTTTTTGAAATACTCCCGGTGCATTGGCAGGCAAGAATTGACATTCATCAGGTTTAATGCCTATGGCGCGCTTTGTTCCAGCCTTCGCACTCACATTATAGTTGTGAATACTCCGGTAATTAATGAAAGTCACACCCGCAAAGTCAAAACTACCAAAGCTCCCAGAGCCAATCGAACTTGGTGTTGCAACACCTCCAGCACTATTTAAAGTTTGTGCAAGAGCTGTGTTGAGATAGGTTTCACGAATTGTTTTATGGTTTTTCAACTTGGAAAAGAATTCATTCCCACAAAGCCCAATAATGCGTGAACGATCAGAAAAAGCTCCTTTTGAAGCTTCAATCATTTTCATAATGACTTGATCAACATGGTCCGCAACATTGGTTGTTTCTGTATTTAGTTTAAAATCAATCGGCTTTGGTGGTGCGATTTCCCATTCTTTGTACCAATCGACAATAACAGAGCCATCGGCATCAAGAACCACCCCTTGAACAGCGCCAAGTTGCATATTTTCCCATGTCAATTCTATTTCAGAAATCAGTTTCTTTTGTTTTCTGGCAATATATTTCATTGCTGTCTCGAGTTGATCTTCTGTCCCAAATTCACGCCGGTTTTGGATTTCCTCTGATTTCACCGTGTCACTTTTGGCAATGCGTGTTGTTTTGAAAAACCGAAGATTACGTCCATCTCTATCCCCTTCTGCCAAGGGGGCGCCACGTTCACTGGTTTGAATCAAGGACAATGTATTGTCACGTCTTTCAATACCAACCACTGTGGTGCTTGTTTCCACTTCCTCAAAAAGATCAAGAGAACTAATAAGTCCCGGTTGAAACTCATAGTTTTCAATCGCTTTCATCATTGTGATGCTTGAGAAAGCATCGTGTTTAAAAAAATTCATATCCATGTGCGCATTCTCCTATCGCAATAAAATATTGTTATGGTCTTCGAGAGACTGAATGGCAGCACTTTTTTGTTCATCTGTAATGGCATCTGGCCATAGCAGTTCAGAAGCTTTTACAGTGCATAAGCGTGCTGTCATTACGGCACGTTGATCGGCTTGAGAGGCATCAACAGTGGCAAAAGAAATCCCTGCAGGGATTTGACTGCCATCTGATGCTGCTGGATTAAGGGGGACATAGTATTCCGTTGCGGTTATCTTTCCCATGACAGTTCCAGCTTCAATGAATGCTCCTGATGCAAACAGCACTTCTTCATTTGACATATCGGGGTCGTAGGGTCCAAGATAAGCGCCATTGCGTACGTCGTCATAAATAATATTCGTCATTTCACTGCCCTCCAAGCTGCTTCCCATTTTGCATAAATCTTTGCCTTGCTCGTCCCATCACTATGAGGGGTATAAGGCGAGACTTTTAAAGACGCGCTTTGAGAGCTAGCAGCCGTCAACACACATTGGCGTGCTTTCTCGATACTCATACCGTTTTGAATAGCTTTTGCTGCATCAAAAGAAACGCCTAAGTGCTTTGCTTGCCTTTCAAGGGTTGTTAGTGCTTTTGCGCGCTTTCTTTCTTTTTCAAGAGCAGCTTTTATGTTTTCCTGCTTGTCCTCATTGTCTTCATCCTCATCTTCGTTTTCTTCTTCATCGTCGAAGTCTTCGGCGTTTTTGTCGATGTCACTATCGTCTTCGTCCTCTTCCTCGTCATTGATGATGTCGACGATCTTTTCGTCATCATCTTCTTCGGCGCGGTATTGTGTGCGTGCCATGTGTTTTGTCCTTCTTTTTCTGTTGATGTTGGGTTTTGTGATATGGAATCCGTTAAGGCTTCCAAAGCTTGCGCAAGGGTGCCTTGCGCATCTGCTAATCCAAGCGTGATCGCTTGGGTGCCTATAAAAGTTTCTGCTTTTGTGTCACGAATTGCAGCAGCATTTAAGCGTCTGTTTTGCGCCACCAAATCGACAAACATCTCGTAGAGCAGGGCGCAATCGGCTTGCATTTTTATCTGTGCTGTATCGCTCAAGGGTTCATGAGGATTGCCATGAACTTTGTGATCACCTTCAAAGACAAAGGTCCATTTATGCCCGTGTTTTTCATCTGCACGGGACTGGTCAAGATGGGCACAAACAACTCCAATCGAGCCTACAACACCCGTGCGTGCAACCCATATTTGAGAAGCCGCACAAGCAATGGCATAAGCTGCAGAACAGGCAAACTCATTGGCATGTGCCCAAATGGGCTTGTCGTATTGTTTTGAGAGTGTTTGAAACTCTTCAACCAAATCAAAGACACCACCGGCTTCTCCACCGCCGCTGTCAATATCAAGTAAGACAGCACGAACATCAGGTTGTGCAATGGCTTCACGAAAAGAAGCCCTTAAACCTTCATAAGAGGTTAGCCCCGATAAAGCCCCAAGCCATGCACCGCGGCGCACAAGCGTGCCATGAACTGGTAGGATAGCAACATTGTTTTGCACCACATAGGTTTCTGGTGGTCTTAAAGCCGTTGTATCCCCTTGCGCAAAAGCCCCAGGGGCAAACTTTTCTCCCTCAAAAAGCCGTGGAGCAAGAGCATTGAGAATAATATCAAGCTTTGTGGAGGCAAGCATGTGTGGAACTCCAAAAAGCCGTGATGCCAAAAACGGCATGTCGAGATTATTCACCATTTGTCTGCGCCTTACTGCCTTGGTTGTTTTCATAAGTCTCAGAAGTCTCTGAATCTTCATCATCAATCGCTTGATTTTCACCAGAAGGCGCTGCCATATCCGTGTCAAAAGATAAGCCGCGCGCACGAGCGTCTGTGTGCTCTTCTTGCAGTTCGGCATGAATGCTGTCGATATCAAAGCCGCGCTCGGCAAGTGCCATGCGTCGTGTTTTCAAGCCTGCACGAATTTCTTCTTTTTCCGCTGAGATATCCTTGTTTGGATCTATCATTTCAAGCGGGGGCGCAAAGCTTTCACATTGAAGCCATGGCAAGGAATTTTCTTCCCATCCGGGTAAGTGAACGCGTCCAGAAAGTACTGCCATTTCAACAAAACGTTCCCAAACAATGCGGTTAAACTGAAAGGCAATAATATGTTCACGCCATTGTTTGACGTGCCGTCTAAACTGAATGATAGAGGTTCGCACATTGGAAAAATTACCGCGCGTAACGTCTCCAGTCACAACGGCATAAGGCATATTAAGTGCTGCACAAATTTTCAAGATATTGCGAAATTGAAAAGCCTCGTAAGAACCACCAACCTCAACAGGGGTTGAAAATGTAATTTGTTTTTCGCCATCGACCATGTTGACCGATCCAGGATAAATTTTATCCACGTCAGGTGCCTCTTCAGTCTTCTTTGGGGGCGTCGTTTGCTCACGATTTTCCTCTAATGCCGCATCATGAGATTCCTTCCCTGTAATAAACACCGCAAAAAGAGCCGCTGTCCTTTTTCGATCAAGTTCTGCATCATCATAGGATTCGAGTTGAAAGATCTTTGTCATACAGCGCGTTATTTTTGGAGAACCACGCAATTGTCCAGCAATCCGGCGCTCTTTGATATGAATGACCATTTCAGCAGGCACACGTATGCGTTCTTGACTCTCAAAGACTGTGTTGAAAGGGCAATCATCATAGGGGTGATGTTCCCAGAAATGATAAGCAACGCGCTTACCACTGGCATTAAATTCAATCCCCATACGAATGTAATTGCCTTCAATCTCAGCCGGTCCATTGTAGGAAAGGTCCAACATTTCGGTGGGATAAACTTGTAATTGAAGCGGTACACCAGAGCGTCCGTAGAGATCAACATAATGTAATCTTACAAAGCATTCTCCGGTTAGAAAGACCTCTCGTGCAATGGTTGCTTGAAGTCCATAAAAATTGGCATCTTCATCATAGTCTGCTTCATCAACCCATTGCCACCATAAGTCTAAAAGCTTTTTCTTTTCTTCTTGAAAACCTTCAATACGAGGATAGGGTTTAATCCCATCACTAACAGCCGCAGAGACCCATTCTTCTGTTGCAGACCCATAAAGAGATTCATTATCATAGAGCCATCTTGAACGAGCAACAATGGTATCACCGCATTCTTCAATCGCTTTATTGATATGTTTCTTTGCGGGGTCAAAACCACCCATACGGCGGCTTTTGCTTGCCGCTTCAAAATGGGGATTGTGTTGACGAGAAATTTTAAAAAAGCCCGTGAGTTTATTGATAAAGCCAGCCATTAATAGCCTCGTGATATATTAAAATAGAAAACGTGTGAACGCTTGCGCCCTTCAAGGTTGGCTATTTGTGTGTTCAGCATCTCAAGCGCTCTGCGCAGTTCCTCAACAGAGCGGTTGCTTACTTGCTTATCGCCATGGCGCACCGATTGTGCTCCCGAATAAAGAGCTTCTTCAATTTGTTCACGCCGCCTTTTTAAGTTTTCAAGTCTCTCAATTTTGCTGTTAATTGGTTCTAAAGTTTCACCCACAAATTACCTCCAATCCCCTCGCATATAAGGATTCATCATTGTTCTGAATGGCTTCTTTTGAGGCTGTGCTGTCTGAGATCTTCTTGGAGAAGGAGAGGGCACATGTTCTGATGTTGGCTGTTCTAAAGCGCCTTCAATTTTAAGTTTTTCCAGACGCTCTTCTAAGATATCAACTTCTCGATTAAGGTTTATTCCCGCCGAAATCAGACCTTGTAAAGCAGCATAAGCATAGACCCTACAGTCCAAGGCTTCGTTTCTTGCCTTTTCGCTTTTTTGCCATTCAATACGCTTGAAGCCTTTAAAATATTTGATGACTTTTCTTTCAGCAGTCAGTTGGTCAAAATATTCTCTATCAAGGCTTTTGTGAAAGTGTGTTGCACCAGCCCCCGATGCTTCAGGTCCTGATTTTTTAAACCGTGCCGTGATAATATCTTTTGCCGCGTCAACACCAACAATATAGAGATTAATCTGTCCTTTGTTGTTTCTACTTGGACGGCGTGGCCATACCGCACGCCATCCCGCTTGCCCCTTAATTCCCCAGATACGTCGTCCCTCACGGGGGCGTACATAATTATAAACTGCCTGTGTGTGTCCACCACCGGTATCAATACAAGCAGCTGTTATCCTAATCCCCTCTTTATAGCCTGGATGTGGCCAACGTTTTGCAAGATATTCATCCAGCTGGTCCCAGACTTCAAAAGAAGAGGGATCACCAAGGATCACTTGATAATCAATATGCCAACTTTCTTCACTACGCCCCCATCCCACCACTTCAAGCTCTAAACGGTCATTTTGCACATCAATGCCTGCTGTCAACACGACGGATTGTTCTGGTGCAAGGGGATAATCTTCGCGTTTTGCATAGAGGCTATCAGGATCAACAACTTCGCCTGTTCTGTCCTCCCATGGCTCTCCAAGCACTGTATTAATAAAAACTTGCAAAAGAGCAGGGTCTTCTTTGGCTCTTAAAAATTCGCGCGCACAATCGCCCCAAGTCAGCCATGGCGAATAAAGCGCTGAAATATGGTAAGAACGCAGACGAGGCTTACTTGACTCCTGTGTTGCGATCCAGCAAGCACCGTTTTCTTCTGCCATTAAGGTGGACTTACGATGTTCGGCATGTTCATGACCACAATGCGCACAAACAAAAACAGCTTTTTCGGGGGCGCCTTTTTGCCACTTGATTTGTGACCAAACAATCGGCTGTAGTGTACCACATGCATCACAAGGCACGTTGTAATATCGCTGGTCTCCTAGTACAAAATCCTTGGCAATACGGCTTGTGTCACGGTGTGTCGGCGTGGACAATTTAAAAATTTTACGTTGAATAAAAGCAGAGGTTCGTTTTTCAGCAATTGTTACAGGATCGCCTTCATTATCGACATTCAATGGGTAAGCATCGACTTCATCCAAAACCAAATAGCGAATAGGAGAAGAACGCAATCCAGCAGCACTATTTGCTCCTGTAATCATCAATGTCCCCCCATAAAATTCCTTTGAAAACATGGTATTACCACTGTCTCTTGCACGAGCAGGAGCAATGCGTTCACTTAAAGCAGGGCTAGCTGAAATCATCGGATCAAGACGAGACTTTGACAGTTTCTTAGCGGTCTCAACTGTCGGCATCACATAAAGGGCAGGTCCTGGACTATGATGAATGGCATAACCACAAAAGTTCAATGCTGCTTCCGACATTCCAATCTGAGCCCCCTTCATCACAACCGTTGTTTCAGTCGGATCATAAACAGAAAGATTATCCATGATCTCTCGTAAATAGGGGGTACGTATAGTCCTCCATAATCCAGGCTCAGCACTCGTAACTGTGCTCAAATAACGATTTTTATCAGCCCACTGGGAAACAGTATAAGGCGGGTCAGGACGGCGTCCTTCATTCGCATAGCAAAAAAAGAGCCCAGCATCAGAGGACGAGGGCAAAGCATCACTTATCATGTTCTGGATTCTCTTCTAAAATGTTGGGATCGTGAAAAGAAACAGGGACGACATTTTCCACTAAAGCTTTGCGCATATGATGATCGATAGCTCCAATAAGGCTCGCAGCATCACATCCCACTTGCGCCGCAATTTCAGTACCAAAGCGATAGGCAAAATTGAGCATTGTATCTCGATGCGCTCTTCCAAAGTTCCATGCTTCTTTTCTCACTTCTTCACGATCAACAGTGGTTTCGCGTAACTTTTCCAGAGCAATTTTTTCTTTTGCTAGCGCAACTTGCATTCGCTCCAGTTTTATCTTGTATTCATTGGCTCCATCTGTGGAGGCTTGTTTGATCTTTGTCCGCACCTTTCCATCAGGCGCTAAAAATGGGGGTGGGCGCTTTGTTGGATTCTCATTCCAGATGGCTGTTGCAAGGGCTTCATTGACAGAACCATCTTCAAAAAGAGCCGCATCAAATTTACCTGTCTTTATCCGAGAAACCACCGCATTATGTGAAACACCCATCTTCTTCGCAAACGCACGAACCGATAAACCCTTACGATGCTTCTT
>NZ_JBHIRH010000029.1:0-7873 GCF_042196945.1 Bartonella sp. AA81SXKL | reverse complement strand
GGTGGTTACACCACAAAAATAGAGTGCGAACTTTTTGATAAAGCGCAAGAAGATGCGGCTGGAAACGTTGCAAACACCACACCAGACAAGGACGATACCCTTGATCCAAACGCTCCACCAAACGCATGCGACGAAGGTGAAGGCGTCATCCATATGGATGAGGAAGATATAAATTAGCAAAAATATCAAAAAATTATCAGGAGTTACTTGACAATGTGGCGACAATATGAATAATCGAATCAGGTGCCTCAAAAACACCTTAAAACATCTAGCGGATTGGTTGCCGAAATAATCAATCTTCTGAACATTAAAGATTTTGACTCATTATATGCCGTGGCATATAAAGGTCTTGTCGGGTGTGGTTATGCTATACAATACCCTTTTGGGAAAGGCATAACGACGGACTAGATGCCGTGTTTTTGAGCACCCGGCACTCTCTATTGAGTGTCAATCAAAAACTTTAACATCTAGGAGTTCATCATGAACACTCTTATAAAAATATCAGAACAAAATATTGGTCAAGAAACTGTTCAAACTGTTAACGCACGTGAATTGTATATATTTTTAGAAGTCAACTCTAAATTTGCAGATTGGATTGTACGCCGTATTAAAGAATATGGATTTTTGGAAAATCAAGATTATGGTTTTACGTTTCTCAAAAATGAGAAACGTAAAAATGTTATAAGTAAAGAATATCATCTCACCCTAGACATGGCAAAAGAGCTCTCAATGGTTGAACGCAATGAGAAAGGACGTCAAGCACGCCGTTATTTTATTGAGTGTGAAAAGAAACTAAGAAGCCAAGCGGTTGATTATTGTGATGATATACGTTTTGCTTTCCCAAAAGATTGGGATAAAATGTCTCCAACTAAAAAGGCTGTTTACATTTATGGACCTCTTCACATGCATCTTGTTAAAGCCTTTACACAAGTAGAAGAGAGCAAGCACTACAAAGCCGTAATCAAAGAAGCAAAACAGGTCTTAGAAAGATCTGTTTTGAAAGCTGCATAAGTAAAAAATATGCCTCCTTCCCCATCTTTAAAGGTGGGGAGTGGTTAATACACTAAAGTTACACGTGTGGAACGGGTCGTTCAAGAGGCTGTACAGCTAAACGAAAGCCCATGGTACGCAGTAAAGCATTCAAGCTGCGGAACTCTGGATTGCCTTTTTCTGAAAGTGTACGGTAAAGTTGGGTTGGGTTCAAGTTGGCTGCTTTAGCTACAGCTTGAACACCACCATAAGCTTTGGCCATTTGGCGTAGAGTTACAAGCAGTTCCCCCTGATCACCATCTGCTAGGATTGCATCAAGGGTAGCTGCTGCCAACTCAGGGTCATCATGGAATATTTCTGCCATTGCATCATCATGGCTACGATCTTTCATCTTTGCACTCCTTAATCTTCACGGTTTTGCCAATCGTACCAACAAGCACATGCACGAGTGATATCGGTGTCTTGTGTTTTTTTGGTACCACCGCATAATAACAATAATACAGTCTTTCCAGACTGAGCATAATAAATTCGGTAACCAGGACCAATATTCATACGCAGTTCATAGACACCATCACGAAGCGGCTTGAAATCGCCAAAATTTCCTTGCTCTAAACGATTAAGACGGCGAATAATTGCAGTTTTAGCCTGCACATCACGGAGCTTTCGCAGCCAATCAGCTATCAAGTCTTTGCCATCAGAGGTAAGGTAGTGACGTATTTCAAACATAATGTATATTCGTTTATAAACGAATATTTGTCAAGAGCGAAAGAAATTTATTTTTAGATTTTCACTCAGCCCCGCCTTGTGTGGGGCTTTTTTATGGAGAAGCATATGAGAACAATATCACCAGAAGGGCTAGCACTGATTAAACAATGGGAAGGCTTGCGTTTGAATGCCTATAAAGATGCCATTGGGGTGTGGACAATCGGTTATGGACATACAAACAATGCTGGAAAACCTTTTGTTCATAAAGGTATGGCAATCACTGAAAAACAAGCAGAAGAACTTCTTTGCCAAGACTTAAGACAATTTGAAAATGCCGTTGAACAAGCCGTTCAAGTTTCTTTAACCGATGAACAATTCGCGGCTTTAGTCTCCTTTTGCTATAATGTAGGAACAACAGCCTTTTGTAACTCGACACTGTTAAAAAAGCTCAATCAAGGTGAATATGAAGCTGTCCCTGCAGAGCTACAGAAATGGACCAAAGCAGGCGGAAAGCGTCTTGAAGGTCTCGCACACCGGCGTGCAGCAGAAGCAGGCTTGTGGGCGAAAGGTGCTTTTGTTTCCTCTAACTACCAAACCGTAGAAACGCAAGCACCAACAGGGCTTTTTAAAGCTGAAGCTCTTGCACCAGTTATTGGTTCTTTTTCAGGGCTTGGAGGCTTATTAGCAGGCAATGGTCCAGTGCAATGGGCGCTCGCCACTATCATGGTTTTAGCCGCATGTGCTGGCATTTTCTTTGTTGCTAAACGTTTTCAGGAACACCGTTTATGATCTTATGGATGAAAAGAAATCTACTGTTAATAGGCGCGGCTTTAGCTGCTTTTTTTATGATTTTAGCAAGAGCTTTTACTCTTGGGAAAAAAGCAGAGCAACAAAAGCAAACAGAAAAAGCTTTAAAAGCAGCCACAACACGTCTGGAGGTGGAAAGTGAAGTTAATCAAAAAAGTGATGCTGATGTGCGTACTGCTCTCTCTGACTGGTTGCGCGACAAATAAATATGCTTCTTCTTGTATTGGCTGGTTGCCAATTTATTTAAGCCGGAAAGATCTGAACACCATCAGTTCAAACTTAGCAAGAGAGATCTTAAAGCACAATAATCTAGGTGAACACGTGTGTGGGTGGAAACATGGCTAGAAAAAAAACACAAGACGATATAGAGCTTACAGAAGCAGAAAAAGAAATACTTCAAGAAATCATCATGACCTACAAAAGTATAAAAGTGATGTCTCGTTATACGAAATGGATTGTACTCATTATACTCTTATTAGCGCTTGATTTTTCACGTATTATAGATGCATTAGTAAGTATTTTTACACAAAAACCAAATATCCAACTCTAAACATACTCTGAGACGCGCGAAATTCTTTAGAAAATGATTTCTTAATTTTGCTCGTCTCATGGAGGCGATAGAGAATGTCTTCGCCCATTTAAAATAGTGGTTCTCAAAGAGTTAAACACACCAAACCTTTCCTTAAAATATGAAATTGACTGACAGCAATCAAACTTTCAAAGCTTGTAGAGAGAACAAATTTTGTTTATGAAAGCAGCTAAGCCACGTTACAAAGTGATGTTATATTCTGTTCTAATGATTGTGGAATTTTGATCTTTGGTGAGAAAATCATCAGTTCTTGAGCTTGTCTCTTATTTTGTAGAGAATACCGTATATTAAATTCTATTTTAGGATATTGATTGTACAAGAATTTAATTTCTTCTACGTTGTCATAAGTAATTAACCAAAGCGCATTCACATGTTTAGAAATGATACTTTCTAAATCGCAATGATCTTTAGCTTTATAAAATGAAGTATACAGCTCTTTTCCTTTTTTAAAATAAGGAGGGTCCATATAAAAAAAGGTGTTTTCATCAGTTCCATAACGCAGCAAAAATTCCTGTGCATTTAAACGAGTTAAATATATCCTATCTTTTTGTACACTTATATTTCTAATCCGGCTAATTAAGTCCCTTTTGTTGAATCTACAGTTTATTTTGTAACTCCCAACTTGTTGTTTTCCTCCAATAGGACCAGCATTTTTAATGATTCCAGATCTGTTTGTGCGATTCAAAAAAAATGCAGCAAACCCAACGCTAAGCACGTCTGCGTTTTCAGGAGAAATTTCTTTTTGTTTATACCACTCTTCTAAGTTAATGGTCGTTGTATTGATTTTTTCTATTAATTCTTCTGTCTTGTGCAAAACACAATACCAAAAACTCCAAATAAACGGATCAATATCATTAATGTAGATATCTTTAACATCGTTATTTAAAAGAAAATTTAGAGCCAATCCGCCCCCACCAGCAAAAGGCTCACGATAAGAACATCCATTTAATCCATTTTTCTCAAAAATTTCTTTGATTCTTCCATAGAGTACAGCCTTGCCACCAGGATACCTTAATGGAGAATAATTATAAGCCATCTCTGTAAACCTTACAGTATTAAAACAAAGCCATGTTATCATATTTTGTTCATATTGGCCAGCAATGGCTAAAGCATTTGACGAGCATTCTGCAATTTTTTGTCATACACTTCATTGATTAATTGCATTAACACTGGCTTTAATACTTGTATATCACTGAGAACCTCTAGATAACTCAAGGGTGCTGAACGGAAGGCATGTTTAGCTGTATTGGCTTGCATTCTAACCTTCGCTAGAGTGTCTAAAATAGCTTTCTCATTTTCATTTATATACTGTGTATCGTCAAGTTCGGTTTTTAATAATCGACAATACTTTGAAAACTTATCCTTTAAAAAATTATCAAAAGATTTGTTTTCTCGGCCTAAAAAGCCTGTCAGCCCTTCGAATAAACAACTAAACGCTATATACACAAGAGGTGTATCAGCGTCAGTACCTAATTTTTTTACTGAAGAATATATACTGATGGGTTTTATAATACCTAATTTCTGCAACTGATCTGCAATTTCTTCATCATAAATGCGGCGAAATAATTTTTGTTTTGGATAATTTCCATCTTTATTCGCATCGCTTGTAGGTAGATTATCTTTTCTTTTAGAATACTCTGTTTCTTTTTTATCCTTGCCTTTTCTAGCAAGCTTTTTAGAAGAACTAAATAAATTAGTTAGATTAGAAGAATCAAATGATTTAGTTAGACCAAATTTGCGAGATAAGATTTCAAAATATTTTTCTATATCTTTTCTATTATTGCAAGAACGAGAATTTATCTTTTTTTTAAGTATATCTTGTACAAATTGTTTCAAAAAATTATCAAGTGCAGAATTTTCTTCATATGAACATGAAAAGATGAGCTTGTCCTCCAACTGATTATAATAAATTCCAGTATACTCAAAAAAAGTTGTTTTAGAAATCAAACGTGTGACAGTCGTTATCTCATAATCTAATGAAGGATCCTCCAACAGATGATTCAATAATAGGTATGCAAATCTATTCGGATTGTCTGGCGAATAACGTGACTTTTGTATAGCATTCCATGGCTTCACACCTTTTCCATTATTTTGACCTAAATGCTTTATCTCCATCCAGTGATTTGCTTCTTTTATGTCAGAAGCAATAGCACATTCTACAGAAGTTATGTGAATTTTACGGTCAGCACTATATTTAGCGATCTTTTTACCTAGATGCTCTGGAGCTAGACTTGGATTATCAAGAAGTTTGAGCGCAGCAAGCCGCCGATTACCTTCTTTAACAACGTACTTCTCTCCATCTTGTATTACCATAAGCTTTTCAAATGGAGACAACCCGTTTTCAGCAATATCTTCGGCCAATTCCAAAATTTTTTCTGTAATACAAAGAAAATTTATAGCATCCTTTTCACTTGTGAATCTGGGAATTCTAGGATTTTCTAGATCAAGTTTAAGTGTTTTTAAAGAAAATTCTTTAGTGTTTATCATTACTCTTAACCAACAATACAAAATATCGAATCATAATATTAACATGGTAAACTGACAAATATTCTATATTAAAGTCTACTTTATATATGAATCACACTTTGGAATCTCTCTTTAATCTTCTCTAGCTAAAAGGCGAGTAATGTTTTAAACATCGTCCAACTTTTTCCTTTTATTTCAAAGTGAAGTAAACGTAAATGCTGCAAAAGAATCCAGTTCAGGCACTTACATCATTTGAGAAAAATTTCTGAGAAAAGACTCTCTATTTTTAATTTTGTCAAGCCTTTCCTGATATAAAAGACGCCCATTGTTCCAAGAGAACATGTCGCTGTTCTAAAAAATCCGTTCGCATGTAGGCTTTCGTCACTGAACTCCCAACTGTATGTGCAAGAACAGTTTCGGCAATCTCAAATGGTGTTGACGTTGTCTCTGCTATCCAATCCCGTAAGCTTGACCGAAAACCATGGGGACGATAAGTCAAACCACAAACTGTCATATACTTTGCCATGGTGGCATCAGAAATGGGGTTGCCTCTAAGACCAGAAAAGAGAAAACCATTCTTTTCAAAGGGGAGAGTTTTTTCAATAACTCTCAAAGCTTCATCACTTAGTGGCACGCGAAAGTCTGAAACTTTCCCTACAATACCTTTCATGTTTTCTTTTGGTATCGTCCATATATTTTTGTCAATTTGTTCAAGACGCAAATAGCGCAATGGATATGACCGTGCGCCTGTCAAAATCAATAACTTCAGTGCTAAATTTGAAAGGATCTTATCATCCAAGCTTTGATAAAATGCCGGAACCTCTTGCCATGGCATAGCAGGAATATTTGTTGATGTAGCACGTGGTTTTCCTAAAAGAGCGCGTGCTTTCATACAAGCCTGTAAATCAACATCTAAACCAAGAGCCGCAGCATATTTCAAGCAAATATTGATACGGTTAAGTGCTTTTCGCGCTGTGTCTGCTTTTTCATGCCAAAGGGGCGCGAGAACATTGCGAATGATATTGGCTGTTAATTTTTCTATAGGTAAATTACCTATGTGTGGAATCACGTGCAACTCTAGTGGAGAAAACCAGCGACCGTTTTTACCTTCATTTTTCAACTCTGCTTTTTTGCTTTCAAAAGCCGCTTTTGCAATTTCTTGAAAAATATTGCTTTGCTGTTTTAAAATAGTCTGTTCTCGAAAGACAATAGGATCATTGCCTTCTTTAAGAATATCACTATAATATCTTGTAAGCTCACGCGCTTCTTTTAAAGAGAGTTTCGTAACAGGACCAAGTCCCATTTCACGGCGCTTATTGTGGTGCGTATAGCGAAAAAACCAAGAGCGTGTATTGTCTTTTCGAACATTCAACCACAACCCTGCCCCGTCACAATATTTACCCTGCGGAGACGTCTTTACGAATGATGCTGATAACCGATGAATCGCCCTCACTTAACGTCCCCTCTCGTCCACCTTTTTGGGTCCACCTTTTAGACCACCTTTAATTTCTGATTTGAGATTTTTTCTTTAATACTTACTTTTTTTATTGAATCATAAAAAGCTATAGACATCAATACGCCCTTACACATCTTTATATACTTTGAATCTTGTTGCTAAGCCCCTGCTTGCCGCGTCTGGGCACCATACTCTTCTTTGTTATATGTAACCTATTGTTTTTACTGATGTAGCTTGCCAGCGGGTTTTGTATATTTTGCCACTAGGTTTTGTACCAATTTATTTTTTTTCAAAGAGTTTTAAAGGTGTTCTCAAAGGGTCTTCAAAGACCTTATCTAAAGGGTATTTAAAGCCTCTTTTTTTTTCTGCTCAAAATCGCAATTTTTGATGATCAATCATTGAGTTGGAATCGTATTATTTGAGAAGCAGTGTGCATAAAATGGTATGACTTCTTTTAGCATAAATTGACTGATGATTTTTCTGTATCCTAAGTACATTATTCAGGACATTATTAAAAAGAGAAGCGTTTAAGCAATTCGGTCAACTTGACAGAATTCCTTTTCAGTATGCAATTGTGCAATGTTTTCATCATTACTCCTTTAAGGAATTGGGTAAACAATACCTTATTGCTGTACTCATGCAATTGGATCAACTTGATCCTATTTCTCGTTTTAGCAATTGGGACAAGTTGTCCCTATTCCTCTAAATGCCCTTCATCACCAATCAAAGGGTAAACATTACCCTTTGATTTTCTGTCACTCAGAGGTTTCCTTTTCTCCTGCCTCTTTTCCCTTGTTTGGTGCCTCGAGTGTGATTTCTGTGGTGTATCCGCTTTGTTTTTCATAGCGGTGGGTGACGGT
>NZ_JBHIRH010000028.1:0-8352 GCF_042196945.1 Bartonella sp. AA81SXKL | reverse complement strand
TGGGAAAGCAGTGTGTAAACGGTAAGTCTGGAGGAACAACAGCTGTTGGAAAGAATTTTATTACGGCGACAGGAGGAAATTATGGTAGTGCCGGTTACTATAGTTCAAAAAATGGTTATATTACTGGCTATCATTCAGGCTCTGGTGGAACTGGAGGAATGGGAGGAAATTTTGGTTTAGCAACAGATGAACATCCAGGACTTGCTAAAGGTGGAAATGGATGTGCTGGAACGAATGGAATTACTGGCAAGATAAGTGGTAATGGCGGTGATGCTGGGGGTGATACATCAAGAGGAGGATCTGGAGGAACGGGACAAGGTTCCTATAGTTCAGGAAAAGCAGGGCGTGGCTTTGGTGGTGGGGGTGCTGGCTCTCATGGAGATTCCTCTCCAAGCGGCGCTGGAGCTGATGGCGCTGTTCTTATAAGGTTATGGAAAGATTAAATGGTTATAAAAAACCACAAGAGAAAGATGATCAAAACTAAGCTATAATATTACATTCAGAAAGCATTCCAATACGATAGAACGGAACTAACAAGAACTCGTGAAAAGAGGATGTATTTTAGGTTGTTTATGTTTTAGAGCTTGCGCTAAATCATAATTTGCCTGCATAGCTAGCCAAGCACGTGCAGTACTCACACCAGCCATTTCAAGCCTAATAGCGAGATTGGGACTAATAGCGGCTTTCCCATTTAAAACCCTAGAAAATGCTACACGAGACATACCAAGCCGTTCGGCTGTTTCACTAACAGATAAGCCAAGTTCTGCGATTACATCTTCACGCAAGAGTTCACCAGGGTGTGGAGGGTTTTTCATCATTTTTTAGCTCTCCTTATTTAATGATAATCTAGATAATCAACCAATTCGACATCTATACCAACAAAACGGAATATTACACGCCAATTTCCATTTACTGTAATTGACCAATAGCCCTTAAGATCACCTTTTAGAGGATGTAATCGAAAGGACGGATAATTCAAATCATTTGGTGATATAGCTACGTCAAGAGCACCTAGAATACGCCTTAACTTTTGAGTATGAGCAGACTGAATTCCTTTTGTAATGCCAGTATTGTAGAAGGCTTCAAGCCCTTTATGTTTAAATCCCAAAATCATAACATATTGTATCGTGTATAGTTACCAAATACAAGAAAAAATTTCATAAATCCTAATAAAATGCCTTATCATTGATTTAAATAACCAATCGCAGGAACAAGATCTTTAGCGGTCAAGTTCATTTGTTCCATTCTAAATTTAATAGCCTCAATTGGATGAGGTGGAGAAACAGGATAGTGTTCTGTTTCATAAGCTTCAATTAACAAAACAAGAGTTTTCATTCTATCAAATTCTGGAGTATTAACTTCTGGCTGCTTATCAAACATTGCAGACACAATCTCTAAGGCTTCTTGGTAATCTCTTTCAGTGCGAAGTGGTTTGATATTCATTTCTTAAATTACACAGTATTGATGTTATACTGTTTAGATTGTAACGATTTTTAAGTTAATTGCAAAGAAGATTATCTATGACTACACGCAATCCTAATCGCTGTCCTACTCATCCGGGAGAAGTTTTAGCAGAAATTATTCCTGAAACAGGCAAAACAAAATCAGAAATTGCGCAGATGCTTGGTATATCACGCCAACATCTCTATGATATTCTAAATGCCGAAAAGCCTATATCTCCTTCTCTTTCGGCTTGTCTTGGCAAAATGTTTGGGAATGGAGCAGGAATATGGTTACGCATGCAAGCCAATTATGATGCGTGGCATGCTGAACGTGAAACAGATGTTAGCAAAGTTCCAACACTCCACGCTGTTTAATTGTATCACTCAGTCTCTAGAGACTTTTCCAAGTGGTTTTATTGCTTTAACTTCTTTAATTTTAAGTGCAATTTTACGCACGAAAGCGATGCTAAAACGCCCTTGTGGTTTTAAATCTTCAAAGTCAAACAAAAATTCGCAAGGAACAACATTAAATTCATCAACACGCACCCAAGATTGCTTTTGCAACCCCGCACGTCTACATTCTATCTCAGGTACTTTTAAGCTATATTGTAAATTAATAGGCTCCTGAGAAGTAATAGGAAACAAAAAAATATGGCTTTTAGTTTTAACCATAACACAGGAAGGACGCGCTTTACGTCCTGAATGTTCACCTTTTTGCGCTTGTTCGTGCCATAAATAATAATATTGAACAACATCCCCTGCTTTAAACATGTTCATCACTATTCAAAATGTCATCTAAACCACGATCTAAATCATCTAATATATTTTGCGGTGCATCTGCGTAAACAAAAGATTGTACACTAGAACGGGATTTTATTAATTCATGATATAAATCAACAGGAAGCATAATGATTTTTTCACGCCCTCGCTTTGTCAAAGCTACAGGTGTAGACATAGCCTCGTCTAAAATATCGCCTGCCCCGCGGTTTACATCTGTAAAACTATATTTTTTCATATGCACATCCTATCTTTAATGTATAATACGTATTATACGTACAATATGTATTATGTAAAGATATTTTATGCTGTTAACCACCTCCCCGCCTCAAAGGCGAGGAGATAAAATCATGTTTTTAACTTAAGCTACTTTTGCAACAGGGCTTACTAAAACTCGTTTGGCTTCTTCAACAAGCGTTTTGTAATGTTTGCTCTCTTCTGCTAATGTAAAGGCTTTAACAAGATGCATGTGAAGCGGTCCATAAATATAAACAGCTTTTTCAGTAGGTCCCATTTCGTCCCAGTTGCTTGGAAAATCAAAGCGTGTATCACGGTCATTATCAATTAACTGGTTTTTTAAATCATAGAAAGCTTTAACGAGTGCTTTTTTAAACGCACGCACCGTATCATTGTTACGCATATAGGTCATGAGTAGAGTGGCTTGTGGTTCGTTGAGAATAGCAACTTCTCTCTTTTGACCACCTTTACCGTCTCTTTTACTCACTTGGATTTCAAATCCAAGTGAACCAAACTCTTCAAAATCCTTACGATTATTGCGTACTAACTGTATAACTGTTTTATGCGTATTCCCCACACCCTCAGCAATTTTTAAAGAGGTTGTGACAACGATGCCATCATTGTTGATTGTCACTAAATTGTTCATGATGAACTCCTAATGGTTTTAATGTCTCTATTGACACCCCCAAGGGTGCCGGGCGTTAGAAACACGGCCATTAGTCCGTCGCTATGTCTTCCCCTCGTGAGAAGGTATTGTATAGCATAGCTACACCCGACAAAATCGTTATATGCCAATAATAGCATAAAAGACAATCAGTATTTTAAATGCATGGGAGAGATCTTACGTGACCTATCCGCTAATGGTTTAGTGTTTCTAGCACTTGTGATTCGAATAACATGAGGGTTTATTAGTGTCAATATGCTTTTAAAAAATTATTTCACATATTGTTGTTTTCAAAGGATCGCATTTGAAATGCTACCCTTTACTATTCACTCGCATTTGAAATGCGAGTGAACCAAAATTCTTATGTTTTACTGTTTTAAAGGGTGCGATTTCAAATCCAACCCTCATTTTTCCCATTCATTTTCATTCACCCCTCATTTAAAGGAGCATAAAGTATGGCAACAGGTTTTCTACACGGTGTTGAAGTCGTTGAAGTTGACGACGGCACCCGCCCCCTTCGCGCAGTACAATCGGCAGTTATCGGGATTGTTGGCACAGCACCCGATGCCGATGAACAAGCATTCCCTCTCAACACACCGGTTTTGGTAGCAGGCTCTCTTTCACAAGCTGCAAAACTCGATAAAACGGGTAAGCGTCAAGGTACCTTACCCAATGCCCTTGATCTTATTTTTAAACAAGTAGGAGCAATTGTCGTTGTCGTGCGCGTGAACGAAGGTGACAACGAAAATGCAACACTCACCAATATTCTGGGTGGTGTAAACGCAAATGGTGCTTATGAAGGTGTTCATGCTTTGATTGGAGCGGGGTCCATTGTAGGACAAACACCACGCATTCTGATTGCGCCAGGCTTTACACATCAACGCCCTTCCAGTGTGAATATTGAAGAGAATGGAACTGGTGCAACTGCCAACCCCGTCGCAGCAGAACTCATTGGCATTGCTGAACGCCTACGCGCCATTGTGGTGCTTGATGCACCCAACACAACAGATGAAGCAGCCCTTAGCGCAGCAAAGGATTTTGATTCAAAGCGCGCTATTATCGTTGATCCGTTTGTAAAGGTAAATCGTGATGGAAAAATTGTAGAACAGCCAGCAAGTGCAGCAGTTGCTGGTGTCATTGCTAAAACGGATTTTACCCATGGCTTTTGGCATTCCCCTTCCAATAAAGTGATCAATGGCATTGTGGGAACTGCGCGCCCTATTGATTTTTCCATTGGTGATCGATCAAGCCGCGCTAACCTTCTTAACGAACAAAACATCACAACAATTATCCGCGAAAATGGTTATCGTCTTTGGGGTAATCGCACCCTTTCAAGTGATACAAAGTTTGCTTTCTTATCGGTGGTGAGAACCGCAGATATGATCAATGACGCCATTTTGCGCGGGCATCTATGGGCTGTCGATCGTAATATCAAAAAAACCTACATGAATGATGTCAGTGAAAGCGTCAATGCCTATTTGCGTGATTTGAAAGCACAAGGCGCCATTCTTGGTGGGCGCTGTACGCCTGATCTAGAGTTGAATACAGCAAGCGCTATTGAAGGCGGAAAAGTTTATTTCAATGTCGAATTCACCCCCACAACACCCGCAGAACATATCACGTTCCGTTCACGCATTGTGAATGATTATTTAGAGGAGATTTTTTAATGGCTATCCCCGTTTTACCAAGAGTTTTGAAATATTTTAACATTTTTGTCGACGGTATACCCTATCAAGCAAAATGTGAAAGCGTAACATTACCGAATTTGAACTTGGTTGTTGAAAGTTATCGCGGCGGTGGCATGGATAGCTCCATTGAAGTTGACCTTGGTCTTGAAACCCTCACGCTTAGCATGACCATTTCTGATTGCTCTCCAGAGTTAATGGCACTCTTAGGGCGCACTGATGTCGACATTTCATTACGAAGTTCAATGCAAGCGCAAGGCACACCAGCAGAAGGTGTTGTCATTACCATGAGAGGACTATGCAAAGGCTTTGAAATGGCAGAATGGCAACCGGGCAGCAAAGCAACTTCTACGGCTACATTCACATTGCAATATTTCAAATATGTCCAGAAGGACGTTGAAATTGTTGAGATAGACGTCCTCAACTTGGTGAGAAAATTCAATGGCGTCAATCAACTCGCAGACCATAGAGACAATATAGGATTATAAAAATGACAGTCCAAACAAGCATTACACATAAATTATTGATACCTGTTACTTTTGAAGGAAAAGAGCACACCGAAATTACTTTACAGCGCCCCAAAACAAAAGATGTGCAAGCAATCGACAAAAAAGAAGGCATAGAGCAAACAATCGCTATGATCGCACGTCTTTCTGGATGGGCACATGAAGCGGTTGGAGAACTCGATATTAATGACTTGTCGAGCATTGGAGAGATTTTGGAGTCTTTTATCAAGCGGCGGGATACCTCGACTGGGAAACCGCCGCTAAACTCATAGCCGATATTACCATTGTGTTCCATTGGTCCCTTTCAAAGATGATGGAAATGGAACCGCAAGAACTCATATTCTGGCGAAAACAAGCAGCAGAAAGGTATAAGATAAAATGAGTGAAAAAGTTGCTGATGCAAAGGTGAGATTGTCTCTTGAAGACAAACTCACCGCACCTCTCAAACATCTTCAAAAAAAATTCGATACATTGTCAAAAACACTCTCACATAGTTTGGGTATTGTGCGCTTTTCTGCTGCTGTCAAAAACATGACAAAAAGCCTTCATGGCGTTCAAAGTGCTCTTAGCACAGCGGCAAGTCGTGCTTCAGTCTTTACCGGTGTCTTAGGGCTTGCTGGTGGTGGTCTTGTGGCAAGTGTAGCCGCCCTCACCATGAAAACCATGCATCTGGGAGATAGTCTTTATCACGCATCACACCATTTAAATATGAGTGTTGCATCACTTCAATTATGGGGTGATGCAGCCGATAATTCAGGCACTTCTGCCGAACTTTTTCAACAATCCTTAGCGGTTTTAAATAGACGTTCAGCACAAGCCTATGCTGGACAAAAAAGAGGCATGATGGGCTTTGAAGCACTTGGCATTTCTGTCAAAAACACTTCTGGAAAACTCAAATCCACTTCTGTCTTGTTAGAAGAAATTACCGACAAGATGAGTAAGATGAAAAATCAAGCACAAAGACAGCATATTGCCGCTCTGCTGTTTGGGGGCGATGGTAAGGAAATGGCGACCATGCTTGCACAAGGCATGGCACCCATTAAAGAACTGTTTGCAAAGGCGCGAAAAGGAAAATGGCTCATAGGTGCCGATGTTGCACGCTATGCAGCAGATTTGAGTGATAAGCTTGGTGCTTTTAAGAAAAAAATAGGCGGTATCGCGAGCTTTATTGGCGCCCGTTTCATGCCCGTGATTAATGATATGATTGACGGTTTTTCAAAGTTGATTGATGAAAACCGTGATCTCATTCAAACAACCGTTGCGAGTTGGGCAAAGACCTTAAAAAAAGTCCTTAATGATCTGCTTAATCCTACCTCTGATTTAAGAAAAAGCATCAGTGATCTCACAGAGAGGATTAAAGGCTGGTTCCAATGGATGGAGCCGTTGATTGGTGAAATAACCCTTTTCAAGGTAGGACTTGTGGCACTTGGTTCGTTCATTTTTGGTCCACTCATTGCCGCGTTAGCCGCAGCGGGAGCAGCGTTTGTCACACTTGGCTATGCAATCATGACCACACCTATCGGCTGGATACTTGGTGGTATTGCAGCAGTTATTGCACTGTGTAAATACTGGGATGAAATAGATTTCCGGTTGGTTGCATCATTAGCTGTAATTGGTGCAGCGTTTGTTAAGCTTGGTATCATCATGATGTCCTCTCCTATCACTTGGGTAATTGGTGGCATTGTTGCGCTTATTGCTGTTCTATATGTGCTTTACAAATATTGGGACAAAATAAAAAGCTTGTTGGTAGCATCATTAGCTGTAATTGGTACAGCATTCGCCGCGCTTCGCATCGTCATGATGTCTACTCCCATAGGCTGGATAATAGGCGGCATTACAGTGCTTATTGCTACTGGATATCTACTCTACAAAAACTGGAATACCGTAATAAGCTTCTTAGGAAAGCTATGGAATTCTTTTTACAGCTTATGTAGTAACATTTTCAATAACCTCTTTACGCTCTTTAAAAACTTTTCACCACTCTATTGGATAGCAAAAGGAATCAATGAACTCATTAAATGGTTGCTTGGCGTTGATTTAATGGAAGCAGGATCCAATCTGATTAACGGGCTTTGGGACGGCATCAAAAGCCAATGGAATGCTCTATCTGATTGGTTCAGCAACCAGATTAATCAATTAACCAGCTGGATGCCTAATTGGATGAAAGAAAAGCTAGGCTTTAATGTTTCAATCAACAAAACTTCAACCCAGACCATTAAAACCTTTACCGATGAAACCAATGCACGCGCAAAAAAATGCTGGATACAGTAGTGGTTACAAATACCCCACCTGAAAAACGCAAGAGTGGTTTTAATACAAGTGTCGTTGAAACAGGACAAATGCAGGCTACAAATGCAAAAGTGGGTGCCTTTAAAGCTCCAAAGCCAATTACGGTTCATAAGCCCGTTGAAGTAGACGCCCGTGTGATGATTTCAAATTTAAATATTTCTGTCCCCAATGGTCTTAAAGATGAAATCAGAGACGCAGTCAATCAAGCACTTGAACGCTATGCCAAACAGCAACGCTTGGCTATAGCCTCTAGCCTTTCGGATTAAATACCATGATGTTAGCTTTAGGTGGTTTTATTTTTTCGATTGAAACAGCAGCTTATCAAACACTTGATATGTCTTATGGGGTTCCATGGGTAGAGCAAGGACGATTGGGGCGCAAAGCAGCTCTTCAATTGCCTGCCGTTGCAAATGCGGAATTTTCTTTAACTGGTGTGATTTATCCAGATTTCAAAGGTGGTCACAGACAGCTCGAATATTTACGGCAAATGGCACATGAAGGACCTCACATTCTTGTGACCGGTCAAGGCAAAATCTTAGGTAAGTTTGTCATTCTTTCCGTAGAGGAAAAGCAAAGTGTTTTTCATCATAACGGCACCCCAAAAAAACAAGAATTTACAATAAAATTGAGAGAATATGGTGAAGAGCTATGAGTGATCTTTACGTAACAAAAGAAGGCGATATGGTTGATGCCATTTGCTGGAGATACTATGCAAAGGGTCAACAAGCCCTTGCTGTTGAACGCGTTTATGC
>NZ_JBHIRH010000027.1:0-8922 GCF_042196945.1 Bartonella sp. AA81SXKL | reverse complement strand
TTTCATAGTTTACGTGCAAATGACCGAGTTCACGCCCTGCTGTCACAAATTTCCAAAAATCATCAGCCGTTTTTACGCAAGGGATACGAGGCAATTCTTTGCATAAATTATCAGCATAACGGGTGCGATAATCTTCTGAATGCAAAAGACCGTAAACATAATAAAACAGATCATCTTTAGTGTTTTTTCATTAGGATAAGCGGCTTTTAAATATGCTAATCCTTCATCAGTTATAGCATTACGCATTTTCTTTTTTCTTATTTTAGTAAATAAGCGATTGTCATGCTATTTTTCTTATCAAGCGATAATAATGGATAGTTTTTTGTTGTCTCTAATATGTAACAGTTCCAATAAATTTGGTATATTCTATGAATAACAGTCTTTACTTGAAGCTCAAGATTATATTACATGCAACACCTTAAAATTAAGAAGCATATTAGAGTGTATGATTGTCATTTAACAGTGTAATTGTAAAATCTTCAAAAGCGGGGGAAATGATATGGTTTGCACAACTCATAAAGCAGGTGTATACAGTACAGTCTATGCTTTTTTCTCAGATGTTATAAGTATTATTCTCATCAAAAAATTAAAAAATTGTTACGCGGTTGGCGATTTTTTCTGTGACGCTGACGATATGGTTCATTTTGTTGCTCATTTTGAGGGCACAATGAATGCATAGATTTTTTTTCACTTTTGTTTTTGCGGCTATTTTGTGCCTTTTCTCGTTGCCGAGTTTTGCCCAAAACATTCGTGAGAAAGCGATTAATCAATCAGAGAGCATCCAACGACAACAAACACAACAACAGCGTTTTCAACGATTGCACCGTAGAAACGAAACACATGGGATATTTTTGCCAGACGATGATACCACATCTGCCTATGGTGCTTCATCTGGTACAACCTGTTTGCTGATCAAAAGCATTGAATTTGTTGGTGCTCAGTTGATTTCTCATACCGACCTTCATGAAGCCATTTCTCTTTGGGAAGGACGGTGTTTGGGGATTGCCGAAATCAATAAAGTGCTCAAAGCGGTGACCAAGCTTTATATGAAGCGCGGCTATATTGCGGTGCGGGCTTATTTGCCTGAGCAAGATTTAAGCGGCGGTCATCTCAAGATTGTTGTTGTTGAAGGTGTGATGGAAGATATTACCCTTGATGGGCATAAAGTTGGAAGGAAATCTCAAGGAGAAATCACCACGGCTTTTCCAAACCTTATTGGAAAACCGACCAATCTGCGCCAGATAGAGCAAGGGCTTGATCAAATCAATCGGCTTTTCTCACGCCAAGCCACCATTAATCTTGGTGCGGGGAGCAATTCGGGTGGTTCGATACTCGATGTTCATATTGAAAAACAGAAACCTTGGCTTATTACGCTTTCCAGCGATAATCTTGGCGCTAAAGCAACAGGGCTTTATCAAACGCGCTTGAGCTTTTCTTTTGATGATCTGTTGGGGATCAATGATCAATGGTCGTTGAGCTATCAGCGTTCTATGGATGGTAGTCCGTATCATTTTTCTCACAAGCGTCCCAATAGTGATACTCTAACGGGATCATTTTCTCTTCCCTATGGCACTTGGACAACAGGTTTTGATGGGACGTGGAGCCAATATCATTCGAGTGTTAAGGGAATATTTTCCGATATTATGACTGCGGGTAAGTCTTTATCGCTTACACCGTGGATTTCACGGGTTATCGACCGTGATCAAGAGGGAAAGACCTGGCTTACAGGACGGTTGACATGGAAATATTCTGATAATTTTATTATGGGCAGTCGGGTTGATGTTTCCAGCCGTAAATTGGCTATTGCAACCTTTGAGCTTGATCATTCGCGCAAGTGGCTTGGAGGAGAATTAAGCGCGCATATAGGGTTTCATAAAGGGTTGGCAATTCTTGGCGCTTATGACGATAAAGAGCAAGAGAATGCAACAAAAAATTCACCCAAAGGGCAATTTTCCAAATTGTCTTTTTCCCTAGGCTACGTGCGTTCTTTTTCGCTCAAACAGTATAACTTTCGCTATAACACGCTGTTTTCAGGACAATTATCACCCGACACGTTGTTTAGTTCAGAGCAAATATCGCTTGGTGGTAGTTCCTCTGTGCGTGGGGTGCGTGAGGCGATTTATTACGGCAATAATGGGGCGTTTTGGCGCAATGAATTGTCGCTGTTGTTGCCAGGTTTTTCTTCGAGAATGGGGCGTAAATTTATGAGCCAATTTGCCCCTTATATGGCGCTTGATCTGGGGGCTGTAGCCAATGATGTAAACAAAAACAGTTTTGGCGGGAGCCTCGTTGGGGCAACTCTTGGTTTCCATGCAACCGGAGACATTACGGATATTGATGTGTCTTATTCAAATATTTTAACCCAATCGACAGTGCGAGAAAAGGGGAATGCGACAGGGTTATTTCAAGTGCGGGCATTATTAAGATTTTAGAGCAAATGGGCGGTAAAAAATATCGCTGCGCTGTTTATACCCATATGGGTTGTTTTTTTAAAGAGATAAAGAATTTTATGAGGAGCTGAAGATGCGGGGATTGAAAAATCAAAAGCATAGATTGGGATATGGATACAAGCTATGGCAGCGCGTTCTTTGTGTTTTGCAGCGAGGGATCCATAAGGGGCTTTCACTTGTTTTAAGCTTTTGCTTAGCTTTTCAGCCTTTGTTGTTGCAAGCACAAGCGCTTGGAGCGCGAAGTCCTGTTGCACAAGAGAGCCAAGGGATTAAAGCAGCTGATGGGGTTGGCTCTGTTTTCCGCCCCACGGTGGGGAAAGCCGGCAATGATGTGCCGCTGATTGATATTGTTCGCCCCAATGGACAGGGTCTTTCTCATAACAAATATGACAGTTTCAATGTTGATACCCATGGCGTGATTTTGAACAATTCGACTGAGGAGGTTTCGCGTTCACAGCTTGGGGGATTGGTGCCTGGCAACGGCAATTTGCGTTATAGCGGTGCAGCAAAGGTTATCCTTAATGAAGTGGTGAGTGCCAATCGCTCGCTTCTTGAAGGCGTGAGCGAAGTACACGGGCATATGGCGGATGTTATTATCGCCAATCCCAATGGGATTACCTGTAACGGTTGTGGCTTTATTAATACACCACGGGTGACTTTATCGACCGGACAACCGATCATTGGAGCCGATGGCGCTTTGAGTGGGTTGCGTGTTGAGGGTGGAGATATCACTATAGGCTCTCGTGGGGCTGATGGGAGTGCATTAGATATTTTTGATCTTGTTTCGCGCAAGATCAGTGTCGGGGGTCCCATACAGGTCAAAGGAGATTTGGCTGTTATCGCGGGGCGCAATCATTTTGATTATGACAAACGCGAAGCAACTTCTCTTGGTTCTGATGGCAAAGAGCCGGAATTGGCGATTGATTCCAGTGAGTTTGGTGGAATGTATGCGGGGCAGATCCGCGTGATTGCCAATGATAAAGGTGCGGGCGTTAAGATGCGCGGAGACATGGTTGCCAATGCAGGCGCCATGAGATTGACAAGTGATGGCAAGCTGGTGATTGCCAAAGCACGCGCCAAAGGAGCGGTGAAGGCTCACTCCCACCACGATAGTGTGCACGTGAAAGATCTGCTTTTTTCAGAAGAAGCGGTTGAGCTGAAGGCTTTGAAACATGTTGAACTGGCTGAGCAAGCTCGCGTTGCAGCGAGCGGTACTGTTGATGTGCACGCCGATCTGATCAAGCTCCAGTCTCATGCTCTTCTAGCAAGCGGTATTGGGAGTGATGGTCAACAGTCAGCGACGGGTTCTTTGCATTTACAGGCAGCAAAGCTTGAGGCGGGGAATGGGCGGATAGCCGCCGGTGATCTTTTAGAGATCCAAGCAGCAACAATTGATCTGAGCCGCATGCAAGACAATGATCAAACAGGGGTTTCTTCCCTTGGCGATCTGACCATTAAAACCAATCAAATCAGCGCTTTAAACAACCATATTGGTGCCAAGGGGAATATTGTCTTGAGCGCCGATGATGGGCTCACTGTAGGCGCTGGACATTATAGCGCCGGCGGCTCTCTTTTGGTGGAAGCAACAGAGCTTACATCACGTGCGCGCTTAGTGGCAGAGCAAAAAATTGACCTTTATGCGCATCACGGTGCCCTGATCCAAGAAGGCACTGTCTGGTCTAATGGGGAGATAACGCTGGATGCCCATGGTGCCCTCAATCATACGGGTGATATTATCAGTATGCAGCAGGTTGCATTGACAGCGGGTGGCATGCTCACAACCGGTCAAGAGAGCACGATTTTAAGTTATGATGTGGTTTTAAGTGCTGATGCTTTAACCCAAGCAGGGACTGTGGAAGCCCAAGAAGGAGCATTAACCCTTCAAGTGCGTGATGGGGTTATCAATAGCGGCACAATGCGCGGTGAGAGTGTCGATGCTCATATTGGTGCATTTACCAATCAAGGGACGTTTATTGCAACCGATGATTTGCATTTGATGGTAAGCGCACAAGAAGGCGCCGATCCGCAACAAGCCTTTCTGAAGAATACATCCGAAGGGGTTCTTCAAAGTGGTGGCGTTTTTGTTGTGACCGCAGGGCAATTAGACAATGCCGGTGCGCTTGGCTCTAGTGGTGAGAATGTTGCCCTCAATGTGGCAGGGAATGTCAGCAATAGTGGGCTGATTTACGCCAAAAAATCTATGGATCTATTCAGTGATGGTGATTTAACCAACACACAGGGCAGAATGATTGCAGAAGAGGCTCTCAGCATTGGTGGGCTGAAAGAGACACGTGCTGGTCATATAAATAATGAGGCTGGTCTTCTCAGTGCTTTAGCCGGTGAGATGAAGATTGTTGCAACGTCTTTTGTCAATAAAAGCGCTGAAACGACAAATTCAGACCAACAAAACGCTACACATGATGAAGGTGCGCATGTTTTAGCGCGGGATGGTTTGCGCATTGATGTGGGCAGTTTTGAGAATGTTGATGGTCTCATTTCTACGCAAGGGGCAGTCAATATTGTTGCTGATAGTGTGATCCAAGCAGGGCACATAGAGATTGAGCGTGGTGACCTTCAACTGACCAGCCATGGTGATTTAACCAATAGTGGCACAATAGCAAGCAATGGCGCAATCACTGTGAATGCGCAAAACACTCTGAACCAAACGGGGCGTATTGTTTCGCAAAAGCGGATAGAACTCTCAACCGATGGCATCTTGACGCTGGGCGAGACAAGTGAGGTTGGCGCCTATGATGTAACGCTGAAGGCAGGCACACTCACCCAAGCTGGGCTTGTGGAAGCGCAAGGCGGAGTACTTACTCTCAACAGCCATGATGTTTTAAGTAATTCCGGTATTATGGTGGGCGGTGTTGTTGAAGCGAAGCTTGGGTCTTTAGCCAATTCCGGTCAGCTTTTAGCCAGTGACAGTTTTACGCTTGTGGCAGAAAGCCATGATCCGTCATTGGGGCAAGTTGCTCTGGTTTTAAATGGTGAAGACGGTGTTCTCAAAAGTGGTGGTGCTTTTGTCTTAACCGCAGATGTTTTGGACAATGCCGGCAGTATTGGTTCAAGTGGTGATGGGGTTGCGCTCAATGTGAGCGCTGATCTGAGTAATAGTGGGCTGATTTATGCCAAGAAATCTGCCATTTTCTCCTTAGATGGGGATTTTATCAATAAGTTTGCCGATGTCATTGCTGAAGACAATCTCATCATCCGTGGTTTAAGTGGAGAGCGGGCTGGTCATGTGATCAACAGCTCGGGTCTTTTAGAAGCCGTGTCCGGCGATATGACCTTCGATGTCTCAGCTCTCACCAACATGCGCGAAGGTGGAGTTGAAGTTAGCGATAAAGTGATTTCTCACAGTTACGTGCGAGGAGAATGGAAAGATGTCGAAAATATTGATCATTTACGTATCAAGGAAAATATCGACACCACGATCATTCGTCAGCAGCCTCATTTTACCAATAATGCTGCACAGATTTTAGTAGGACATCATCTGACAATTAATGCCGGTGATATCCGCAATAGCTATAGCTTGATTGCTGCCAATGGCAACATTGAGATGCATGGCGATACGCTGCTCAATGAGGGGCGCGATTTAATCGAAACAACTAAGATTGTAACTGAAACGCGCTACAGACATAAGCAATGTAGTATCACAAATCCAGCATGTATAAACGGTGCAGAAGAATGGGATGGTCCTACTTTTACCCAAACACTCAAACGCACTTATGATGCTGTTTACGGCACGATTGAAGCTGGTGGCACGCTTGATGCCAAGTTGACAGGCTATATTGACAATCATGCGGTGCGTGAGGGGGTTGAGCAAGTTGGCTTAAGCTCTGGCGATAAAGGTTTGGCTGGTGTTAAAAACACCGATTTTGACGGTTCCAAACCACTGATTAGTGATGATCGATTAGATGGGATTATCAATGGTTTGAAAGGGCACAAAGGGCTTTTTGCACCAAGCACAAAAACACCCGCACCAGAATCCATACAAGTGCCAACGCAAGATGGGCTTAACTCTGTTAAGACAGAATTGGACCAGACCCAAACACCGGATGTGCCATTTTTAGTCGAGACGCGTCCAGATTTTATCAACCCAAGTAAATTTTTAGGATCGGACTATTACTTAAAAAAGATTGGCAATTATAAGCCTGAGCACGTGTTCAAAAAGTTGGGGGATGCTTATTTTGAATATCGTCTGGTGGGTGAGCAAATCTTTGAACTGACAGGCAATCGCACTCTTCTTGATGTTGAAGATCCCAATGCTCAAATGCAAAGGCTCTATGACAATGCTGTGGAGCAGCAAGATCCCTTGGGGTTAGTGCTAGGCAAGCCCTTAACGCCTCAGCAAATTGCTGGGATCAAAAAGGATATGATCTGGCTTGAGACCCACCTTGTTGATGGACAAGAGGTCTTGGTACCCCACGTTTATTTGGCACCAAACACTTCTTTAGCACAAGATGTTTATGGGGCAAAAACGCAGCAAGGAAACCTTGCCAGTGCACGTTTGAAAGGCAATGGCGTCACTATAGAGACGGACCGTCTTACCAATAGTGGCACCATATCAAGTAATGGTGCATTGCATGTTTCGACTACGCAAACTTTGTTCAATAATGGTGGTTTTTTGCTTGGCAGCGGTGCTGTAGATCTCAGCAGTGGCAATCTTTTAGCCAACTCTTCAGGGGTTATTCTGGGGGATATCATCACCCTCAATGCGAAGACAATCATTGATGGTACTGCAAAAATCCGTGACACGAATGAATATGGTTTTGTTGATCGCAGTGGGCAGCAGGCTCAAATCATTTCTATACAGGATTTAAACATTCACTCCCTTGGCGATTTAAGCATGACTGGTGGCCAATGGAGCAGTGGCGGTCCGATGACGGTGATTGTCGGTGGTTCTGCTACGTTTGGTTCATTAGTGCTAGAGAGTGACCATAAGGAGACATTGGAAAAAGGGCATTATAACGCCCAAAGCAGTGAGCACCGTTTGACAGAAGTCAACAGTGATGGAGATTTGACCATTGTCACAGGTGGTGAACTTAACCTTGGGGGAAAGTTTAAAGCCAAGGGCAATGGGGATTTCACCAGTGGTGGCGCTCTCAACGCGATTTCAGAGCAAGATTTTAACAGTTTTGATTTGGATCTGAGGGGCAAAGAAGGCGACAAATCGAAGCAAAAGAATAAGTTTCGTCAACAATCAACAGAAGTTACTACAAACAAAACCACGATAGAAACAGAGGGCAACCTCTCCATGCATGCGCAAAATGGGGATCTCACGCTTGATGCGGCAGGGCTATCAAGTGGTGGTCAGACGCATTTGGCATCAGATACGGGGAAGATCAAGTTTCTGACCAACAAGGATCAAGATTTTAAGGACGTTTATCAGCGTAATGAAAACCTTGTGTGGTGGAGTGAGAGCGATAAAGGTTACCTTAAGGAGACCATCGAGCATGTCACCATAGATGCTAAGGGTGGCATAAAGCTTGATGCGGGTGATGGCTTTGTTGTTGAGTATCAGGCAACCGGTGATTTAGACAAATCCCTTGAGCAATTGTCTCGCTCTCCAGGCATGGCATGGATCAAGCAACTGCGTGATGATCCAGAATTATCCAAGCAAGTGGATTGGCAAGCAGTTAAGGCTGAATTTAAAGACTGGGATTATAAAGCCCAAGGGCTGACAGAAGCCGGTGCGGCTCTCGTGGCATTGGCTGTCACGGCGGTTACGGGTGGAGCAGCCTCGGGCGCTGCCAGTGCCATTACCGGTGCTTTGGGGCTTGGCTCGAGCACCGCCATGAATGCGGCGATACAGGCTGGTGTCCAAGCGCTGATTAACAAAAGCGCTGTGGCTCTTGTCAATAATCGCGGCAATATTGCCGGTGCCTTGCATGAGCTTGGCTCTTCAAAGAATATTCTCAGCATTGTCTCGTCGATGTTGACAGCAGGCTTAACCAGCCAACTAACCGAAATGGCTGGTGTTGGACAATCTTTGCCCAAAACGGCTCCTCTGGTTGATCGCATCACCCGTGAGGCGGAAAAGAACTTGATCAAAGCCGCCATTGGCACAGGCGTGCAAACGGCTCTTGAGGGTGGTTCTCTTGACAAGAACTTTTTTAACAATCTGCGCATCGCCCTGTCTGATACGGTTGGCAAATCGTTGGCGGAAGAAATCGGTACCGCCAAGGCTGAAGGCAAAATAGACACGGTCACACAGATCGTTGCCCACGCCGGTCTTGGCTGCTTAAAAGGCGCTGTTGCG
The DNA here is from genome assembly GCF_042196945.1 of Bartonella sp. AA81SXKL. Classification (NCBI taxonomy): domain Bacteria; kingdom Pseudomonadati; phylum Pseudomonadota; class Alphaproteobacteria; order Hyphomicrobiales; family Bartonellaceae; genus Bartonella; species Bartonella sp. AA81SXKL. Next base: position 207 of record NZ_JBHIRH010000027.1, on the reverse strand, counting down.
AGCGGTGCTTGCACAGCCGGTGCTGTGGGGGGTGCTGTGGGCGAAGCCACTGCTATGCTCCAGTTTCAATTGTGGGTGCAAGGCATTGTGAAAGAGGAAATGGGGGACCTAAACGGTCGCACCCCAACTCCGGAAGAGGAAGCGCGTATAAACGCAAAGATTGATGCGCAGTTTGCTGACTTTAGAGACCACACCATTGATGTTGCA
>NZ_JBHIRH010000026.1:0-9545 GCF_042196945.1 Bartonella sp. AA81SXKL | reverse complement strand
AGTATACGGATGAGAAAGTTTCTCATATTGTAAAAGATGGAGTTAATGAGGCTAATTCGTATACGGATATGAAGTTTTCGACATTAAATTATGCTGTTGAGGATGTTCGAAAAGAGGCAAGACAAGCAGCAGCTGTTGGTTTAGCGGTAGCTGGTTTACGCTATAGTGATATTCCTGGAAAATTAACAATCGCATTTGGGAGTGGTTTATGGCGTAGTCAATCTGCTTTTGCTGTTGGTGCAGGTTATACTTCAGAGAACGGTGATATTGGTTCCAACTTGTCAATTACCACTTCTGGAGGTCACTGGGGTATAAGTGCAGGGGTTAATGTGATACTCAATTAATAAACGACTAAATCCATAAAATTGATTTGCCCTTTTCTTAAATAAGAAAAAGGCAAATTTTTTATCTTTTTCCAGAGCTCTCTAAAGCTATTCTAAATGTATAAAACTCCCGTAATTATATAAAATCCGAATATAAAAAGCCTCTGACAACTTTGTTGAGAATAAAAGACCTTAGTGGTAAAGATTCAAAAAATTGATTGCTATTATTTTGATTTGTTAAAATGCTTCACGCAATGTCAATACGAATATACCCTTTATTAAAAGGAGACAGTTTTAGCTTTTATTTTCGTATAGTTTTAAACGTATGCTTTATAATGCAACGATCTACAGATATGCAACGTACTCCAAACACAAGTATTGCTTTAGGGTAGTGGAGCGCAAACGGAAAAAGAATGGAGCGTTTCTGTAGGTAATATGGCTTACGCTTTAGAGAAAAGCAGTATCGCAATAGGTAGTGAATATAATAAGAAGAGCGAATACGGGGAAAATGATTATACTCTTTCGAAGAGTGATTATTCAACAGTAGTGGGAGCTGTTTCTAAAGTTTTAGAATATGGTTCGATTTCACTTGGTTACTCCGTGCATATACATTTGCTCAAGAAGCTATTTCTATGGGCTTCTATTCAAAAGCAAATGGGGTTGGAAGTATCGCTTTAGGTTTTTATTCTAAAGTGACGGTTGATGGGGGGCTATTGGGAACAACTCTGTGTCCGGTAGGGCTGATGGCGTTTTTGGGTATACGTCTCTTCTGCAAGGACCGGCTAAAAACCCTGAATCTCAATGGAAAAGTATGAAAGTTGCAGTAAGTATTGGTGTTCCTAGTAAGAATATAATGCAACAAATTATAGGCGTAGCAGCTGGTAGCAAACCTACCGATGCAGTGAACCTTAGACAGTTACAGGATTTAGAAGAAGTTGTAAGAAAAAAGGGTGGAAATTGTCTATTGCTGGTGAGGAAGTTAAAGATATGGGTGCTAGATAGTACAATAAATTTTTCATCTGGAGTAAGTAACTTCAGGGTTAAAAGAGATAAGAACGATGAAAATAAGCTCATATTGAGTTTGGCTAATGATATAGCATTGAAAAGCATAACATTAGGAGAAAAAACAAAAGTAGATGCAACAGGCTTAGTAATTACTGATGTCCCACAAATAACCACCGGTAGTATTAATGCGGCAAGTAAAAAAGTAACAAATGTTGCAGAAGGAACTAGCAATACTGATGCAGTGAATTTTTCACAACTGAAGGGAATAAAAGAACAAGTAGCAGTGAGTATTTTTGTAAAATAGGATACAGCAACGAGACACATTACCATTAGTAAGGATATAGATGGGGCATTTTAGTAAAAAGCTTTCATAAATCCTCTAATGAAATAAAAAAATCTTATTCACGAAAAATAAACTGATGCCTAAGCGGATAATCAATAGGTACAAAAATTATATTTCTTTCAAAGAGATCAAAGCTAAAAACGACATGCAACCTTTGATAGAAAAACGAAATCTATTCTAATATTAAGTATTTTTTTACCTTCCTCAAATTGACTTTCACAAACCTGCCTCTAATTACACCTCTAAAGGCGTTGCAGAAACGACAGCTTACGTCTTAATTTTATTTATGTCCTAAAAACACACGTTGTAAGAGCGCGGACATGCAAGGGAAATAAGAAAGCTTTAGGGCTCTAGATCATACCTTTTTTGTGTTTTTAATCTATTATTATGAAGGGGGTATTATGAAAAAATTATACACTACACAAAATCTGCGTGATTTGAGTTTTTTCGCTCACATCGTCGATCATCATTGTTTAAAGTAGCGTCGTTAGGAACTGCGGTTGCCTTATTTTTATCGAATGATGCTCCTGTTTTTTCAGCAAATCTCGATTTAACAAAAGCATCTCTCGAAAATGTGAAGAATGCTGCCGTAGTTTATCCGCAAAGCATCATCTCTGCGTATGATGATTATAACAGTGGTATGGATGGTTATAATTCTGTAATAAATGTTTTAACAGCTGACGGAAAATTTGCATGGGAAGATGCGCAAAACATCTTCACAGCGAATGGCACGCTCGTTTCTGATTCAAAAAGGGATAAGAGGGCTAAAAAAGCTGTTGTTTTAGATCCAGAGAAATATACGGCAAAAGAGAAAAGTTTTACTATAAACTCTATGGCTCGCGCTTCAGGGCTAGACGGTATTGCGATAGGTTCCGTATATGATAATCAAGATAGCATTGGGGAATATACATTCGCGAATGATTACTCCTCAAAGGTGAGGGTTGATGGTAATGGAGCTATTGTTATAGATAAGAATGCTGAAACGCGTGCGGCTGAAACGCGGGCGTATGGCAATGTTGTTCTTGGGGACGGTTCTTCGACTACATCGCTTGCTGGCGCTAGCGGTTACAGTCCTATCGAGCTAAGCAAAAAAAATAAAAACAGTGAGGTATGGAAAAGTACTGCGCATGCAGCAACTATTGGTGATTATAAAAATAAGGTAACACGCCAGCTTGAAGGAGTGGCTGCTGGTAGTTATTCTATCGATGCCGTTAATGTTGCACAGCTAAAAGCGTTAAAAACTTACGTAGACCAAGGTTGGCAGCTATCTATTGGGGGTAAAAATGCCACAACGATTGGTATAACGAGCACGGTAGATTTGTCGGCTGCAAGTGATAACCTTAAGATTACAAAAGGTGCGGAAGACAATAATGTAAAATTTGATCTAGCTAACAATATTACAGTGGAACGAGTTACCGCTGGGAGAAGCTCTATAAGTGATGATGGCATTATATTTGCTGATGGGGCTAGAATAACTGTGGATGGTATTGATGCTGGCAATAAGCAGATTACAGGAGTGGCAGCTGGGGAAGAACCTTATGATGCAGTGAATTTTGCGCAGCTACAAGAGATAAAAAATCAAATAGCAGCAAATAGTCTTGTTAAGCAAGATGGTGGAGAAGAAGGTCGTATCACCATTGGTATAGAAACAGGTGGTTCTGAAATCAATGTTGCAAACAAATCGGGTGAAGATAGGATAATTTCCGGTGTGAAGGCTGCTGTAAACAATAACGACGCTGTTAATAAACAACAGCTCGATGGTCAGATTGCAGATGTTGTTGACACTATAAAAAGCAATAGCCTTGTTAAGCGAGAAGAAGAGACAAATCGTATCATCATCGGTAAGGAAATAGAAGGCACAGAGATTAATATTGCAAACAAATCAGGTGATGCTCGTGCAATTTCCGGTGTGAAAGAAGCAGTTAAGGATGATGAAGCCGTTAATAAAAAACAACTTGATGGTGAAATTGCAGATATCACGGACAGTATTAAGGTCATTAAAGAAGCAAATAACTTTGCGGTTCTTTATGATAAAAATGCAGATGGCACCATTAATTATAATAGCGTGACTTTGGGTGGTGATAAGACTACGGCACCAGTTTCTCTCCATAATGTACAAGCTGGTACAATTGCAAAAGAGTCGAATGATGCAATTAATGGTAGCCAGATTGAAAAAATATCTGGAGATATAGCAGGTATTTCTGGTGGTGATGCGGACTTTCACGACGGTATCTTGTTTGGTCCGCACTATCATTTATCGCACATTTCTGAAGATGGTGCAGCAGTAACTAAGGACCATAATAATGTTGGTACAGCTTTGACAGGGCTTGATGAGAATATAAACAATGTGAATGGTCGCTTAACACATGTAGCTGATGAGTTCACTCAGAAAATTGAGGGTGTTTCTAAAGATTCTCTATTGTGGAGTAATGATGAGCAGGCATTTTTGGCACAGTATGGAGAAAACAAAGAAAACAACAAAATTAAATTTCTTGCTAATGGAGATATTGCTGAAGATTCAACCGATGCAGTAAATGGTTCGCAGCTCTTTGCTACTAATCAGAATGTTACCACTGTTACGAATGATCTAGCAAAAATTTCTCAAAATACATCTAAATATTTTGGTGGTGGTGCAGATATATCTAACGGTAAGGCTCCCACTTACACTATTCAGGGTAAGCCACATAATGATTTTGAATCTACTTTTAATGCTGTTGATACTTCTATCACGAATATCCAAAATCAAATCACTAATGCAGCAAAGAATAGCCTTGTTAAGCAGGAAGGAGATGCAGGTACTATTACCATTGGTGTGACAACAGGGGGTACAGAAATTAATGTTGCAAACAAATCTGGTGAAGCTCGTACAATTTCTGGTGTAAAAGCTGCAGAGCGAAATGATGAAGCTGTTAACAAAGCTCAGCTTGATAAAAGTATAGAGAAGATTTCTAATGATATTAATCTTACAAGTGCTGCTGCAGTTCTTTATGATAAAGAAAACGATACCGTTAATTATAATAGCATAACTTTGGGTGGTGATAAGACTACAGCACCAGTTTCCCTCCATAATGTTAAAGATGGGAAAATTGCTGAAGATTCGCATGATGCGATCAATGGTAGGCAGATTGAAAAAATATCTGGAGATGTAGCAAACATTTTGGGTGGGAATGCGGAATTTAGCGACGGTATTTTGTTCGGTCCACTCTATCATTTATCGCGCATTTCTGAAGATGGCGTAGCAGTATCTAAAGACCATAATAATGTTGGTGACGCTTTGACAGGGCTTGATGACAATATCAACAATGTGAATAGCCGCTTAACACATGTAGCCAATGAATTTACTCAGAAAGTTGAGGGTGTTTCTAAAGATTCTCTATTGTGGAGTAATGATGAGCAAGCATTTGTGGCACAGCATGGAGAGGAAAAAAACAATAGCAAAATTAAGTTTCTTGCCAATGGAGACATTTCTGAAGATTCAACCGATGCAGTGAATGGTTCGCAGCTCTTTGCTACTAATCAGAATGTTAACACTGTTACGAATGATCTAGAAAAAATTTCTCAAAATACATCACAATATTTTGGTGGTGGTGCAGATATATCTAACGGTAAGGCTCCCACTTACACTATTCAGGGTAAGCTACATAATGATTTTGAATCTACTTTTAATGCTGTTGATACTTCTATCACGAATATCCAAAATCAAATCACTAATGCAGCAAAAAATAGCCTTGTTAAGCAGGAGGAAAATGAAGGTACTATCACCATAGGTAAGGCAACAGGAGGTTCTATAATTAATATTGCAAATAATGCAGGCAACGATAGGACAATTTCTGGTGTGAAGGCAGCTGTGAATGGTAATGAAGCTGTTAACAAAGCCCAGCTTGATAAAAGTATAGAGAAGATTTCTAATGATATTAATCTTACAAGTGCTGCTGCAGTTCTTTATGATAAAGAAAACGGTACCGTTAATTATGGTAGCGTAACTTTAGGTGGGATGGATAACCAAGTCCCTGTTGCTCTCCATAATGTTAAAGATGGCATAATTGCGCAAGGATCGCATGATGCAATCAATGGGAACCAAATTAATAAAATATCTGGAGATATAGCAAATTATTTTGGTGGTGGTGCCTCGTTCGAAAATGGTGCCTTTAAAGGACCAAACTATAGTTTATCTGTTATTGTTGAAGATGGTCAGGTGGCAAAAGCCAATTATCATGACGTTGGCTCAGCTTTGAGTGGTCTTGATGCGAATGTGAAGAGTGTGAATACGCATCTGACGAATGTGGTAAAAGATGTCAATGAAAAAATCACGAATATTACACAAGAAGTCAAAGGGGACGCTTTGTTGTGGAGCGGTGATGAGCAGGCATTTGTAGCACAGCATGGAGAGGGAAGAACCAATAGCAAAATTAAGTTTCTTGCCAATGGAGATATTTCTGCTAACTCAACAGATGCTATAAATGGTTCGCAGCTTTATTTGATGAGCAACCAATTGGCTGCGTATTTTGGTGGTGGCGCTGGTTATAATAATGGAAAATGGACCGCTCCTACTTTCAAGATAACACATTTCAAGGCTAACGGGAGTTCTGCTGAAAAGAAGGATTATCATGACGTTGCCAGTGCTTTTGACGGCGTAAGTGAGAGTATGTCTAAGATAAACGACCGCATTCAAAATGTTGAAAACAATGTCTCGTCCAATGGTTTAAATTGGAATGAGCAGAAAAAAGCTTATGACGCTAGCCATGATGGTCAACCAAGTAAGATTATCAATGTAGCAGATGGTAAAATTGCAGAAGGTTCAAAAGATGCAGTCAATGGTGGACAGCTTTGGGAGACCAACGAACGTATCACTGGCGTTGAAAAAGATATTAAACATATTGAAAACAGAGTCGACAATATTTCCACTACGGTTACGAATATTGGTGAAACAGTTTTCAATATTGAAGACAGAGTTGATAATATTGAGAATACGGTTAATAATCTTTCTGATGGTGCAGTTAACTATGATAAAGATGTTGATGGTAAAAAGACCAATAAGATCACTCTAAAAGGTGGGAATGAAAGTGAACCTGTTATGATTGATAATGTTGCGGATGGTCGTATTGAACAAGGTTCGAAAGAAGCTGTTAATGGTGGTCAACTACATGATTACACTGAGCAGCAGATGAAGGTCGTTCTTGATCAATCAAAGCATTACACAGATCAACGGGTGAATAATATCGTTATCGATGCTATTGATGATGCCGTTGATCGGGCTCACCAATATACAGATATGAAGTTTAATATTTTAAGTTATGACATTAAGAGTGTACGCAAAGAAGCAAGACAAGCAGCTGCTGTTGGTCTAGCAGTGTCCAATCTACGTTACTTCGACGAACCAGGATCTTTGAGTGTCTCATTTGGTAGCGGCACATGGCGTGGACAATCGGCATTTGCTCTTGGAGCTGGTTATACATCTGAAAATGGAAAAATCCGCTCTAATCTCTCTGCCACGAGTGCTGGTGGTCATTGGGGAATAGGTGGTGCAATCACTCTGAAAATAAAATAATACGAACAATAAAAACCGAACAAAACATTCACCCTTATTTATTGAAATGAGGGTGAATATTTTTTTACAGACGCACAGTATTTATCTAGAGATAAGCATAATATTTGATGACGATATAAACTTTGAGGTTTTATAGAAGCCCCTTATATGCTTTTATTGCAAAAAGATCACAGTAGAATCCATATTGCTAAAAAGTTATATTTTTATGTTGCTATTTTCTTGAACAGTCTATAGTCATGCAGGAATGTATATTAATAAGACTCATTTTGATAAAATAACTTTCAAAGGGGGGATAAGTAGTGCGTAAAGATAAAAGATACATCAAAGGATCACGCATATATCATTACATGATATTTTAAGAAGAGAAGTCCTAACTAAAAAAGCAATTATCCAAAGCAAGTTAGATATCGGACATACTACAATCTCTTTTTATTTTACTTGTTATTAATAAAAAAATGCTTTCTAATAAAACTAAAGTCTATAATTAAGAAAACACATACTAAAACCTTTTTTAAAGCATTTTATAGTAACGACTACCAAGTAAAAAGTAATATTAAATATGGAAGACCTCTTTTTTAGTTAGTAAAAAACAGCACACTAAAACCCTTAGATTCTAAATGTATTATTTCTATGTCCACAAAACATAAACCAAAAACAAACATTTAAATCTCAATACAGAAAGCACAAACAAAACAAAAGACTCAAAATGTTCACATCCTAAGCAACGATCCTCTATTATGAATTCCAGGGGGATTAATAATGCTAAAATGTGTCTTTTTTATGTTTTGGAGGTGTTTTTAAGTTTTTTCATTGGAGAATTTGTTATGAAAAAATTATATGCCACATTAGCACACGATGATGCAAATGGGACTCATTTTCCTTATCCCTTGTCTTTGGTGAGGGTGCTTTTGTTGGTTGCAATAGTTGCGTTTTTATCGAATGTTTCTCCTAGTTTTTCGGCAAATGTCGATTTAAGCAAAATGTTCCTTGAAGGTGTCGATAGTGCTGTTGTAGGAACTCCACAAAATGTTATCTCTGCTTATAATAGCGATAACAGTGAATTAGATGCTTCTAGTGCATCAAAGGAAAATTATATAACAGCGTTGAGTGTTGCGACGACACCTAAGGGGGATGCTACCAGTGACTATGCAAATTTTCTCATCAATACTCTTTCTGGTAATAGTGATAAGAATTCCACAATAAAGACTGATAATAGTTCTGTAATAAATACTTTGACACCAAGACAACTTATTCCTGTTAGTGAAATGCAGAGAGGTGGTGGCAAAGGTGTTCAGTTGGGTGAGGCGGCGAGTGCGCCCTCTGTGTCGTCTATTGCGATAGGCAATGAGCAAAAATGTGATAAAGGCAAAAACTGTTATTACGTCGCTGCACGTGCGTCAGCTGAAAGAACAATAGCTATCGGTTTATCATCTGAAGCTAAGAATTATCAGGGAATTGCTATTGGTGTTACTGCAAAAGCACTCGCTGACAGTGCTGTTGCTATAGGTCCCTTTGCAAAGGTTACAGCAACAAATAGTATAGCTATAGGTAATCAAGCAAATTCAACGGGGGATAGAGGTATTGCTTTAGGCTATAAGGCGCTGTCCTCAAAAGAGGATAGTATTGCTATAGGTTACACAGCTCAGGCCTTGGGTGCAAGTAGTGTCGCAATAGGTTCTGAGTTTAATGAGCAGGCAGGGGGGGGAAAGGATGATCATACAACAGCAAAAGAAAATTATACCACAGCTGTGGGTGCTGTTTCTAAGGCTTTGGCGTATGCTTCGACTGCCATAGGTCATCGTTCAAAGTCAACTGCAAAGTATTCTACCGCTTTAGGTTTTTATGCAGAAGCAAGCGCAGAAGGGAGTGTAGCTTTAGGGGATGATTCTGTTGCTAATAGGGCTGCTGGTGTTTCAGGATATACTTCTATACTGCAGGGACCTGCAACGAATGAGGTATCTTATTGGAAATCTACGTCAGGTGCTGTTAGTGTTGGTGATGTTGATGGTGGCAAAACACGACAAATTACAGGTGTAGCGGCTGGTAGTGAAGATGCAGATGCAGTGAATGTTATACAATTAAAAGACTTAGAAAGGGTCGTAAGACAAAATGGTTGGAAACTGTCTGTTGACGGTAAAAATGCTAAAACAGTCATTATGGATAGTGGAGTAGATTTTTCTACTGGCAGTACCAATCTTAACATTACAAAAGGTGATAAGGATAATAATGTAAAATTTGATTTAGCTCAAGATGTTACATTAACGAGCTTAAAGGCAGGCACAACTGCCCTAGATGCAACAGGCTTAGTGATTTCTGGAGGCCCCAA
>NZ_JBHIRH010000025.1:0-9572 GCF_042196945.1 Bartonella sp. AA81SXKL | reverse complement strand
CGAGAAACCACCGCATTATGTGAAACACCCATCTTCTTCGCAAACGCACGAACCGATAAACCCTTACGATGCTTCTTATTCATAGTTGCTCCTTGCTTTTTCTCTGCCATAAGAAGTAAGAGTTTACGGTGTTACGAATGATTGACAATCGGGTATAATCGGGTATATATTCCGGTATGAAAACAGATACACTCCAAATTACACAAGAATTGTTGGCTCTCATTGCTGAAATTGATGAGTTCAAAGGGGCATGGCGCGCACTTGGTACTCTTGCCCCTGAAAGATTGAACGCCCTTCGCCATATTGCTACTGTTGAAAGTATTGGATCTTCTACACGCATTGAAGGGAGTAAGTTAACAGACCGCGAAATCGAACAGCTTTTGGTAAACTTAGAAATTAAACGTTTCAAGAGTCGTGATGAACAAGAAGTTATCGGTTATGCCAAGGTTATGGAAACAATCTTTCAATCTTGGAGTGATATTTCTATTACTGAAAATCATATTAAACAACTTCATCGTGATCTTTTGTGTAATAGTGAGAAAGATCAACGACATCGAGGTGAATATAAGACTTTACGCAATGATGTAGTAGCATTTAATTCTCAAGGGAAAATGGTTGGCATTGTTTTTGAAACAGCTACACCATTTGATACACCATACCGAATGCAAGAGCTTATTACTTGGTTCAATAAAACCAATGAATTAAAGGATCTTCATCCTTTACTTACGATTGGTATTTTTAATGTAACATTTTTAGCTATTCATCCTTTTCAAGATGGAAATGGACGTTTAAGCCGTATCTTAACCACCCTTCTTTTGTTACAAAAAGGTTATGTTTATGTACCATATTCATCACTTGAAAGCATTATTGAGAATAATAAAGAAAGCTATTACTTAGCTCTGAATCAGACTCAAAAAACAATTTATACTAAAACACCCAATTGGGAGCCTTGGATACTCTTTTTTTTACGTGCTCTACAAAAACAAAAACGCCAATTAGAAATAAAAATAGAGATTGAAAAAAATGCTCTTTTTTCCTTATCTGAATTGGCTCTTAATATTCTTGATTATGTGCGTAATCACGGACGTGTTACAACCCGCGATATGGTGCGTGAGGTTGGTGCAAGCCCTAATACACTTAAAGTAACTTTTACATCATTAGTTGAAAAAGGTCTTTTGATACGTCATGGTGGTGGACGATCAACTTGGTATAGCGCACCTTAATTTTATTGCCTTCTTAACCACCTCCCCATTTTGAGAACGGGGAGGAGAGTTCTGTTTTTGAACTTAAGCAACCTTTTTAATGGGGCTCTCCAAATCAGGTTCATAAGCTTTCAACAAAGGCTCCATAATCGGAGGAGGTTTTAAAGACCCAAAATTTGTAATCATTGCTAAAATCCTGAGTGCATTTGGCGATTCATCTTGAAGTTTTAAAATCACAGCTTCTTCTATTGCATTCATGGTCTCAATGAGGGCATTAAAAGTCTTATCTTCAACATCATCACGATCAGAAAACTGATACAATGCCATCCACAAATCACATAAGAAGTCTATACTGGTATTCATTGCACACCTCCATGGATTTGTTCTCTCAAACAAGCTAATCCTTTTGGTGTAATTTTTGTTGAAGGGAGCACTTTTTCTGTACCATCAGGTCTTTGAATGGTAATAGCAGGACAATCCATAAATCCTTTCTTGATCTTGTCCTGATAAGGTAACAGTGGCGCTCCTGGAGCACGCCGATACACCCAATCATGTTTACGCAAGTAATCAGTTAAATCCTTTGGTCGTACCTCTAACATCTTTGCTGCTTCTATCAAACCGAACAGCCCATCAGAACGTTTTAAACCTTCCAAAGCCTCTGCTTTTGGAGCTAATTTAGCAATGATATTGTCTTTCCGCTCGTTTTCATCTTTTAAATGCGTTAAGACACCAAGCATTACTGCTGGACTGGAGTAGTCAATCGATTGAACATAGGATTGCTTTATCTCGCCCCTACGCCATGCAACAAATAATTTAATAAGCATATAACGGACTTGAGAAGATTTTTCTGTATTCGATAATGTCGCAATCAATAACGCCTGCTCTTCGTTAAGCCAATATTCTGTTACGTTATTGCCCTTTATTACGTGCGCCACAGTGGCGCACCTCCCAAACCGTTCTATTTCTTGCATATTTCTTGTAATTAATTTTCTAACGTCACGTGTACGAACAAACCCTAATTTTTCTGCTAAATCCACATCGCGAACACGAGGCTCGTTTTCGACTTCTCGTAATTTGATTAATTTGTCTTTATTGATAGGTAAGTATGTGCTATTATTCATTGTAATTGACCTCTTTCAGGTTAGTTAGATGTAAAGCGTTAGAGAGAGTTTTTGCGGACTTATGCTCTAGCGCTTTTTCTTTTTTGAGAATGTTAATTATTTCAGATGAAAGAGAGCGATCATTCTCAGTCGCCCGATTAAACAACCACTCCTTTAATGTATGTGGCATATTTATTTTATATTGGATCGTTTTCATTTTACCTCCATATGTACATATTTAGTACCATAAAGGTACCTTGTGTCAAGTGTATTTTAGGTATATTTTAGGTGCATGACAAAAAAAGATCGTGTGCAATTTAAATTTCTCATTCCAATTGAACTGAAAAATCAATTGGAAGAGCTTGCTGAGGCAAATCATCGTAGCCTTACGGGTGAAATTCTTGCTCGTTTAGAAGATTCTGTCCGCACTACCGTTACATTAAATCACCTACTGGCAATGAATTCAGAAGATCTCAAAAAGCTCCTTGAACAACTACTCGTGAATAAAAAACAATAAGATGCCACACATAGCCCCCTCAGAACGCTTTAAGCCTTCAAGCGCTTCTGCTTTTGGTGCTAATTCTGCAATAACATGATCTTTCTGCTCTATTTGACTTTGTAAGTGATTCAAAACACCAAGTAATGCCTCCGGTTTAGAGTAGTCAACTTGTGGTGTGGCTACCTGTTTTTCTAATTCTTGCCAGCGGTCAATGATTTTGGCTCGTAAAGCAGTGCTGTAACCAGAAACAAGAATTAAACATTCACGTTTGGGTAAATTATAACAAGGGCGTGTTTTTCCTTGTTCATCAATATAACTGCTTAAAAACTTAGCCGGCTCAAATTTGAGCTCGCTAAATATTTGTTTAATGTCTCGCATAACATTTTTATGCTTCTTACTACATACCCCCGCAATTTCACGACTCGACATAGTCTGAGTGGTAGCACTATTAGCAACACTTTCTGTAATTTTTATAAGAGTGTTCATTATGAACTCATAGATGTTAGAGGTTTTCATTGATACCTTTAAAAGGTATCGGGTGCTGAAAACACGGCATCTAGTCCGTCGTTACGCTTTCCCCATAAGGGTATTGTATAGCGTAACTACACCCGATGAGGTCATTATACACTTGTCGCATATAATGAGTCAAAGCCTTTGCAATGCACAGAAGATCGATTATTTCGGCAATCAATCCGCTAGATGTTTTAAGGTGTTTTCAGGCACCTGATTCGAAAATATATATAAACGCAACAATGTCAAGAATAAAAATAATTTTTATCTAAAAATAATCGCGTACTGTACAGTACACACACTGAAATCATTATTTATCAATGAGTTAAGTGTACAATGTACAGTCAATTTGAAAATTCTATCGCTAGCGATAGTTCGCGCTCGCCTGCCCCGCAACGAAGCCAACCCGCTGAGAAGTACCTTTTGCATTGATTTTATTGATTTTTTTTATGAAAAAACAAAGCATAAGTGATAATCTGTTTTTAAAGTTGCAATAAGAATATGTAATTCCTAAACTCATAAGGATATGGAATATATAGATAAAGCTTGAGAACATGATCTAGCCTTTCTTATTAGCAGCGTATTCTTGACGAGAAAGTTGTCTCTGTATGTTTTTGGTTAATCTTTCATTGGCATATTGTGCAATAGCACTTGCAATCTCTGGCTTGGACATCACTTTAGCAATTGATGGTCCTTCTTGTTTTGCAATGGGGAATTGATCTCCGTCATCTCTTTGAAACACATTCCCTCCCATTTTTAAATCAACACGCTTTGGAAAACTGCCTCCCTTGATAAAAGCATGGGGTAAGATTTCTTTCTTTCCAAACAGTGTGTAAGTTACGCCGCGTTTTGTTTCGTTTACTTTAAAAAATTTAAGAGGTATTGGTGTTCCAGAACCAATGATATCTGTCTCAAGAAACCTTGCTGTCGCCTTTTCTTTAATATAAACACCTCTTCTTATACGCTTTATTTGGGCTGATGAGATGTCTGCAACTTGCTTTTCAGTGAAGCGTTCAACTTGTTTTGCTGCAGTGTTTAGAGCATTACGCAGAGCCCAATTAAGGCGTGGTGCTTGAAGACTGGTGAAGGTATCCTTCACCTGTTGAAGATACCATTTTTGGTGGATGATTAACTTCAACTTCTAAGCCTTTTTTGGGGTAGGTGACTTGGAAGCTTTAGATGCTTTTGGCTGTTCGAGTGGAATTTCCTCTGTCACTGGTTCAGACGATGTTTGTACGGCTTCTTGTTTTATCTGCTTAATTTGTTCAATTGCCTTATCTGTTTTTGCTGTTGTCTTGACGTCAACAAAAAGTTTTGCAGCATTGGCGCGCTTGAGACGTGCGTAGACTTGATTGGAAACTTCAACAAATGGATTATTGGGTGTTGATGGTTCAAAGCGAACAGTGCTTTTATTGTCTCCAACAACACACATTGGCTTAGTGATGACAGCTTTCATCATTGCTCCTTTTGAGTCATAATTAATGACATCATTAGTCAAATATTGATTTTTATTCTGTGAAAAATTAATTAGCCAGAATTAACAAGAAAACAGGGCTTTCTAGCCACGCTTCAAGTTCACATTTTGCTGAATTTTTGGGGATATTTTTAAATTTTAGACACAATACAACTAGTGCAGTGGCGTCATTAAATACGATTTTTTACACTATGTCAACAAAAAAATCATGATCTTGTATTTTTTTATTTTTTTACCTAAATATGGTGTTTTAAAAGATGTTCTTTATTTTCCTTCAATACAACATTTATGTTGCATTGAAACATTTTAGATGTTATATTATTATAATGAATAGTCAAGAATTGAAAAGATATCTTACAAAGCATGGTTGCAGTTTTACTTCAGGGAAGGGAGGGCATTTGCTTGTAAAGCGTGGTTCTAAAAAGTCCGTTTTACCTATGCATGGTACGCGAAAAGAATTAGGAACAGGATTAGTCCAGAAGATTCTTAAAGATCTTGACCTAAAATAAGCCTGAATATGGAGGTGTAAATGAAATATGCAATCAAATTTATCAAAGATGACAATGATACTCTTCTAGTCGTCTCTAAAGACTTTCAGGAATTTATTACCTATGGTAACGATGAAAAAGAGGCTTTGGAACAGGCTAAAAATGCACTTTTAACAGTCATTATGGGGCGTTTTCAAGATCGTGAACCTATTCCCTTTGGACATCGTGATATTGCCTATCCTTTTGTTGAAGTATCTTCATTGGTGACTTTAAAAATTGCAATACATAACGCTATGATTGAAAAAAACTTACGCAAAGCTGATCTCGTACGTCTTTTAAAACTTCATCCAATACAAATTGACCGATTGTTGGATTTAAACCACGCAACCAAATTAGATGCCTTAGAATCTACTCTCATTGCTCTTGGAAAAGAGATCTCTATTAATATTCAAAATGCTGCTTGAATTTAGCGGTTTTGTGTAAAATGCTTATGAAGCGCATTAAGAACGACACACAGTGAATTAACAAGATATGGTAACGATTGCTCTTCTACAACAATGTATTGTAGTGCGGCATAAAGATTATGCTGTCTATAAAGGCATTGTGCTTCTTTTAGCACCTCTTTCATTGCTTCATAGTAATGAGTAGTTTTTTCAATCCATTGTTTTTTTGCCTCTTCATTTAAAGATGGAGTAAAGTCATCATAAATTGCATTTGGTAAGGCTTTTGCACAGAGGTAATTATTTCTCACTTCAAGATATTTTTGTGCAGCATCATACTGATCTTGATTAATCACACCTTGCAGATAAAGCCGTCCGATATAGGTAGCGGAAAGCGGATTTTTAGCATCTTCTATGGTCAAACCAAATCGCTTGGCACGCATTTCAATTGCCAATTTATCAATCGGTTCACGCGGTATTTTTGCTCGCGAGATACGACCATTGGGTTCTCTGAGACATCCATTAATACGAGGACGTCCACGTTTTGTACGTTTTTTTCTTTTAGCCATATTTTTTTCAATCAGAATGGCATGCTATCGTTAAGAGATGTGCCATGATCAGTAGCACCTGAAGCGATAGCATAATTTTGAGAAGTAATGGGTGAAGGGAATGCCGATTGCTCTTTTTTGGCATCAAGCAAATACAACTCGCCTTTGAATTGTGGTAAGACAATCTCTGTTGTGTAACGGTCATGACCATTTTTATCTTGCCATTTACGTGTTTGTAATTTGCCTTCTATGTAAACCTTTGAACCTTTACTGAGATACTGAAGAGAAATTTTTGCTAAATGTGGATTAAAAACCACAATGGAGTGCCATTCCGTTTTATCTATTTTTTGATTGGTCTTTTTATCAGTATAGCTTTCAGAAGTTGCTATACTAAAATTGACTATTTCAGCTCCAGAAGTCATGGTTTTGCTTTCGGGGTTAGCACCGAGGCGTCCTATTAATGTCACTTTGTTTAGCATGTTTTTTGTTACCTTAATTTGTATTTTAATATGTAAAAAATCTTAGCATAATTTTATTATTTTTTCAATTATTTCAGTTAATTAATCACAGTTTTTTAAAGCATTACTTTATAATCTTATTTGATAAACTCACTCAATAGCTGTGTTATAAAAAGGCGAGGCTTTTTTGCTTGATTTATTATTGACAATCGAACCTTTTTGTGCGATATTGGTTTTATCAAATTAAGGGGAGGCTAAATGAAACGAGAAGCGCTGCTTAGAGAGTTACGCAAAGAAGCCAGAAAAAGAGGTCTTCATTACAGTGAAGCTCCAGATGCAGGCAAAGGGTCACATTATTTGGTAACTTTTGGAGACAAAACAACTGTTATAAAATCGGGTGAATTAACGCCACTTTACGTGAAGATAATAAAAAAACAATTGGGAATATGAAACTCGTATTTCATACGTTTTTAATTTTTCGTTTCAAAAACATTTTGATCATAGTGAGGAGACCTAAACATGGAATATACGTATCAAGCAAAATTTGAAACTGATCCGGATGGTGGTTTTATTGTGACTTTTCCAGATGTACCTGAAGCAATAACAGCTGGAGAAAATAGAGTAGAGGCATTAGAGAATGCTGTTGAAGCTTTAGGGTTGGCATTACGGAGCTATTCTATGCGCGGTCTGCCTTTGCCTACACCACGGCAGTACAAAGACCTTGTAGAAGTTACGGTAGATGCGTGGAATGCTCTTAAGCTCGCAGTGGTAGAAGCCTTTAATGAAGCGAATATTACAAAAACAGAATTGGCACATCGTTTGGGTAAAAAAGAAACAGAAGCAAGACGCATTCTTGACCCCAATTATCCAACTAAGCTTCAAACTTTAGAGCAAGCACTGAGTGTTCTTGGCAAGCAAGTCGTTATTACAATAAAAAACGCGGCTTAACTATCTCCTCGCCTTTGAAGACGAGAAGATAAAATCATGTTTTTAAATCTAAGCAGCTTTTACAACAGATTTTTCTAAAACCTGTTTTGCTTCTTCAATGAGTGTTTTATACTGTTTGCTTTCTTCTACCAATGTAAAGGCTTTAACAAGATGCATGTGGAGAGGGCCATAAATGTAAACAGCTTTTTTAGTTGGAGACATTTTATCCCAATCTTTTGGAAAATCAAAGCGTGTATCACGGTCATTATCAACAGATTGGCTTTTTAACTTTTTTTCACACTCGATAAAGTAACGACGAGCTTGTCTGCCTTTCTCGTTGCGTTCAACCATGGAAAGCTCTTTTGCCATATCTAAAGTGAGATGGTATTCTATTACTGTAACAGCTCTAGATTTTGCGCTTCCCAATTTTGGGAACCGCAAATCTTGTGTTTTTATGAAGTCTTTACCTTCTTCAAATGTATATTGATTAATACGATCCGTAATCCAAGTAGCGAAACGTTTTCCTATTTCCATGAATGCGTGTAACTCACGAGCATTGACCGTTTGCACAATTTCTTTTTCAATAATTTTTTCTGATATTTTAATAAGAGTGTTCATAATATTGGTTCCTTTGTTTTAAAAGTTTAAGTATCCAGGGCTAAAACAACCGAACCAATTCAGTCCTTCACATCTTTAGGTTACCCTTGGACATACATGTGAAGACCCTGGACAAAATTTCTTATGATGGGCAACAGATCTTTCGGGATACTATTGAACCGATTGGTTACAGGTGTTTTAAGCCTGCTTCGTAACCTAATGGCTTTTAAAAATTTGTCAAGTTGTTCCTGATATGAGTTAGCATCTAATCATTGTTTTTTCAGAAGCTTCTGAAAATTTTTTGATTTCTCTGTTGATCTCGTCTATAAGAGGCTCGTAATTGAGAACGCTTTTCGGAATAGCACCACCGTAAACCCACGCTTTCACTTGCGCTTTGGTACTAAAATCCGCATTTTCTGGTGTGGTATAATACTGTCCGCCATCAAACTTTTCACACTCTCTTGTACCGTCTTCATATTCGTAGAGGTTGTAAAAATACTCCTCTGCTCCGTCCCCCCAAGGAACATAACCAACAGCTGTTGCAACAAACTCTTTTTGCATGGGTTGTTTATGATTTGTTAAGAACAGTTGTTTTAAAATTTCCATGTTTTTAGTCCATAATTTTACCAATTGGTCTATTTACCTTAAATTTGACCGTACAGGGCATTTTATATTACAGATGTGTTTTTCATCGTAAAATCTTTAAATCGCTTTGTACGGTACCTTTTTGTCGATTTAAATACATATCTAATCCCAAAATGATCAGCACTTTTCACTATTTTGCTGTTTTAGGCTGCTTTGGAACTGCTAATGTTATGTTGCTCTTCATTAGGCTTGCCTATTCTCATGCATGAAATGCGCTTGCCTCCTAAGGCTAGGTTACGCGTATTTTCAACTGCTATAAAAACCTTCTCAGCAACACCATAAAGCCCGCTTTCTAAATCACGACAATACTGCGCCAGATCAGCACATGAGGGGACAAAGGTTGTTGACATACCTTTTGCCTCACCACGGATAAGATTTTTAACAGCTTGCAACAAAGACCAGAGTGAGATGCCGTTAAGAGCAGCGATATAAGCCTTTGCACGCGCCTCTGGATTTGAAACTTTTTGCATTGTCAAACCACCTTCAAGCACATCAAGAGCCTCTGCTATATCTTCAACAGATGCTTTCACGGTAAGTAAGTTTTGAACAGTTTGATAAGCTTCTAAAGCTTGTTTCTCTAGGGTTGCTGTCAATTGAATGCCATTTCTCAAGGTCCATGGGAACTCCAGAGTTACACATTGCTCTATCTGTTGCACGGTATCTTGTAGAGGCGTCACTAAGCTG
>NZ_JBHIRH010000024.1:0-9969 GCF_042196945.1 Bartonella sp. AA81SXKL | reverse complement strand
CGATGCGCTATCTCATAGATTATGAAGGTCTTGGCAAGAAGCTTCTCAAAGGTGTTGGTGTTCCACGGGCCAGTTTTGTTCCTCTTGGAAACTTTGGGGCTTTAGATGAAAAAGAAGGGCAACCCTTTACATTTGATATTGCAAAAGCCAAGCAGCTTTTAGCAGAAGCTGGTTATCCGAATGGATTTGAGGCAAATTTTCTCGTATCAAATGCTCCTTATAGGGTGTTACTTGCTCAGTCACTCCAAGATAGTGCTGCACAGGCGGGCGTGCGTCTTAAAATTGAACGGATGGCCGGTACACAGTTGTTTTCTAAACTTTATGCACGGGCTTTTGATACGATTTTTGTCGGATGGAATAACGATTCTGCGGATCCTCATACCATGGCTTCACGTCTTGTTTATAATCCAGATAATCGGCTTGAGGCAAAAAACACCGCCTATCCTAGTTGGCAATATGGGTATTTGGATGAAACGATGAATCAAAAGGTTCAGGATGCATTGTTTCAAAAAGATCCACAAAAACGGGCACAACTCTATGCTGATTTACAACGTGAATTGATGCAAAAAGGACCTTATGCGTTTATCTTTCAGAAATATACTGTTATCGCGATGACGCCTGATATCAAAAAGTGGGTTTGGAATAGTGCACCACATATTTTTTATAGTAAAATTGAAAAATAAGAGTGTCTTCAATGCTGTTCAATAGATAAAGGGCATCGTCATGATATATTTCGGCGTATTGTATAAATTTTAAGCTTTGCAATGCGTCGAAGATCATAGGTAATGCGTGATATATTGTTGAATGTCTTTTCAAGACATTCGTTTAAAGATATTTTTCATTCTCATTAGAGGTGTATTTATGTGGATACTAAGATTGAATATTTCAATTTCTCTGAATTAGAAAGTGGTCAATTTATTTGTTAAAAAACTGAGTATAACATAAAGAAACGAAGTGTAACAAATGTTGTGGAATTTAGTAGTGCTAAAGGTGCAAAGGGTTTGCGATGTTGAAGGAAAATTTTGTTATGGGTGGGTAAACAAGGGATATCAGTTTTTTATGGCGTTTATATTTTCTTTTGCTTGGAAAGATGATGAGATGCCAATTGAAGGGTGCTGTTTTATGGGGAGTGATGAAAAAATTAAATTTCCTTTTGAAGAAGGAATAAAAGTCGTTGCATTTGGCAAACTAACGAATTTTCCTGTTTTATCAAATCGTCAAATTATTATGAAGGCTCTTTGTTATTAAGGCACTTGAGCCGAAAGGGGTAGTGCTTTGATGATATACAAAACACCGGAAAAAATAAGAGATAAGCTTGCTTAACAAGATAGAGAAAAAATATTGCTTTTATAGTCTTCAATAGTAGGCGTTATGATATCGTGAATAAGCTCTATTGTTGGTGAGCGTTCATTGTATATCAGAGTGTTTTTCTTTGTATGTTTTGGTTTGGCTTATAAGTGTAGGCAGGAGGAGCCATTGGCAAGAGGTGCTTGTTCTTAAAGATTTTAAAACTTGGTTTTTAGAAGCCTATAGTTTGTCTAAACTTAATTATTAAGCACGTTTTGCTGCATGGGGAATTTATACAATAACGTTAAAAGGAAAATTCTATGAACGTGAAAAGAAAAATATTGAAAAAGAGCAGTTCTTTTGTTTCTGTTGTTCTTGCAATGGGGATGTTTGTGCAACAAGTTTCAGCAAAAACACCTACTGATACCCTTGTAATGGCTTTGAATCTTGATTCAATTGAGACTTTTGATCCTGCGCAGATCAATGAACGTTATGGCAATGAAATTATTGCTAATATTTGTGATAACTTAATCGATTCCGCTACAGATGATGCAGCTAAAATAGCGCCTTCTTTGGCAAAGAGTTGGGATGTTTCAAATGAGGGTGGGGGTACAGTTATTACTTTTCATTTGCGTGATGATTTGAAGTTTAATGATGGTCGGCCTGCTGGTGCTCATGATCTTGTTTGGGGGATGAAGCGGGTTGTTAAATTGAAGTTGTCTGCAGCAGCTATATTTAACGAATATGGAATTACAGAACAAAATATTGATTCTACTCTTCAAGCCCCCGATGAGAAAACAGTGGTGATGAAATTTGATAAGCTTTATCCAGCAGAGATCATCCTTGGCCATATTCTTACTACTCGTGTTGCTGCTTTACTTGATCGTGAGACACTTATGAAACACGAACAAGATGGTGATATGGGAAATCGCTATTTGGCAAGTCACGCTGCTTGTGTTGGTCCTTATCAATTAGTCAACTGGCGTTCTGGAGAGGCGATTTTGTTGCGTGCAAGTTCCTATCATTGGGGAGAGGAAGCAAAATTGAAGCAGATTCTCATTCGTCATATTGCTGAGCCTGGAACACAACGTTTGTTGTTGGAAAAACACGATATTGATGTGGCACGTAATTTGATGCCTGAAGATATAACAGATCTCCAAGTAACAACAGATATTAAGATTGAAAAAGTGTTAGCTCCATCTGTGATAATGTGGGGGTTCAATACGACAAATCCTATTTTTGCCAATGAAAAGGTGCGTTTGGCAATGCGCTATCTGATCGATTATGACACTCTGGGAAAGACTCTTCTTAAAGATGTTGGTATTCCACGGGCAAGCTTTATTCCCATTGGTAATCTTGGAGCTTTGGATGAAAAAGAAGGGCAACCCTTTAAACTTGATCTTGAAAAAGCCAAGCAGCTTTTAACAGAAGCAGGTTATCCAAATGGTTTTAAAGCCAATATTTTTGCAGGGAAATCTCCTTATCCTTTTGCTTTACCTATTGCACAGTCTATCCAGGACAATGCAAAAAAAATAGGTGTGCACTTTAAGATTGAACATTTTGTAGGGACACAGTTGTTTTCCAAACTTTATGCACGTAGCTTTGATACAATTTTTATGGGATGGAATAACGATTCTGCAGATCCTTATACAATGGCTTCACGTCTCGTTTATAATCCGGATAATCGGTTTGAGGCTAAAAACACAGGCTATCCTAGTTGGTGCCACGGCTATTTGGATGAAGATATGAATAAGAAGGTTCAGGCAGCTCTGTTTCAAAAAGATCCACAGAAACGGGCACAAATGTATGCTGATTTACAGCGTGAATTAATGCAAAAAGGACCTTATGCGTTTATCTATCAGACATATAATATTATTGCTATGACACCTGATGTTAAAAAATGGGTGTGGAATAGTGCACCACGTATTTTTTATAATGCCATTGAAAAATAAGCACGTTTAAAATGTTGTAATATACAACAGTGAATGTGATGATAATAACTTCGGTGTTTTGCATAGAGTTTAAAGCTTTGCAAAATATCGAAGTTTATCGGTAAAGTGCATTATAGAGTAACTCGAAGATACTCTTCTTTAGAGAGGGACTATGCATTTTTATAGAATAATTATACATAGATATTAAGATTGTAGATTTCAATCTTAAGTGAAGAAAAAAATAATAAATTTGCCGGTTAAAGAAATGGGCATACTGAATATGAGCAGAATTTAGTATTTTGTAGAAAAAGTGAGGGACCTTAAAATGTGCTATTGAGAAAAAAGTTAGTTATATGCAGGTGCGTTGGGGGAATATGGGATTATTGTGGAGCTGGTGCTTCAAATTATACCGCTTTTCCTTAAAAAATGATGAGATGCTGAGACTGCCCTTTAGTATGGGTCCTGGAAAGTCCAAATGTCCTTGTGAGGAAGGAGTGGAATGGCTATGGTTAGAAACTATACTTATGAGAATCGTCAAAATATCGAAGGATGAGTGAGCTTTTAAAGCAACTGAAGTTGGTTCTCTGAGAACTCTTTTGAGAAAATAGCAAAAAGACTTTTAAAGCAGAAGTCCTGTTTGATGTGATAAAAAAATCTTTGGCTTGTATGATCAAAGTTATGGGTGCTGTGACATCACCAACAGGCGCTGTCATTTGTGGTATTATTCATTGTTTATCAGATCATTTTTCGTTGTCTCTTTTGCTTTAGTTTACCAATATTGCTCAAGGAGCTGCTCCTGCTGTTTAAAGGGTTTGATATTTTATCTTTAGGAGGTGTGCTTTAAAAGCCTGATTTTTTTTATTTTTGCACGTTACTGTTGCAAGGAAAATTTATACAACAAACTTTAAAGAGATAAGTCTATGAATTTAAAAAGAAAAATATTAAAAAGGAGCAGTTGTTTTATTTCTGCTTTTATTGCTTTTGGGATATTTGTGCAGCAAGTTTCAGCAAAAACACCTGCTGATACCCTCGTGATGGCTTGGGATCTTGATGCGATCAGTAATTTTGATCCTGCGCAGCTCAATGACCGGTATGGAGCTGAAATTGTTATCAATGTTTGTGATAATTTGGTTGATTCTGCTAAAAATGATGGAGTTAAAATCGTTCCTTCTTTGGCAAAGAGTTGGGATGTTGTAAGCGATGATCAGAGTACGGTGATTACTTTTCATTTGCGCGATGATTTGAAGTTTAATGATGGTCGGTTTGCTGGTGCTCATGATCTTGTTTGGGGAATGAGGCGGGTTGTCAAATTGAAGCTATCTAATGCGGCAACTTTTAATGAATATGGTATCACAGAACAAAATGTTGATAAGGCTTTTCAAGCCCCCGATGAGAAAACAGTGGTGATGAAATTTGATAAACCTTATCCAGCAGAACTTATTCTGAGCAATATTTCTAGGAATCGTACTGTTGCTCTGCTTGATCGTGAGACACTTATGAAACACGAACAAGATGGTGATATGGGAAATCGCTATTTGGCAAGTCACGCTGCTTGTGTTGGTCCTTATCAGTTAGAAAGTTGGCGTCCTGGAGAAGGGATTTTGTTGCGTGCAAGTACCATTTATTGGGGAGAGGCACCCAAATTGAAGAAGATCTTAATTCGTCATATTGCTGAGCCTGGAACACAACGTTTGTTGTTGGAAAAACACGATATTGATGTGGCTCGTAATTTAACGCCAGAGAATATAGCAGATCTCCAAAAAACAACAGATATTAAAATTGAAAAAGTGTTAGTTCCATCCCTGATAGTATGGGGGTTCAATACAACGAATCCTATTTTTGCCAATGAAAAGGTGCGTTTGGCAATGCGTTATTTGATCGATTATGACACTCTGGGAAAGACTCTTCTTAAAGATGTTGGCATTCCACGGGCAAGCTTTATTCCTCTTGGTAATTTTGGGGCTTTGGATGAAAAAGAAGGGCAACCCTTTAAACTTGATCTTGAAAAAGCCAAGCAGCTTTTAATAGAAGCGGGTTATCCAGATGGTTTTGAGGCCAATATTTTTGCAGGAAAATCTCCTTATCCTTTTGCTTTGCCTATTGCTCAGTCTATCCAGGATAATGCAAAAAAGATAGGTGTGCACTTTAAGATTGAACATTTTATCGGTACACAGTTGTTTTCCAAACTTTATGCACGTAGCTTTGATACAATTTTTATAGGATGGAATAATTCTTCTGCGGATCCTCATACAATGGCTTCACGTTTTATTTCAAATCCTGATAATCGGTTCGAGGCTAAAAATACAGGCTATCCTAGTTGGTGCCACGGCTATTTGGATGAAGATATGAATAAGAAGGTTCAGGCAGCTCTGTTTCAAAAAGATCCACAGAAACGGGCACAAATGTATGCTGATTTACAGCGTGAATTAATGCAAAAAGGACCTTATGCGTTTATCTATCAGACATATAATATTATTGCTATGACACCTGATGTTAAAAAATGGGTGTGGAATAGTGCACCACGTATTTTTTATAGTGCAATTGAAAAATAAGAAGGTATCAAGTTTATAAAATATAAAAAACATGATCATGATATATTTGATGTATTGCAAAGCTCTTTAACACTTTGCAATACGTTGAATTTTATCGGGAATGGATTACTATGTTGTATCGAGAATTTTATTTCAGGAATTCTTATGAAAGATGCGTTTGTGTGGATGTTAGGATTGAATATTTTAACTTCTATTGATACAATTTTCGGATGAAATAATGACTCTAGACATCCCCATACAACGGCTTCAAGTTTTTTTTACAACCCTGATAATCGATTTGAAATTAAAAATATAAGCTGTTCTAGCCGGTGTTATGGGTATTTTGATGAAGCTATAAATCAAAAGTTTAAAGATGTGTTGTTTCAAAAAGATTCACAGAAACGGGCGTAAAGAATTGAAAAATGGTAAGTTTGTTTAGTGAAAAAACAGGTGTAACAAATGTGGCAGAATTCACTGTTTCCGAAATAGCAGGGGCTCTAAAGCGTGTTGTTGAAGAAAAGTTTGGTTATGTACGGGTGCTTGGGGAGATATCAGGGTACCGTGGTACTCATGCTTCGGGACATGCTTATTTTGCTTTAAAAGATGATAAGGCACGGTTGGAAGCTGTTATTTGGCGTGGAGTTATGGAAAAGCTCAAATTCCCTCCTGAAGAAGGGATGGAAGTAGTTGCTGTTGGTAAACTTACAACTTATCCAGGGTCATCGAAATATCAAATTGTCATTGAGGCTCTTGAACCAACGGGGGTTGGTGCTTTGATGACACTTCTTGAAAATCGTAAGAAAAAGTTTTTAGAAGAAGGCTTGTTTGATGAAGAAAAGAAAAAACCTTTGCCTTATATGCCTCGAATTTTAGGCGTTGTAACATCACCAACAGGTGCTGTTATTCGTGATATTATTCATCGTATATCCGATCGTTTTCCGTTGCATATTTTGGTTTGGCCTGTACGTGTTCAGGGGGGAACAAGTGGGAGGGAAGTGGCTGTTGCTGTTGAAGGTTTTAATGCTCTTGGTCCAGGTGGACTTATTCCAAAACCTGATCTTATTATTGTTGCACGGGGAGGGGGAAGTTTAGAAGATTTGTGGGGGTTTAATGACGAAGCTGTTGTTCGTGCTGTTTATGAATCTTCTCTTCCTGTTATTTCTGCTGTTGGGCATGAAACGGACTGGACCTTGATTGATTATGTGGCTGATTGGCGCGCTCCAACTCCTACCGCCGCAGCAGAACGGGCTGTTCCTGTTAAGCTTGATCTCGAGGTGCTGGTGGCATCGCTTGATGCACGTTTGCGCAAGGGACTCGCGCGTTATTTGGATTTTTATCGACAAAAATTGCGTGCTACTCTACGAGCTCTTCCGACTGCCGATCAACTTTTTGCTCTACCACGGCGTGGTTTGGATGAAACTTCAAGTCGATTGCAGCGTGCTCTTTGTGTAAGCTACGATAAAAAACGTTTTTCTTTTCATGCACTTGGTGTGCGTCTTTCACCGCGTTTGTTAAATAGTGAAAAAGCACAACGCAATACAAAGGAATATACGGCACGTCTTCAGCGTGCTTTTGTGCGTAGTGTGGAAAAACAACGTGCTGGGTTAGAGGTAGTATCTAGGCTTTTAAGAAGCACTTCATATCAGAATATTTTGGAGCGCGGTTTTGTTTTGGCTTTGGGGAAAGATCATAAGCCCATTAAACGATTGGTTCAGTTTCCTGAAACAGGGCAAATAAATTTACGCTTTTTTGATGGAGATATCAGTGTTGCAACACAAGAGCCTATTTCCGCTAAAAGATCAAAACACAAGCAGATAAAGTCGCCAAGCGATGATCAAGGAACTCTCTTTTAATACGGTTAATGCCATGCTTGTGGAAGGTCTTCTTAAGGGAGTGGATGGAAAAGTTCGTTGCGCATGGGCTGGAACGGATCCACTTTATTGTGCTTATCATGATACCGAATGGGGAAAGCCTGTTTTTGAGGATATTCGTTTGTTTGAGAAAATTTGTCTTGAAGGTTTCCAAGCAGGGCTTTCTTGGTTTACAATTTTAAAAAAACGCTCTTTTTTTCGCGTTGCATTTGATCACTTTGACTTTGAAAAGATTGCTCATTATGATGAGCTAAAGGTGCAAATGTTAATGCAGAATAAAGACATTGTTCGCCATCAAGGAAAAATTCAATCAGTGCTTAATAATGCATTGAGAGCACAAGAAATTATAACAGAGTGGGGAAGTTTGTCCCGCTATTTTTGGTCTTTTCAGCCACCACAATCAGAGCGTTATGAAAAGATAGACTTTCAAACACTGTTGGCTAACCCTATGACACCTGCTTCTCTTCGTCTTTCTCAAGACTTGAAGAGACGTGGCTGGACATTCGTTGGTCCCACAATTTGTTATGCTTTTATGCAGTCCGTAGGGATTGTTAATGATCATCTTGAAGGATGTTTTTGTCGATAAATTGGCAAACTGTCTTTTGTAAGAGTAATGATCAATAGGATAATAATTGAATTATTTAATAAATGTATAGATTATACAATTCCACTGTATAAGATAATTGAAATATACAAACTATACAATATTAATGATTTTCTATTGTTGTTGGCACTAAAAACGATAAAGGTATAATTTTGAGGATGAAAAAACAGACGCAAAAAGGAGTGATATCTTAACTGTTATGTATCTGAAGTGAGATAATGGTAATGTCTTGTATGTTTTAAAGAAACATTTAGTACACCAAAGCCCATTTCGCGACGCAGCCCGTGAATGGTATGACAGATAAGTCCATAATGCACTCCATCTTTACGCTTATGAAGGAGAAGATCGGCACCATCACACATTTACTAGCTCTCAATGTTTCAACAGTCTTTAGCATTTGTAATGGTTCAGAAGAGGTGTTTTTATTTCCGTTAGTGACATGACCGTTATAATTAATGAATATTTTATTCATGTTTATTGACGAATGCAAAGTGGTTTTTAGATGGGGTGCTGTTGTTGCATTGTTTTACTTTGCTTGTATGACTGTTGGTTTATTTATATGTAGGTCGATTGCCCAATGCTTACCTAGGCAATATAAAATGAAATGCAGCGATGAAAAATTGAAGTTAAATGACTCAAGCTGCTTGTGTTAGGTTTTATTATCTGATAACTTTCCTTCACTAGAGAGGAATTTTGCTGCGTGTGAGCTCCAGTTTTGGGAGGATACTTAAGCTCAGAAAGACTGGTATTCACTGCATTGCTTCGTTGAATCTCTGTATGTTTCCGCTGGAAACGAGAGTTTTGTTGCGGTATGTTGCTTTCTGTTCTATTTTTATAGTGGTAAAGCAATGATGCACACTAAAGTTTAGAAGGTTTTATATTCGTTATGTCTTTGGGGGGGAAGTGTCTAATAAATTTTGTTTTTATCAATGGGGGGATGCATTTTAGTGTATATTCTTTTATTGTAAGCTTTATTTCTCAAAAGATAAAGCGTGGAAGGAATGATTCTTCTCATTTTTCCTTTATCTTTGTTAACGCGTTTGGTTTTGTTGGTAAAAACGTAAAACTTTTGACACTTAGTTTTCAAAAGATTAAGCAGATTTTTGTGGGGGGTAGCGTTTTAGAAAAGATATTTTCTTATGTCTTTCTGCTGTTTCAGTGTCGTTTTGGTCATGTAGTAAAGATGCGCCGCATCTTGAAACTGAGTGTTTGAGGGGGATGACTATTTTTAAAGTTTGCATATTTTATTTTAAATGTCGCTTAAAGGAATAGAATAATGAATTCATAAATTTTTGCGTAATGATTTTTTTTAAGCTCACTATTTTTTTTGGGCGACAAGGCTTATTGATGATTAATAGGGAACTGATATAGTGCATTATCATATGCAAAGAGGTTATGAAAAGAATGTAATACTGGTTAGCAAAACATATATTGCATGTTCGCTATGGTTTATTGAGACGTAAGTCAATGACTTTATCAAGTAGATGATTCTGTGTAGGTGATTAGAAATATAGGCGATTAGAACGTATTTATTCAATGTTATAATTATAAATTTGCTATATTATTTCAGCGTCATTAATTGATAAAAATAAATAAAGGGAAAAGTTCATGAACTTGAAGAAAACAATATTGAAAAGTAGCAGCTCTCTTGTTTCTGTTCTTATGGCATTGGCGATGGTTGCACAACAAGCTTCAGCAAAAACACCGGCTGATACCCTTGTGATGGCTTGGAATCTTGATGCAAT
>NZ_JBHIRH010000023.1:0-10278 GCF_042196945.1 Bartonella sp. AA81SXKL | reverse complement strand
CGGAAGAGGAAGCGCGTATAAACGCAAAGATTGATGCGCAGTTTGCTGACTTTAGAGACCACACCATTGATGTTGCAAGGGCTGCTGGGGGCGTTGCTGCTGCCCTTGCCGGTGGCAATGTTGATGCCGGCGCTGATGCCGCAGGTAATGCCGCTGCAAATAACTTTTTGGGGAGTGCACAACGCGCTCAGATGAAGAAAGAGTTAGAAGAGTGCCCTGATGATCAGTGTCGAAGAGATGTTAACGAAAAATGGTTCGAGATTAGTGAAGAGCAAGATAGGATTTTTGGGATAGGTCTTGCGAAGGGTATGATTGTTGGTGCCGTAAAAGCAATAGGAAACGGAATATCTGAGACAGCTCATGACGTTAAAGAATTAGGATCGGCAATAGGAAACGGAATATATGCGACAGTTCATGACGTTAAAGAATTAGGATCGGCAATAGGAAACAGTTCAGTTGATGAGATCTATCAAAATGCCCTTCAAGGCGTTGGAACAGCAAAAGCTTGGGCCACGAGTGGGCATATATTTGATGATGTCTGGGAAGGTGCTGGTCAACTCTGGGAAGGAGTTGGTCAATTCTGGGGAGGTGTTAAGGATTCCTTTAGAGGGCGTATAGATCACATAAAGGATTCCTTTGGGGGGCATATAGATCACATACATGAAACAATGGAGAAAGGGGGGGATGGAGCATTCAGTGCTGGTGCTGAATCTGGCGAAATGCTAGGTAAACCATTAGGAGATGTGGCTTATATAGTGGGTTCTACAGTGCTTACTGACGGTGCTGTTTCAGCAGCCAAGGGAGGCGTAAAGCTTGCGGGAAAGCTTGTAGAAAAAGATCTCATCAAATTTGCTGCTAAAGCTGAAGAAGCGGCTATAACGGGAGCAACTAGTTCTGAAGTAAATACTGCGCATGTGGGGAAAGAAATCGCACAATCGCTAGAAAAAATGAGCGATGAAGCTATTGCAACTCAATATTTGGGGCAAGAGAGAAAATTCTGGTCAAAACCTATTGAGGTTGAGTTTGAAATAACTAACAAGGGAGAAAAAATTACTCAGACAAACAAAGTCTATCAGAGAGATGATCTGTTTGATCCTAACCAGATTGTTAGTTGGACAGTAAAAGGAAAAGAAGTAAAAGGTACAAATATTGAAAGGATGAAAACAGGAAGAGCACCTCTTGACTTTAATGAAAATCCCATTGAATTGCATCATATGCTGCAAACACATGATGGTCCCATAGCAGAGGTTACAAATGCGTTTCATAATAAACATAATTCAGTTATTCATATTAATCCTAATACAATGGGATCAGCTATTGACAGAGACCTATTCGATAAATGGAGGACGAAATACTGGAAGGAACGTGCTAAAGATTATGAAAAGAAAGATATAGCAACTAAAAAATAATAATTTATGGAGAACAACCTATGAAAACTTATACTTTAGCTGATGTTGTACAATTAATTGATAAAGTAAATAAATATGATGATGAGATTATCAATTTTGGTACTGCAGAGGATGCAGTTAGTGATGTACGGATTAAAGAGGCAGAAAAAACTCTCGGTTTACAGTTTACAACTTCTTATAAGGATTTTTTAAAAAATTATAAGGGAGGAGAAATTGGTTATGAGGAAATTTTTAGCATTTATAACGCAAGTTTTGAGGATCATCCTGCTGGTGATATTGTGCATAAAAACTTATATCATAGGAAACATGGTTTAGCAAAATCACAGCAGCTTGTTGTCAGTAGAACTGATTTTGGTGAGACATTTTACTTTGATTATACTCAGTTTCAGGATGGTGAATGCCCACTCTACGTCAAGATTCCATCTGGAGCGTCACATTATTATGCAAGTAATTTTTATGAATTTCTCTGTAAAAGAATTAAAGAGCACGCAGGGGAAGATTTGTGAAAACCTATACCTTAGATGATGTTGTAATATTAATTGATAAAGTGAATAAATATGATGATGAGATTATCCATTTTCGTACTGAAGATGATGCAGTTGATGATCTTGTAATTGAAAGGGCTGAGAAAGCTCTTGGTTTACAATTCACATCCTCTTACAAGAGTTTTTTGAAACATTATAAAGGTGGGGACATTAGTGGTGAAGAAATCTATAGTCTTTATGAGCATCCTATAGGTGTTTCTGTTAATGACGTTGTTTTCCAAAACTTAAATGATAGAAAACGTGGTTTTACGACACCAGAACAGCTCGTTGTGAGTTATGATCTTGATGAAACCTTTTACTTTGATTATACGCAGTTTCGGGATGGTGAATGCCCACTCTATGTCATGTTTGCGGATGAGGAGTCCGAATATTACGCCAGTAATTTTTATGAATTCCTATGCAAAAGAATTAAAGTACACGCGGGAGTTGAGATACCTGATGGTGATCAACCGATTGAAAAGATTGAGCACACTCCCACTCCGCAACCTATACCTTTTTACAAGAGTTTTTGGAAAAAACTATGGAAGAGGTGAAATTGATAGAGGAAATATGGAGCGTTTATAACGCACGTTTTGAGGATCATCCATGAAAACCTATACCTTAGCGGATGTCATAGAATTAGTTGATAAATATAATGATATTATCAATTTTCGTACCGAAGAAAATGCGGCTAATGATCTACGGATTGAAAAGGAGGAGAAAGCTCTCGGTTTGCAATTCACATCGTCTTATAAGAGTTTTTTAAAAAAATATGTAGGAGGAGAAATAGGGGGTGAAGAAATCTTTAGCCTTTATAAGGAGTGTGGAGCAGATATCCCTGGTGGTGATATTGTTTTCAAAAACTTAAATGCTAGAAAACGTGGTTTTGCAACATCAGAACAGCTTGTCGTGTGTTACGCTGATTTTGGTGAAACCTTTTACTTTGATTATACGCAGTTTCGGGATGGTGAATGCCCACTTTATGTCATGCTTCCATCTGAAGATTGCGAATATTACGCCAGTAATTTTTATGAATTCCTATGCAAAAGAATTAAAGTACACGCGGGAGTTGAGATACCTGAAGGTGATCAACCGATTGAAAAGATTGAGCACACTCCCACTCCGCAACCTGTACCTTTTTACAAGAGTTTTTGGAAAAAACTATGGAGGAGGGGCAATTGATAGGGGAAATATGGAGCGTTACGCAAGTTTTGAGGATCATCTATGAAAACCTATACCTTAGCTGATGTTGCAGTATTAATTGATAAAGTGAATAAATATGATGATGAGATTATCAATTTTGGTAGTGAAGATGATGAAGAGAATGAAACAGATGATCTACAGATTGAAAAGGCGGAGAAAACTCTCGGCGTACAATTCACATCCTCTTACAAAGTTTTTTTAAAAAAATATGGAGGAGGAGAAATTGGTGGTGAAGAAATTTATAGCCTTTATGGAGATTGTGGGGAAGGTATTCCTGCTGGTGATATTGTTTACCAAAACTTACTCGATAGAAAACATGGTTTTGCGACACCAGAACAGCTCGTTGTGAGTTATGATCTTGATGAAACCTTTTATTTTGATTATACGCAGTTTAGGGATGGAGAATGTCCAATCTATGTCATGTTTGCGGATGAGGAGTCCGAATATTACGCCAGTAATTTTTATGAATTCCTATGCAAAAGAATTAAAGTACACGCGGGAGTTGAGATACCTGATGGTGATCAACCGATTGAAAAGATTGAGAACACTCCCACTCCGCAACCTATCCCTTTTTACAAGAGTTTTTGGAAAAAACTATGGAAGAGGTGAAATTGATAGTGAGGAAATATATAGTCTTTCTAGAGAGCCTAAGTATTACATAAGTAATTTTTATGTAAAAGAATTACAGATCATGCTGGGGGAATGATGATGCAAACCAAAGATGTCACAGAGATTTTAAAAAGACTGGGCTGGGAGCCTTATCGTGATAACGTGGGGGATACTTTTGCGCATTATCATCTTCCCGATCGCATTGTCGGTATTGGCTATGGTGTAAAAAATTATGGAGAGAGTGGCAAAGAGTTTTTGCTTTCGGCTGATCTCACCACCGCTGCTTATTGTCTTGCTCGGGAATATTCTAGAGGTGAAAAATCACAGCGTAAATATGGAGATGTGCTGTTTTACGCGAAGGAGGATTTTAATGTTAAAGCTCCGGATCTTTCCGAAAGCCATATCACAACCGCTTTAAACAAAGTGATTGCATGGGCGCAAGCACAGGATATTGAAAAAAAGTTGTGCGAGGAAGCTACTAATCATTCTGCCGTTGCACAAGCATTACTTGGTGATATGGAGGCTTTAAGGAGTGATAGATCTACTCCAAAACTATCTGTGCCAGAATTTGCAGATTATAAAACAATGACATCGGATGATCGCCTGCTTTTTTTTGCGCAAGCCTATAAAAATGGGGGGTTGGATGATATTCTAACGCGCAAAAAAACCAAACAGCGCTCGATAAGCCTCACAGCAGCAATGCGCGTTCTCAAAACACAAGGGTGGTTTTCTACGGAGCCTGGAAAAATGTGGTTGATTTTGCCCGACCGCTTCATTCAATTTGATTTTGGTTTTATACGTCTCCATGACAATTACAATGTCCGTATTGAAGCTGAAATATCTAATGAAATGATTTCTGTCGCTTGCAATTGTATTCACTATAGTGAGGAATATTGGTGCGTTTCTCCTAAAAATATTTATAATTCTTTTAATACGATTGGGGGGGGGATTTTTAGTGGTTTTGGTAAAGGCATTGATATTTGTGTAGAGACATTAGATGAGCAAGAGCTTATCAAAATCTCTGAGCGGATAATACAGTGGGCGCGTGCCCAAGATTTACAAGCATCAATAGAAAGCAAAACACGTGTTCAAAAGTATAGCTACAATATACGTATAGTCTGGCATTTGGCTTGTTTAGCATTGACAGGTCAAATTGATGTCCTGAAATCTTATCAAAGTTTTTTAGAAGCAGGTACGATTTCTGAGATCTTGGATGACAGTGAAGTAGAGAGATATATTAACCAGGCCGTTCAATTTGCTGAAGAATATCTGAAAATCCTTAATGAGCGAAAAGCCATAGATGATCGTCTTAGTTTACAAGATTTGTCTTTTCTTAATACAGTTTCTGAAGACTTAAAAAGGATGGACTGGACAGTCTATCGTGATAAAAATTACAATTGCAATGCTTATTTTATAAAGAAAGATCGTATCATTAATATAGTGTACGACCTTGATAAAAACGGAGAGACACCGCTTGTTACCTTCAAGGTTTCTCTTTCAACACTTGGTTTTTCTACAGCTTATCGATCTGTTTTCATCAATACTCCCCAATATACCGTTCTTAAAGAGTTAGAAGATATATATACTGTGTCTGGTAATGAAGTTGATGAAGGTAAACTGAAGCAGATCTGTGCGGATATTTTGTGTTGGGCTGATCGACAAAATGTTAATCAAATCATCTATGATTATGCGGCTTTGCCAACAAATAGTGAATATGATCTTATAATACGCCATTTTATTGCGCTTATTCTGATTGGAGATGTTGAGAGGCTTAAGTTTTATAAAGAGAATTTTAGAAAGGGAAACTCTTTAAGCTTTGTGGAAGGTATCACGAAATATACGATTGACAACGCTCTTACTCTTGCACGGGGTTATCGAGCGGGTTTTCCAAAAAATGCTCCGATTTTGTCCCTTGATTCCCAAACAGCATCTGTTGTTTCC
Source organism: Bartonella sp. AA81SXKL (assembly GCF_042196945.1). Classification (NCBI taxonomy): domain Bacteria; kingdom Pseudomonadati; phylum Pseudomonadota; class Alphaproteobacteria; order Hyphomicrobiales; family Bartonellaceae; genus Bartonella; species Bartonella sp. AA81SXKL. Next base: position 4,592 of record NZ_JBHIRH010000023.1, on the reverse strand, counting down.
AAAACTATTGCTGTTGAGGCGACAGAGGAAGCGGATGACACTGATGATCGTCTCACCATGGAAAGTGCTCATGCACTTTTGAAAAGCTTAGGTTGGTCAACCGAGAAAATCAATGAGAATGACCATATGGCAAGCTATCAATTGGCTGATCGTGAAGTAGATATTCTTTATAACGACGAAGTTGCCAAAGATTGTCCGCAATTTGATAGCGCCTTTATGATTAGTACCGGTATTCTTTCCGCTGCTTGTAAATTCATTGATCCTACCCACACGGAAGATATTCCAGATATACAGCTTAATTTTGAAGCCAAGGGATTAGAAATCTTTGAACCAGAAGTCACTACGGATTGTTTAAAGCAAGCACTTGATGATGCGCTAGAATGGTCAGTCAAAGACATTGACCTTTCTAAAAGACTTCGCTCTGATTATGGCACTGCTCCTTGGCAACGGGATGCAACGTCTAAAGCAGATGATACGGATTATGCTTTGCTTCATCTTGGCGCTCTTGCCTTATTGGGCAATATTGAGACCTTAAAATCTTATCAGCAAAGCTTTACGGCAGGTGATCACCTAGGCTTTGACGAAAGCATCAACAAAACCCACCTTGAACGTGCATTAGCTTTAGCCAAAGAAGTAGCAAAGGTGAAGCAAGTGAGCTACGCTTTGATTGAACGGGTGGCAGAAAAGTTTGATGATCAACAAGAGGTTATCAGCAAGGAGCAATCCCGCTCGTGGAAAGAGAAAATAGTCAATTTTATCGGAAAAAAAGACAAGAAATAGCACCTAAAAAATATCAAAAAGATTTCAGAAATTTAGAAAATAAGACGCGCTCCAAAGCCTTGATCACTAGTTGAGAAACTGAAGTGGTGGGGTTCTGATCATGGTTTTGGTGCAAGATTTTAATGAAACAACCTATAAAAAAAGATCTATAAAATTATTCCATAGATTATAAAAATCTCTTTTAATGGGCTTTTGTCTATTTTATCGGTTATGTCAGTTTATTTAACAGACGAATCTTATGATTTTAGTGAGTGATTAAAATGTGCTTTATGAAAAGCATATGATCCTTTAAGCCTTTCAAAAGATAGCTTGTAACTCATAAGAAATGCTATCAAGACCATTATGGTTATGAGTTTTGGAGGTTTAGGGTTTTTTGGGGGTTTTGGAGGTGCTTTTTACGCCCCCCCTTTACATATTTTTCAATAAAAAATAAAATTTTATTATATTTCAATATGTTAACTTTTATCAAGTTTCCAAAAAAAACAACCTATATCAAAATACAACCTGTAAACTCAACTAATGCTATATGTTTTGTAGGGGTTTTGGGGGTTTGAGAAACCTTCAAAACCTATAAGTAATATAAGAAAATGAATATACATAATCCTCTTTAAACAAAGCTTTTGAAAACAATAAAGCTATCATTTTAGATTACGGTATAATCTTTTAAAGGCAATGTAAAAAAATCTAATTCTATTTAAGAGTGGATTTCTTAAAAGTCTTAAAGCAATCCAAATAAAAGTATCTAAAAGTGCAAATGGTTTCTTTTTAGAATAACGCATGATAAATTATTCCTTTTAAGATTATAGGTAATCAACTCACAAGATGATACGTTTAAAGAATTTACAAAAGTCCATTAAAGAGATCTTGATAACGTAATTATTTCCTATCTTAGTTTATCTCATAACAGATGATAAAATAGACTGTTAGTTAAACTAATACATAAGCGGATTTAATAAGATTGGCATGCCCATTATGTGAGCATGCTTTATAAGTTATTCAGTTTCTCTTAATACCAAATTTGGTAAGTTTTTTACGATTTTCATGGTTTCTAAACTTACGGTAATAACCCTTTGAAATAATTCTAGAGGGTAGGCAGGGTTGCCAATGGTCTCAACAGCATAACGATTGGCATCATTGACAATACCACTCTTTTTATCAGTCTTAACGCATTGACGCCCCATAACCCATTCAAGAGCGGGCTTGCCATTAACGATATACTCATAAGCTTCAAGAGGGATATCTGTCATAGTGATATTGCTGTTATAAATGACAGTTGATTTATCCTTTTCCTTACTATTCTTAATTTTTGCGAATTTCATTTCAGTTACATAATAGAATTTTTCTGGATTAGAGATCTCTGTAACTTTTGGATTACCCTTTTTAAAAGTTACTGGATAAGGCTCTACATCTTCATAATTCACGTGCAAATGACCTAGTTCACGCCCTGCTGTTACAAATTTCCAAAAGTCATCAGCACTTTTTACGCAAGGAATGCGAGGTAATTCTTTGCATAAATTATGCGCATAACGAGCACGATAATCTTCCGAATGTAACAATCCGTAGACGTAATAGAACAAATCATCTTTAGTGATTTTTTCATTCGGATAAGCAGCTTTAAAATGTGCTAATCCTTCATCAGTAATGGCATCACGCCTCTGTAAACCAGCTATTTTGCTGTCTTCTGTAGAATTTGTAAATAAATGGGATTGTTTTTCACTTTTACCTTTTGAAACCATAGTATCTTCATAAATATAGCGTGGAAAGCATTGGCTACCATCTACCATATTCACATCAGGTACATTTTTAGCCATTAAAATAGAAAAACCACATCTTGCTCCTACAGTAGAAATCTGTATTACCTTATTATCAACCCCTTGCTCTATCGGAAATATACGCGGCATTCGGTAAACACCGTCGTTGAAATCCCGATTATAATAAAGCCATTGTTGTGTAAAAGGACGATAAAGGCTTTGCGTAAGGCAAGCACCTTCAAAGTTAAAAGTCTTTCCTTTGTCCAAGTCTCGTTTGAGATTATGACTCCAACTAATTTTGCTTTCATCCAAATTGACAAAATTATTTACAGCATTTTTACGTATCTTGCGATCAACATGTTCATAAGCATTATTAAAACGTTCCACTTCCTTATTATAGAACGTGATCATATTACTCATGTTGTTAGCTAAAGCTTTATAGCTTGAGTGATAAACCCAAAGATCACGACTCGTCATAATACCACGAGAAAACGTTTCAAAGAGTTTTTTCCCATGGGGTTTTTTATCACCTATAGCTAAGAATGTTTCAAAACTGTTATCACGTTGATTAATCCAATCACCATGTTCATCCGGTGTAATCATTTGCCAACTTGATTTATTAGCTATACCACCAATACTAGTAAAGTATTGAAGCATCTCAAGTTTTTTTCCGGTGGAAAGATTATTACCAATATCATGATAATAAATTTTACACTCTTCAGAAACATTAGAATTTTTGATAAATAGCGTTACCGCAATACCAGTCATACTACCATTGCCAAAGACATTCTCTCCTTCTTCAGCTTTCCCGTTGCTTAACATATTTTTGCGAAGATCACCCCGTAAATTAAGTACATAAATACTTGTAAACTCTTTGGCTAAAGATTTTCGTAAACTGTCCATTGTTGGCTTTTCTACATAACCAGAACCAGAAACAAAACCAATTACCCCAGCATTATCAATACGGTCACTAGCCCAGCGAATGGCACGGATATAACTATCATAAAGCGCTCGTATATTCGTTACTTTAGATTGAGCAGCATAAGTTTCACGGATACGATTATCTAAAATCGGATAAGGAGTATTCTTTGCATTGTCGTTTTCATTTTTTTGTCCGACCGAATAAGGAGGGTTGCCAAAGATAACTTTGATATCCAGTTTCTTTTGAAGTTCTAAATATTCACTGTTTTCTTTGAGTATACCGTCCATAAGGTTTTTTTCTTTAAGCGTTTGAAACGTATCAGCCAGACCAATATGCTTAAAGGGAATGTACTCACCTTTCATAAGACTATGATACGTCGTTTCAATGTTAATCGCTGCTATGTAATAGGCGAGTAAGACAATCTCATTGGCATGGATATCATGACGGAATTTATATTCCATATCCTCTGGTTTGATGAGATTGGATTGTAATAGCCTTGTGATAAAGGTACCCGTTCCAGTGAAAGGGTCAAGAATAGAGACACCTCGTGACCCTAAGCTTTTTCCAAACTCATTACGCAATACATCATCAACAGAATGAATGATAAAATCAACGACTTCAACGGGCGTATAAACAATCCCAAGCTTATCCGTGGTTTTCTTAAATGCCTTGGCAAAAAAACTTTCATAAAGCTTGATAATAAGGTTCTGTTTGGCATGAGTTTCCGTAATGCCTGCTGTACAGAACGTGACACTTTTGTAGAATTTATCAAGATCTTTCGTTTTCTCTTCGATATTGGTTTTATCCAGTTCCGTTAAGATCTTGTCCATTGCTTGTGAAATGGCATTGTTCTGTACAAATTCATTACCGTCAAACAAGGCTTCAAACACGGGACGCGTGACAAGATGTTGCGCTAACATCTCAATCGCTTCCTTTTGTTTGATTTCACTGTTGACGTTGTTCTTTAATTCCTTATGAAAAGCATCAAAGGCATGAAAGGCTTCACTCTTTTCATCGGAAATCATATCTTTAAGATGATTGATATGGTTTTGAGCAATCTCGGCAACATTGTTCGCCCAAATGCCCCAATAATCCGTGATTTTAAAACTATCCAGAAAAATGGCTTTGACAAAATCAAA
>NZ_JBHIRH010000022.1:0-13641 GCF_042196945.1 Bartonella sp. AA81SXKL | reverse complement strand
TTAAGTCAAATTCAAACCAGCACTCCACACCCCTCCAAATCACGCCATTTTATGGGATATTGATTTTTCTTGCCAATCTCCTGAAATTACTTTATGAATTAGCCTGTGTTTTTTGGTCGTCTACGCAGCGGTCAATAAGGAGTTGTATTCCTTAAAACTTAACACATAAACAATTATGGCTATCCCGGAAATTCCGGGGGCTTTTGTTATGTACAAGTGCTTTAAGCACTAAAAACAAGAGACTGTTTAAGTTCAGTGAATCCAACCTCCCGGAATACCAATGCGAGGGCGCTCGCAACCGGAGGGGGGCTTGAAATGCAAACCAAAAATCCACATTTTATCGACATTTCTGATTAAGCAAAAGACGCGATTTATAATCCATATTTCGCACTTTTTTAAAAAGTACCCAATCTTATAGTCTTTGAGATTATTTTGATTTTTCTTGCCAATTTTCTGAAATTACTTTATTGATAAGCACGTGTTTTTGATCGTCCACGCAACGATCAAATAGGGAGCTAAAAGCCCGAAAGCTTAATACATAAATTTATCCCGCATTGCGGGTATCCCGGAATTCCGGGAGATTTTGCTATGTCCAGGTGCTTTAAGCACTAAAAGCAAAAAGCTGATTAAGCTCAGTACTTTTAGACTCCCGGAATACCAATGCGAGGGCGCTCGCAACCGGAGGGGGGGCTTGAAGTGCAAACCAAAAATCCAAATTTTATCGACATTCTGATAGGCAAAAGAATTCGTCATAGAAGAATTGCCATGGGACTTTCCCAAAAAGAATTAGGAAGCTATTTAGGTGTCAGTTTTCAACAAATCCAAAAATATGAAAAAGGCTTCAATCGTGTAAGCGCAGGGTGTTTACTCAAAATCGCCCAAAAACTGGAAGTTCCCATAAGCTTTTTTTATGCAGATATTGTCACAAAAGAAAATCTTTCAACACATGCCGCACACTATGATCAAGAAACATACAGCGAAAAAGAACATTCCCTTTTGAAAAATTTTAGAGAGCTCCAGCCGAAAAAACAAAAAGCAATCTTATGGTTGATTTCTGATTAAGCAAAAGTGCACACAAAGCATAAATTCTCCGCATCATTTTACGGACATACGTTTTTATTTTACGGATCAACGTTTTGATGCTTCTCCACATTTACAGAAAGCAGCCAAACGAAACTTTCAAATTCCCCCCGCATCACTTTGTAAACATAGGTTTGTCAACAATACAGCTTCTTACTCTAGCCAATTCCCCTGCTGATTTCAGATCACGACACCACAAAGGATAATGTTGCATCAAACGCGACAGATACGTCCTATTTTAAAATATTCTTGCCCCTTCACCACCCTAAAGTAAGAACACGCAAAGCACCGGTCAATCCCACTTCAAAAACAACTTTCCCCACACCCTCTCTCCTCTCTCGTCAACACACCCGCCTCTTCATCCAAGCTTCCCCCCTTCATAAAACTCTTCATCCCCACACCCCAATCTTCTCTCCACATTCCATGCCATGATAAAATCATACACCACGCATAAAGTCCCAGCTTCCTTTTTTACACATTTCCGTTTTTCCGCTTTTGCATATTTACAGAAAGCAGAAAATCTGTAAAAAATGCATTATACAATAACGTTTTCAACAACTGTCATCAAAATCTCGCCTCCCTTTTCATCTAAATCCCCCTATTTTCACTTAAATCATAGATATAAACCGCCTTATTATTGTATTGAGCAGCATAAAATTTTTCGAAAAATTCTAACGATCAAAAGGGTGCATAAGAAGCATTTTACGACTTTTAAAAGAATTTTTATTTACACCCAGTGCTTTTTTGTAACGTAGAAGAGCACATTTAATTAATTGACTATAAGAAAGTTTGAAATGAGAGAAGCTTTTCGTTTTTCTCGTTCAACATCCACAACGATAACTCCTTCTTATAAATCAATTTTTTTCGTAATACAAAACGCACCAAAAGGAATAGACTTGTGTTGCATATTCACGCGCTTGTTTTAAAGAAAGATCTCTCAACGCTCATCACACCCATTTTGCAAAACGCCGCCCGTAAAGAAATGGTAAGCCCCCATGAAGTGTATAAAATCCATTCAGCCCTCCCCTATCTTTACGCTTATGGAAAAACACGTTTACGCTTATGGAAGAACAAGGCCGGCATCATCACAAAAACTCTGCCAGCTCCCAATGTTGCAGACAGCCTTCGGTTCAAGAGATAATTCATTAAAGGCATGCCTTTCTTGTACAGTTTTGATCCACATGCACGACCCACCACTTATGATGTATAAGCCAAGTAATTTTAATTGATTTAATATGAGAGAACTGGTGATGAGAAATTTTATTATATTCAGCAACGCGCTTCACGGTAAAAAATGGTTATTTATTATTATAAATCAATATATTAATAAAGAAGAGAGTCATCATCAAGACGCTTACCTTTTTCTAAAAAAAGGCTTCACACTGAAAGAAAACATCTAAAACTTAGATAAAAAAAAAGGTTTGCCTCTAATAAACAAACCTCTGCAGAAAATTATTCACATAACTTTCAAAATTTTAAATTAATCCCTCTAGAAGCAATAAAAAGCTTTAGAAGCACCAAAATGAATACAAAAACTTATTTAACACAATGTTAAGAAAAATCAAGAACAAAAAATTTTTATCGTTAATGCACCTTTAAAAAAACGAGGCTTTTTAACCCACGCGGCTCAAAAGTTCGGGGCTTCTCTACAAACGCCTCCAAGCCAATCAATCCCTTCATCTCTCTCAAAAGACAGCATAAAAGGTTCACAGTACAAGTCTTCGCTAAAAAAAATATCAATCGCCAGCGCTCATAAAAGCCAGCGTTGGTATAAAAGATCAGATTATCGAACAATCTTGCTGAAATGTCTTCCCAATAAATAAAAAAGAAGCGGATTCTTAAATATTTCCGCTTCTTTAACAATAAAAATTATGATGAGGGATTATTAAAAAATTTCAAGACTGTGAAGGGAACCAATTTGATAACAATTCATACCTTACAGGATCATCGGCACATTGCCCACCACCACATTCCAGTATGGTAGAAATCAAATTTGCCGCAATCAAAAACACAAATAAAAAACTTGCTGCTTTACTCAAGACTGGAAAAGGAGAAAATTCTTTGAACTTGTGTGCCAATTCGCCTAAAATCATGACAAATGAGACAGCAAAGATACAAAGGACAGAAATAATGAAAGCCCAAGTATAAAAATGCAATCCAAAGAACGTTGAACCATATCCTAAATCATCGGGTGTGATATGCAAAAACACTTGCCGTGCTGCCACAGCACTGGTTACCATACAACCAAGAATAACCATACCATAATGGGTATTTTTCACCTTATGGTGAATATTGAGTAAGAACCCACAACCTGCCAGCATCAATCCAACGCGCTGCAGCAAACAAAGGGGACAAGGTAACTCAAACTTTACCAATTGATAATAAAAAGCCACCACCAAGACAATAGATAACCCAAAGAGTCCTAGCGTATTCATAAAGATGACGAAGTGAGGATTTTTTTGTTCAACATGTTCCATGGCTATTCTCTCAAAAAGATAAATTTAAAGTGGAAGTTGCGTGATGATTGAAAGTGAGAAGAATGACAACGAATAAAATTGCCCACAAAGCATAACTTATATTTTTTTTACCACACATAGTCGTTACTGCAGTACCTAAAGCGATTAAAAATGGAAGAAACATAGCTTTTAAATCTCCTTTACATCCGTTGTTTAACTCTTATTTATTTCAGCGTTTACCATATTACAAAATTGGGCAAAAAAGAGACCATGGATTTATTATTCACAATTCGTCACTCGCGATTGATATTGCCATTATATTTAAGTGAAAAAACGATATAATCGCTCAGAAGCACATCTCAACAAAAGCGTTAAAAGCACAAAAGCGTTGATTATTCGCTTCCCCTTATATCAGCCATTGTTAAAGATATATCGACAATTATAAAGATTATATCCCCCACTCACAAAAGAATTACTTGAACAACAAAATAAATAGGCTTTGAAATCGAGAGATATACATCTCTTTTTTTCTCAAAAGAATATCCTCACTTTGCAACACATTTTTGACATAAAAATCTCTTTTTCTCATAAGCAATGTTTCAAATTGCAACAGATTTTATATCATATGGTGATCTGGTTTATTTTAGCAAATAAAAAATAAGACATTTTTAAAAAAAACTTATAATCAATGGCTTTTCCCCAATGCACTTTTCCCTCTTATCTTAAATAAAAGACAATGCCGCAAGCTCAACAGCCTCATGGGTCCCACGCCACCCCGTGACATTACCCTCCCCCTCACAAAAAGTGCTTCATGCCTTCAATACTTTAGTTTTTCATCTCTCGAGATCCCCTTTAAATTTTTAGCTTTCCACCTTATTTGAAAAATAACTGTTTCTCTGTCATCAATTGGCTTTGCAAAAAGAATATAAAACTTTAAAAAAATAATGATAAAGAATCGCATTGAACCTTTGAAAAGGATAGAGAATGATGAAAAAATCATGTGATGTGGCGATTTTAATGGGGAGCCAATCGGATTGGCAAACGATGTGCCATAGTGCAGATATTTTGACGAATCTTGGTATTTCTCATAGTTCGCATATTGTCTCAGCACACCGAACTCCTGAACGCCTTTATCAATTTGCAAAAGAAGCAAAAGAAGCAGGGTTTAAAGTTTTAATTGCCGGTGCGGGGGGTGCAGCGCATCTTCCAGGTATGTTAGCAGCCCTTACTCCTCTTCCTGTTTTTGGCGTTCCAGTGCATTCTCACTCTCTTTCTGGTCAAGATTCTTTGCTTTCAATCGTGCAAATGCCAGCAGGGATACCCGTCGGCACATTAGCAATTGGCAAAGCAGGCGCAATTAATGCAGCACTTTTAGCCGCAGCCGTTATGGCCGTTTATGACCATGATCTCGCCCAACGATTAGAAGATTGGCGTCAACAACAAACAGCCAATGTCGCCCAAACGCCTGTAACGGAGGTTTAAAATGGCACCGTTTTCCACCCCCCCCTCCAACACCACCCCCTCCAACGCCACCCCCTCCAACGCCACCCCCTCCAACACCACCCCCTCCAACACCACTCCCTTCACCATGTTACCTCCAGGCAGCGTCATTGGTTTAATCGGAGGAGGACAATTAGCACGGATGCTCGCCATAGCGGCTGCAGAATTAGGATTTCGAACCGTTATTTTTTGCCCTGAAGCCGATTGCCCAGCCGCTCAAACAGCAAACAACCATATTGTTTCCTCCTATGACGATATATCAGCTTTAGATCATTTTATTTCTCAGTGTGATGTTGTCAGCTATGAATTTGAAAATCTTTCGCTTCAAACGGTTCAATATGTAGAAAAGAGTAAGCCTGTTTATCCTTCTTCCAAAGCATTAGAGATCACGCAAGATCGACTTTTTGAGAAGCAATTTTTGCGTGATCAAGGGATTGGCACCGCGTTATGGCACGCTGTTGACAATTCTTCTTCTCTTCTTTCCGCTCTTGATACCTTAGGCGGACGTGGTCTTTTAAAGACGCGTCGTTTTGGTTATGACGGAAAAAACCAGATCAAGCTTGATCACCCAGATGAACAAACCCTTGACGAAGCCTTAAGGACTTTTCAAGAACAGCCTTGTATTTTGGAAGAAATAGTTCCTTTTTTATCGGAAATTTCGGTTCTCTCGGCCCGCACAAAACAAGGAGAACATATTTTTTATGATTGCCCTGAAAACCAACATAAAAACGGAATTCTTCATAAATCCTTTGTTCCATCACATATTCCACTTGACGTGCAAAAAGCAGCTCAAGAAATCAGTGTAACAGTCATGGATGCCCTCGATTATGTTGGTGTTCTTTGTATTGAACTTTTTGTCTTAACGAATGGTCATCTTTTAGTGAATGAATTAGCACCGCGTGTCCATAATTCTGGTCATTGGACACAAAAGGCATGCATAACTTCACAATTTGAACAGCATATCCGTGCTATTTGCGGACTTCCCTTAGGCAGTCCCTATCGCCACAGCGATTGCCAAATGACCAATCTTATTGGTAACAATTTTAGCACGTTAAAATATTTTCTGAAGCAAGAGCGCACCTCGATCCATTTATATGGCAAAAGCACTGCTCACCCCAACCGCAAAATGGGGCATATCATCCAATTACTGGGACCAGCCAACAAATCTTAAGCCCACATATATATAAATACTTTTTCACACTTTTCCCCAAAATGAACTGAAAAAACAACCTCTCCCCCACACCGATATCCAGCGGCTCCAAAAGCGCCCCTAACCTTTTAATTCGCCCCTAGCAGGGCTTCACGCCCTCCTACAAGCCCTGCTCTTTTAAAAACATCACCTCTTCCCCCTCCAAACCGCTTCATCCTACACGAACATCTCATCCGCCCTCAAAAACAACCTCTCCCCCCACACCGATATCCAAGCAGCACAACAAGCGCTCCCAACCCTTCAACTCCACCCCCTAGCTCTTCTCCCCTTCCTTTTCTCAAAAATATCCCCCCACGGCTCAAAACAATCCACCAGCCCTCAACTTCCCCTCAACGGATACCTCCCACAGCATAAATATTCCCCCATAACATACGCAGCCCCTTCATTTTTCTTTTAATGCCAATCTTTAAGAAATAGACTGATCTATTGCACCCCATAGATACCAATCCCCATGATTGCGCTTTTATTGTCTCTAGCTTCTCTTCTTATGTTCATTTTTTCACAAAAGCATTTTCACAAAAGCATCGTTTTGTTTTCCATAAAATCGCTGCAAAGAGGTAAAACGTATTACTCTCCCCAAACAACTCTCGAGAATTCGTCCCAATATCAGCCAGACGATAGCCCCCCTCCAGCATAGCAACTTTCTTCTTTTTCTCCTCTCTCTTTTTCCTTCAACGGATAGAAGATTTTCTCCTTTCGTTAATTCCCCCAACACATTCCTCGAAAAGGTTTCCTGAACTTCTCCCCAAAGGCTTAAGTTTCTTCTTTTCAGATCAATTTTTCTTCTCTCACAAAACCCTCCCCTTTTTTAGTGCATCAATTTTCTCACCTTTTAATCCTGTTAAGATAATGAATTATAAGGCACATCACCACCGTATAATGCGCATTGATTTTATGGCATCTTTTTATTGCATCTCGCACAATTCTTTATGAACTCCCCTTATCGTAAACGCACTTTGTTTACGCATATTCTTAACCACCCATAAGAGATTGTCTGTAACTCTCTAATCCTGCTCAGCAATGACATTCGTCACCCCCAACAGACCAGCGCTTCATGAAGTTCCCACAATTTTTCTCAATCCAAGCTTCTTTCAAGAGCACCTAATAATTTATAAATATAAATGTTTATTTTATTATCCTGATAAAGCTAAACTATACTTTTTAATACTATCATTTTAACACTATCAGTGCCTTTAAAACGCTCATTGTGCGAAAAAATACTTCATTTCTAACAATAATAAAATAATTTCGCTTGTATCTTATCTTAATATGTGATTAACGTTCAGCACAAACTTAGATCTTTTTATAGCAAAAATACCATACAAAAGGGGAAAATAATGGAGGGGATCTCTTCAAACAAACTCAAAAATGAAAACAATGAAAATAAAGAAGAAACTTTAAATGAGGCACAGTCTGTTCCTCCCCAAAAACGTAAAGGGGGTCCATTTAGACATATGTTGTTCCTCTTTCTTTTAACTTTTCGTAAACCCATTGTTTTCGTAACGAAAATCCTAGCGATAGGCTTTTTATTAATGGCAGGAATTCTTTGTCTAACATACCTCGCAGTAGGAATAGAGTCATTACCCCTATCGATCGGGATACCAATGATCATTACGTCAGCTCTCTTTGGCATTTGCAACATGTATATAAATTGGTATTATGACATGCTTTTATTACGTTTATCGCCAGACAATGTGAAGCTTTCACTCTTTCAATAAACATCATCATAGACCACCCTTGGGAAGGTCAAATTTTTTCTGCAACATGGATATTAAAAGGAATTCAAACTATCCACATTCAAGAGCCAAAGTGTATTCTCAGTATACTGGCTCCCTCACCGGATAATTTGAATTCCCCATCTGCTCGACAATATCCAGCACTCCACCCACGTAGAAATAATTGGGTTGCAAAGAATCATAAACTATTGCCTTAAAAGAGAAATTTATGCATAATCTTTCACTCTAACCGCACAGATTTAATCCCTCATTAAAAGTACAGAGCGCTCCGTCCCTGATCTCCACGTCAAAGATATAATTACAGGATATGATTACAGCACTAAGCTTATCCATTCCCAAACCAAATATCCTCTCACCCCTCACGTAAAATAAAAAGCCTCAAACAGAAGACACTTGTGTTGCCAATTTACGCACTTGTTTTACCACGCGCTTATTTTAAAGAAACATTTGGCCAATGCACATTGCCCCACCACTTCACAACAGCAGCCCCGGTCATAGAGCATAAAAACTCTCGATAATAACTTAAACATTCATAGTGCACCACCCTCTTTAAACTTATGAAGCGTAAACGCCAACCTCATCATACCGCTTTGCCAGTCTCCAATGTTACAACACTCTTAGCATTTGAAAGCATTCATAAAAGACCGTTTTATTCCTTATCTTCAAGTATCTTTACCATAAATCAATCCCGCTTGTGATATGCAAGCAGCGAATGCTATGCTTAAAGATACACAGATTTGCAATGAGAAAACCTTAAGACTATGCGAAACTCTTATTTTACTATGTTTTCTCTGAACAATAGAAATTTATCCTTATCAATTCATCATCTTCGTCATCATCATGCGGTTTATTTTTTAGGTTTTAAGAATAAGCCTTAAGAATATCCTCACACACGAACAAAAAACACCTCATGTTATAAATTTTACATGAGCCTTACTAAACGATGATATTTTACGAAAAAACAGGATTATTTTCTCACAAATAGGAAGCTTTTACTTTTTTTCACTCTTTGTGCTTTTTTGTGTCCTTCTTTTTACGAGAAAATTTTTACCTCCAAGGCAACCATTAACACACACTATAGGAATTTGTAAGGGATATACCCTTGACAAGAATAAGACTTCTTGTTAGATCTCTCCTACTTTTTTGCAATTTTCACTTATCGTTGTGCTAATGAAGTGGTTAGTGCGTACCTTAAGAGTACGCTTTTCTTTTTGTGATCACAGTGAAAAAGTGTATCGTGTGATGTTATGATGCAAGTACGATATCGCAATGCAATGCTCATTAAAGTGAGCAGTCTATTGGGGTTGTGGTATTGTATTTTCGTATTTTAATATTGTATTATAGTATTGTGTTACGTAAACTATTTAAACGGTGAATATGATGAAAATTAAAAATTCGCTTAAAGCACTAAAAGAGCGCCACCGTAACAATCGTTTGGTGCGTCGTAAGGGTCGTGTTTATATTCTTAATAAAACGAACCCACGTTTTAGAGCACGTCAGGGCTAATTTCTTTAGGGTCAATGTTTTTATGCCTACTTTAATTGTAGGCTTAAAAATTTTTTCTTGCGTTTTTTTGTTATAAGTCCGTTGATTACAAGTCTAGTATTTGATAATATTTGGTGATTTATCTTTTGGGGGCTTGTTTTTATGGATTCTTCTATTTTTTTAAAAGCCTTTCGATTTTTTCAGCTGCGTTTTTTCTGTATTTTCCAGCGCGCGTTTTTTCTTTCTTTTGTTGGCGTTTTTTGTTTTGTTCCCTCGAGCTATGGGCAAAATCCTTCTTCTCTTCCTGAAGATCGGCCTTCTCCACAATCGCTTTTACCGTTAGATGATCTTATTCCCAATTCTCCTCCCTCCTCCTCAACGCCCTCCGATTCTGATTCTTCGGCGGTTATTCTTGAAGATCTTGACAAAGAGCAGCTTTCCCATGTTGACAGAGTTAAGCAGCGCAAAGAAGCAGAAATTTCACGTTTACTCAAAGAATTGAAATATTGTGCTGATGTTGCTAAAGCGAAAAAGATCAGTCAACAGCTTCAACATTTATGGTCCCAATCGGGGAGCGAGACGATTGATCTTTTGATGTCATGGGCTGAAAATGCACTCAACAGCGACGATTATGGACTTGCGCTTGATTATATTGATAATGCTCTTGCACTTTTACCTACTCATGCTGAAGCTTGGATAAGACGCGCTTGGATTCACATTCAACTGAACGATTTCAAACTTGCCCTGCTTGATCTCAACCATGCTCTTGAACTTGAGCCGCGCAATTATAGTGCTTTTTTTGAACTTGGCGTTGTCATGGAAGCAACGGAGCGTCCAAAACTTGCTCTTAAAGCTTATGAAACAGCATTGGATTACTATCCACAAATGCGCAGGATTCAAAAGCGCGTGCAAGCTCTATTAGACGAACAATCACCACAAGCTCTTTGAAACCATTCAAAAACGAGACGCTTTACGGCATCCTTTCAAACCTAGATAAGACACAAGCCGGCTTCACATTCCACTCAATAAACTGCCCCTGCTTATAACCACACCATCACCCCCCACACAATTCACAGTACTTTTTTTGAATTTTGACTTTTTTGTATTGAAGGCATCTTCCAAACACTGCCAATATACTCCCTACAGAATTTCTTCTCATAGCAAGCAAACGCTTCCACGCCGGAGTCCTCTTCACGCCGTTTCTTCTTTTCACACCTTCCATCATGGATAAAAAAAATTTGTAAACACGATCCTCAAAAAATACTTTTTGAAAAAAGCTTAAAACATCGCTTAGCGCCTCTGATAAACTATCATCATCTGTTTTTTATTTTTAAGCTTCAACCATAGCAGCACATACCGTATCGGCTCTCCTTCACCCCTCAAAGTTGATAAAACAGCCCTGAAATATGGATTCACAAAGCAAAAACTTCAAAGACGCAACACCAATTCAACCAACATCCTTGAATAAGAAATATTTCCCTTCAAACCTCCTCCAAGTATTCCCGCGAAACATAAAAATCAAGCATTGTCCCAAAAGAGCCAATCAAGCCATTGCCAATAAATCGTTCTGCGTCACTCAAACACCCACCCCCACTCATATTTTTTGCTTTTTTACTTTGAATAAGCCATCCATCATACAGCCATTTCGAGCAGCCACCAGCAAGGTTATAAAAACTCTCCTGAAATACTTTTTGAAAAAGAAGAGAGCGAGGTTATTTTATCTCTAGCAGAAGCTCTGAAATTGTTTTATATTAAGGAGGGTGTTCTGCGCTTCTCGACAGGAAATAACGTATTCCTGAGACCTTAATGATCTCCAAGGGAGCTGTCCCTGATCAAGCCCGTGGGCTTTTTCATATGGCGCCCACCTATTTGTATAGGTTCCCGGGATCAGCTTTTTCCATCGGCTGTTGTGGATCACCCTTTTTTACATCAAATTTTTCCAGCTAAAATTGAGAGCGTCTTTTTACATAAGACCAATGACGATACTCTTTTCAAGAAATAAAAATTACGATAGGCTTTATTTTGTAGAACAGACAGCACTTACAAATAATCCCCTCTGTGAATCTGCTTCATCCCTTCGCACGCAAGCAGCGCAAAAGCGGCTTGTTGCACCAAGATACCCCCTAAAGAGCACACACTTTTTTCATGCTTTTTTTTTCATGAGCACAGCTCTTGTCCTAACAGAGATTTACAAAACGCCAACAATGGATAAAATACCAGCATCTTATAAAATAATTGACGAGACAATGACAAATAATCCCCTCTATGAATCTGCTTCATCCCTTCGCACACAGCAACGCAAAAGCGGTTTATCGCGTCGTGATGCTCTTTTAACAGAAGAGCGTGCACTCTTTTCACAGCGTGCTTGTTGCCACTTTATTGAATACCTTGAAAAGAAGGGAACCGATTTTTCACACCTCATTTTAGCAGGCTATTGGCCCATTAAATCGGAAATTGACCCGCGTCCTTTACTGGATGCTGTAGCGTTACGCGGTGGGCATTTAGCCTTACCAGCAGTTCTTGATTCCACCACCATGATTTTCCGTGCATTTTCGCCCAGCACGATTTTAGAGCCCATGCGTTTTGGCACCTTTGGTCCGGGTGCAGACAATGGCGTTGTTGCCCCCAATAATATTATTGTTCCGCTTTCTGCGTTTGATCGTCAATGTCACCGTCTTGGCTATGGAGGAGGATACTATGACCGTGCTGTTGCAGCTCTTGAAAAACAAGGGCATCAAATGACATTATGGGGCATAGGATTTTCATGTCAGGAGGTTTCCTCTATTCCCGCAGCAGAACATGATCTACAGGTACAAGGAATTTTTACAGAAAAAGGTTTCTTAAAATGTTAAAATGTGATTAAAGTGCCTATGCGTTTTTTATTTTTAGGTGACATTGTTGGTAACACAGGCTGTAAAGCTGTTTTTGAATACCTTCCTCAACTGATTGAGAAATGGCAGCTTGATTTTGTTGTGGTAAATGGTGAAAATGCCTCTGGTGGTTTTGGTCTCACACAAGAAACGTATCAAGATCTTTTGATAACCGGTGTTGATGTTGTCACCACAGGTAATCATGCTTTTTCTCACAAAGAAGCATTGCAATATGCCCATGAGAGTGATCGTTTTTTACGCCCTGCCAATTTTTCGAAAGAAACTCCCGGAAAAGGTTCTGGTGTTTTTACGGCAAAAAATGGCGCCCGTGTTCTTGTCGCCAATCTGTTGGGCAACGTTTTTATGCCGTGTAAAGTAGAAGATCCATTTGAAACAGCGGAAAATATTCTGCTTGCCTGTTCGTTGATGGAGCAAGCCGATACGATTATTTTTGACTTTCACGCAGAAACGACAAGCGAGAAGCAATGTTTTGGCCATTTTCTTGATGGTCGTGTGAGTGTTATCGTTGGCACACATACGCATATTCCCACGGCTGACGCGCAGATCTTAGAAGGTGGGAGCGCCTATTTAACAGATGCAGGCATGTGTGGAGATTATAATTCATCTCTTGGAATGGATAAAGAAGAACCCTTACACCGTTTTCTTTATAAGACGAAGCAAGATCGTTTTGAACCGGCATGTGGTCCTGCCACCCTTTGTGGTTTAGCGGTTGAGATTTCAGATCGCACCGGTTTAGCAGAAAAGGTCTCGGCGGTACGGATTGGTCCTCATTTAAAGCCTGAAGTTCCGGATTTTTGGTAGCTTCTTTTAAGCCACCCCTTTGATAGTTTCTTTCCAAG
Source organism: Bartonella sp. AA81SXKL (assembly GCF_042196945.1). NCBI lineage: Bacteria > Pseudomonadati > Pseudomonadota > Alphaproteobacteria > Hyphomicrobiales > Bartonellaceae > Bartonella > Bartonella sp. AA81SXKL. Next base: position 444 of record NZ_JBHIRH010000022.1, on the reverse strand, counting down.
ATTTTCTTTTGAGAACTCTATTTGGCAAGACGACTTTTCCAGCCCTTCCCAAATCCCTACTAAAAACACCCCGCCCTCCAATTTACCTAATACAGCAACTTTTCTAGCACAAATAAGTCACTCTTTAAAAAAAAATAAAGGATAAAATTTTTCGTGATTTTTAAAACGATGAGAAGGAGGTTTTATTTGGACATTTCTGCGGGGGGGGGGGAGGAGAAATGTTAACCCCCTTCTCTAGAAAAAACTTTATATAATAATTTATTATTTAGCAAGAGCCTCTTTAATCTTTTTTTAATTCTAACGAAAATTTAATCTTAAAATTGCTTTCTGCTTTTTAGGTTTGAGCTCTCTAAAACTTTTCAAAAGAATGTGCTCTTCTTTACTTGCGATCCCTTCATCACAGCAATACAAGACGTCTTCTTTTGTTGAGAGACCAGAATAAAA
>NZ_JBHIRH010000021.1:0-13966 GCF_042196945.1 Bartonella sp. AA81SXKL | reverse complement strand
TTGCTTGAGGGAACCTCTAAATCATTGCCACGATCATCAAACTCTGCTTCAAATGTATCGGCTTCATTCCCGGCATGATCCGTGATAGTTGCGGTTAAAAGACGCTGGTAAAAAACCTCATGAACAAGCTTATCCCCCACCCTCACCTCAATAAAAGGATGTGAACGCCTTAATCCCATAGCCTTTTCACCACACTATTCTTCTCTTGGCTAACAAATTCAGGCAGAATGACCTTTAAGCCCCGCGGTAAAAACACACCATATTTGGCAATCTCTGGATTGGCTTCCAGTGTGGCTTCTAAATAGCCGTTTAGTCCCCCAACTTGAGAACGGTCCCCTAACACAGCCATGACATGGTGAAAGCAAAGGAGATCGAGGCTCATATCCTCTAGCTCTACAACAACATGTTTTTCTGGTATCTTCATAGAGTTTGTCCCTCTTGGATTTGTCCCGCTTGGATTTGTCCCTCTTGCTATTGTCCTTGTGGTTTTCCGCCATTAAAAAAGGGCAAGAGCGTAATGGAATAGCGGATGCGCTGGGATTGACCAGAGCGACTGATATAGTCATGGTCTTTATTGATCGTGGTGATTACTACGGGTCCATGGAGAAGGACACTATAGGTGGTATCATTGATCCAACGAAGCATCTGGACCGGCTTTGCTCTTCGGATAGTTGTAGTGATGGCATCTATCGCTACTCGGTCCCCAAATTCTTCTGGAAACCAAACTCCATGAATGGTTTTGGGATCATTGCCATAGCCGGTAAATTGCAAACTGGGTGCCTTGCCAAAACGCTCCATACAAACCCATGAGGCAGAAAACTCTTCCTCAAAGGATTGGAAATTTAGCCAGTCTACATAGAAGAGATGTGGTCCTAACATTAGCAAAGGATCTCTCATAGACGCCCTCCCCTTGATTGTGTCATTACTCTGTCCCGCCATGCAAGGCATTGGCGCGTGCCCGTTGCAAAGCATGAGCAACCGCACGACCAGTGTCCATGGGTTCACGCGCCCCATTAACATGCACCGTGACATTTTGATTGTGTGTGATGAGGGAGTGATCTTTGCCTTTTGCTTCTGTAAAAGGGGAATTTGCATGCCCCGCCCCCGCAAATTGTGGTATGGGCTGAATGGTTGTTTTGCCTCCCAAAAAACTTGGCAAAAACTCTCTTACATCAATCGACCCAATCCACCCCTTAATGCGGCTGGGCAAAGATTTACAAAAATCGCTCAACTTTGTGATGGGTGCCATAAAACCATCGACAATCCAATTGGCTAAATCTTCGCCGGCTTGTTCCATACCAGCCTTGGCACCCTCCGAGAGCTTTTCCTGTGTAAAAAAACTCTTCAACCATTGCCAAAAATTGGAAAGGCTTTGTTTAACGCCCTCCCACAAACCTTCAAAGCTTTGAACAACAGCGCCAAGCCCTTGTTTGAACTTTTGCCAAGTTTGAGAGAGATCAAAAGCAGCAGCAATGATGTTTTTCCATTTGGTGATGGTGGTGGGTTCAGCACCAAAATAAACCAAGACGTGTGCGCCAGTCATGGTAAAGCGCAACACACGTAGAACAATGTTAAAAGCCATCAGGGCGGCAATGGTTTTGATAATGGCGCTTGTTAAAACGGGATGGTCCTTGCCCCATGCCATTAAAACGCGCATTTAATGGTAAAAAATAACCATAAAAACAATAAATTATCACGTATTTCTAACTAATCTCACCTCTTCCCACTTAGTACAAAACCTAATGTCAAACTACATCCAACGGAGTTTTGTATAGTATGTAGCCTTTCGGAAATTGTGGCTTATCAGCGGATTCTACATATTTTTATATTTTATTTGTTCAAAGAAGACACTGAGCACTCAAAGAACCCTCAACGCTCTATTAAAGCCTTCTCTCATTTTTGCTGTCAAAAACTCATTCGATACATAATGTAGGTAAGAACAATCAATTATCACATATCCACTCTAATTTCACCTTTTTCCACTCAATATAAAATATAAAGTAAATTACACACAAAAATATTTATTATTTATTAACTTTAAAACTATAAAATCTCTCATTTTTTTGAAAATGTACAATATTAAAAACACTACTATTCTTATTTATATTATATTTTTTAATTTATTTTATATAACTGTATTTCTTTAATTATACATCAATAAATATTAAAATAAATAAATATTGATATAAAATAATATATATCACTAATAAAAAACTTATTTTTAAAATATAATTAGATAAAAATACATTATGAATTAAATTTAATATTACATAATTAAACATAAATACAACTTTAATTTTGACAAAAAAAGCAAAACAAAATATCAAAGTGCTGTGTTATTAAAATAAAAGCAATATCTATTTTCACTTCTGCTTATGAAGTTAGCGGGAAAATGAATGTTGGGGGCTTTAAAAGGAGTAGACTGATGCCTAAAAATTTTCTTCTATCCTGCACTGCAATTGTGGCAGTTGTACTTTCTTCTATCAATCTTAATGCACAAGCTAAAAATCTTGAAATTTCAGAAAGTAAAAAAGAAGTTTCCAACGAAACCTACGAAATTATTCACGCAAAAAAAGGTGGTCAAATTATCGGCAAGCATTTGACGATTATCGGAAACAAAAAACAAACACCAACATAGGCACAAATGCGCACGCTATAACAGCTGAAGGTTCTAACACTGCGATTGAATTACTGGATGGTACAACCATTAAAGGAACTGGTTCTAGCATTTTTTTCGGTCTTGAAGCAAAAGATGGTGCTACACTGAAAATGACCGGGGGAACTATTACAGTTTCCAACACTGGCGCTAAATTCTTGAACAGTAAGAATGCTGAAAACAAGCTAAAAGATATAATAATATCAAGTGGCAAAGGCAAAGCTCCACTAACTTTTGCAATATTTGCAGACAAAGACAGTGAAGTCACTTTAGAAAATGTAAAAGTGACTAAGGCAATGAATAGCGTTACTGCAAATAATAAATCTGAAATCACGATATTGGGAGGATCATTTGATGCCACAAAAGCAGCAATATCTGCTTACAATGGCAGTCGCGTAACTCTAACCAATAATGTTCAAGCTACATCATCTCATGGCACTGGACTCCATGCAACAGATTCAGAAACCACAATCGAAATGATGGGAGGAAGCGTAATCACAGAAAAAATGGCGTTGGTTGCAGAAAACGGTGGACATATCAAGGTCACGGATGTTGCGTTAACAGCGACGAATGATAAAATCGGAACAGTTGTCGCCGGCGGTCCGAACAGCATGATTGAATTGCATGGAAATACAACAATTAAGAATGCTGTAATCGGTCTTCATGCACAAAATAGTGGAATGATTAAAATGATCGGAGGGACCATTACAGCTTCTGCAATCGGTGCTGATTTCTATAATAGTAAGAGCGATGGAAACAAGCTAGAAAATGTGAAAATATCGAGCAGTAACGATAAAGAGCCTAAAATCACAGGAATAGGTGCCGACAAGGAAAGTAACGTCACTTTAAAAAACGTAACAGTTACGCAGGCAAAAAGTGGTATAGCTGCAAATAATCATTCTAAAGTAACGGTTTCTGGAGGATCATTTGAGGGGAAAATCGTAGGAGCATACGCTGGAAACGGCAGTAACATTACTTTAACTAGTAGTAAAAAAGATAACGTTCAAGTTACATCAACATCATCGAATAGCAAAGGACTCTACACAAATGGTTTACATTCTACCATCACAATGACGGGAGGAACAGTAACCGGAGAATTAGCGTTGGTCGCAGAAAACGGTGGACATATTAAGGTCACGGATGTTGCTCTAACAACAAATGAACATGGGGGCCAAGTCACTGATGTTCCTATAATAGGCGCAGGAGTCAATAGCGCTAATAGTATGATTGAATTATATGGCAATACAACGATTAAGAATACTGGTGTTGGCTTCGTGAATAGTAAGAGCACCGAAAGTAAACTAGAAAATGTAATAATATCAACCGGTAAAGATAGAAATTCAGGCAAAGGAATTCTTCTAGAGAAAGAAAGTGGTCTCACTTTAAAAAATGTAAAAGTGACTCAAACAGGCAACAGCGTAATTGCAAATAATCGTTCTAACATAACAATCTCTGGAGGATCATTTGATTCAAGCTATGCAACAATATGTGCTCAAAACGGTAGCAGTATCACCTTAATGGACAATGCTCAAATTACGTCACATGATGAAGCAGTCCTCTATGCACAAGACTCAAAATCCACAATTACAATGACAACAGGAAACGTGACAGGAAAATATACAGCCTTAGAAGCAGACATAGGTGGCCATATTACGGTTACAAATGTTGCTTTAAAAGCAACTAATAATGGCAGTGGTGTAGCTGCTGGTGCAGCAGCCTCTGGCTCTAACAGTGTGATTGAATTGCTTGGAAATACAACGATCAGTGACGTTAAAATCGGAATTGATGCGCAAAACGATAGCACAATCAAAATGATCGGAGGAACCATTACTGCTTCCGAAGCAGGCATTCACTTATTAAAAAACAAGAGCAATAACAAACTGAAAGATGTAACGATATTAAATCGTAAGGATAATGCACTACTAATCAATGCAATAATTGCAAGAAGAAGTGCCATTACTTTAGAAAATGTAACCGTTCCGCAAGCAATCAATAGCATAATTTCAGATAATGGTTCTCAAATAACAGTTTCTGGAGGATCATTTAACGCAAAAGGTGCAGCAGTATCTGCCATAAACGGCAGCACTATTACTTTAACTGACAATGCTCAAATTACATCATCTGATGACAGTGGGCTCTATGCAAAAGACTCAAAATCCACCATCACCATAACGGGAGGAACAGTACAAGGTAAAACTACTGCATTATTTTCCGGAAACGGTGGACATATTAAAGCCACGAATGTTACTCTAATAACGGCAGATAGTAACGGATTCGGTGCGGAAAGCCAAGATGTTGGCAGTTTAGTTGAATTATATGGCCATACAACGATTAAAAATGCTGAGATCGGACTTTATTCAGAAAATGGCAGCACAATCAAAATGAATGGAGGGACAATAATTGCCGAAAATAGTGCATTTGTTGTAAATAATAATGGACATATTGATGTAACAAATGTTTCTGCCACAGCAGAAGATAGAGGTATAGCATTTGAAAAATCTAAGAACAATAAAACATCAGAAATCAATTTAACCAATGCAAAACTTCATATTAAAAACGGTACTGGAATTAATGCAAATGAATCAATTGGTAAAGCCAATCTCAAAAATTCAGAAATCCGTGCCAATGTTTTATTAGTAACCGAAGCTTCAACGAAAAAAAATGATTTCACTTTTACATTAAACGCCGATCACTCCATCTTAGACGGCAAAGTGAGCACTGAAAAAAATTCAAAACAGTCTTTGATTTGCAAAACAATACGAAATGGATATTGAAAACAAGCACAAATAAAAAAAGCCAGAACAAAAAACTGCTTGATATTGCTCAAAGAGCACGTTCTGATATTTCTGTCCTTAACATCAATAACAGCTCTATTGTTTTTGAAGAGCCAACTGAAGATCATTATCACACGTTGCACATAGGATCTGGCAGACCAAATACTAAAAAGTCTACAATGCTACAGGAAAAGCAGAAATTCATTTCAACGTCGAATGGAGTGATAGTGCTGCCATAAACAAACAAAAAGCTGACCATCTTCTGATTCACGGTGATGTTTCAGGGACTACACTGGTTTATATCACTGGACATTTAGAAAAGAACAATATTAAAGCAGATGCTTCTGCTCTTACCAGTGCACGTGGTCTTTCACTCATTCAAGTTTCTGGGAAAGTAAATCAAAACTCTTTCAAACTTGCACAGGACTATATCACAATAAGTGGTTCACCTTATAAATATATACTGAAAGCTTATGGACCAAAATCAAACCACAGTAAAACAAATGCTGAACAAAACCTTTTAGGAGAAAATAAAAATTTCTGGGATTTTCGCTTACAACCAGTACTGCTTGATAGCGACTCAAAAGTAAAAACCATCGTGCCATAAATACAAGCTATTTTATCATGCCATGTGCTCTCTTGTATGCTGGATTGACCGATATGGATAAGCAAAGTGCAACTGTTAGCCAATATGCGACATCTGTCTTAAGGAAAGAATAAGACAAACGGAATGGCTTTTTCTTATACGCCTATGGAGAAACAGGAAGCTTATTTTCTGATAAGTAGTGCTCCTAGTAAATATGGTTATAGCAGTGCTCATCTTCACTATGCTGTTCTACAAGGAGCTATTAACCTTGTCGCGCAGAAGGGAAAAATATCTACAACACATTTGGGTCTTGTCCGAACCTACGGGCAACTCTCTTTCACCCCCAAAGATATGCAAGACAGCAAGTAAGAGCATATTGAATAAATAGTCATTTCAACTCACCGCCGCCTATGGCAGTAAACAGCGTGACAATGGTTTCTATCTTGATACGCTTTTATCCTATGGGATAATAAAGGGAGATATCACCAATGCTCTCATTGGTAAAACTGCAAAATTGAAAAACGCCAAAATGTTGAGTATCTCCACCACTGTTGGCAAACAATTTGCAACGGGTATTCAAGCCGTAACATTCGAACCGCAGGCACAGCTTGCCTATCAACATTTGATGTTTGATACCATTAAAGATGCTGATAATCTGACCATTGAGATGCAAAATCCTTCTCAATGGATAATCCCGTGTTGGTGGACGTTTGACAAAAACCATTGCCACTGAAAACAGCCGTCCTATGTCTTTCTATGGAAAATTAAACTTAATCAAAACCTTTGGTAATGATCAGACATTCCATATTGATAAGTATTATAAATGTGACCCCTTGGGAAGTTCCGTTGAAGGTGGGCTTGGTATTAGTGTATAATTGTCCGCTAACCTCTCCCTTCATGGTGATGTCAGCTATCAACAAAAGCTTCAAAAAACTGGTATAAGTGGTGCAAGCTTTTCAGGAGGAATACTCTATCAGTTTTAAATCAAGACTGTAAAAAACAGCCTATTCAATTTAACAAAAAGGCAGCATATTGCTGCCTTTTTGGTTTATTATAAGCTGTTTTTAAGCGCTTTTTTAAATAGAGAACAGCGAAATATTTGAAGACAGTCATTGACCATTGGATGTTTTTTACAAAAAATTCTTTTTATAAAGAATAAAACTGTAAAAAAGAGAACAACCAAAAACAAAATGATATTGTAAAATAATGAGAAGCTTTTCTAGAAAATACAACATTACTATCTTTTGTTATTTCTCACAAATTTAATGCTTAAAATCCCAAAATAAAACTTTTGAACATAAAATGATAAGTAAAAAATAATGCAATAATATCAAACAAAGGGATATGTTATAAGTCACTCATATATTTCAAAATGGAAGTTCTAATAGGATTTAAAATATTACAGCTCAAACACTGCCCAGAAAATTCATACTGAAAAAATCCTATTATCCCCTTCCCTCTTAACAATGCCGCCAAACATCTCCAGAAACTTCAAAACAAATAAAATTGCATTTTCTCTTCTGTAAAATTGATCATGCTCTTTGCTCTCTATGGACAATAGGCTCTATACTTGCTTCAAAAAACTCCTTTGTATAATCGTGTTGCGCATGTAGATTACGCAATTCATCATTGCTAAGCTCTTCAAGAATAATCCCTTTATGCATAATTCCAACACGTTCACAAATATGTGCAACAACAGCAAGATCATGGGACACCATCAAATAAGTAAGCTTTTTTCTCACGCGCAGTGATTTCAACAAGTTTAAAATTTCAGCCTGTACCGACACATCCAATGCAGATGTTGGCTCATCAAGCAACAACACCTCTGGCTCAATAATTAAAGCACGTGCAAGAGCAATACGCTGACGCTGCCCTCCAGACAACTCATGAGGATAACGATAAAGAAATGAAGAATCTAAACCAACGGAATCTAAAGCATCCTCCACCCGCTCTCTTTGATTATCCATTCCATGGATTTTGAGCGATTCAGAAAGAACCGTATGGACCATTTTTCTTGGATGCAGCGAAGCATAAGGATCTTGAAAAACCATTTGAATACAGCGTAAAAAATCCTTACTTCTTTTCTTTTCAACTTCTTGTCCAGCAAAAAGAAACTTTCCACTATAATCTGGAATAAGCCCCACCAATGTATTCAAAATAGTTGACTTTCCACATCCGGATTCACCAATCAAACCATAAGCTTCACCACGCTTAATATGAAAATTAACATTTTTAACAACTGTTACTGCCTTATGCCTGTGTCCAAAAGTTACAGATAAATTAGAAACATCAATAATATTCTCACAATTTGTCATGAGGAACCTCCTCAACTCCATTAACAATCGTAGGATTATACAACCAATCAGGATCACGCTCAGGAACAGCCAAAATATCAACTGGATTATCAAGCCGTGGCAAACTCGCGAGCAACGCCTTTGTATAAGGATGACAAGCGTGAGACAAATCAGAAGCAGGCAACTCTTCTAACACACGGCCCGCATACATCACCAAAATACGATCACAAAAATCAGCAATCATATTTAAATCATGACTAATGAAAATAAGTCCCGTTCCAGATTTTGTCACAAGTTCATCTAATACAGATAAAACTTGTCGTCTGACCGTAATATCAAGTGCAGATGTTGGCTCATCGGCAATAATTAAATCAGGTTTTGGAATGAGCATCATTGCAATCATCACGCGCTGCCCCATCCCCCCAGATATTTCATGAGGAAAGAGACGCATCACATGTTCAGGATCACGAATATGAACAGATTCTAACATAGATATGGTGCGCTCCCTCGCTTCAGCTTTTGAAACACAATAATGAATACGGTAAGCCTCCATAATCTGTTCCCCAATCCGTATTAATGGATTAAGTGAATATTTGGGGTCCTGTAAAATCATTGAAATACGTTTCCCACGGATTTTTCGCATCTGAGGTTCACTTGCGGCCAATAAATCAACATCCTCAAAGCGCATTTTTTTAGCTTTAACAATGGCTGCTTTTGGACTCAACCTTAGTATTGCGCGCCCAGTCATCGATTTTCCAGATCCGGATTCACCAACAATTCCAATTTTTTCTTTTCCAACAGAAAAACTAACGCCACGCACAACTTCTGACATGCCGCGCGTTGTAAGAAAAGAAATACGTAAATCTTCTACTTCTAATAATTTATTACCCATTGCGTGGATCCAATACATCACGAAGACCATCACCTAAAAGGTTGAAAGCAAGACTTGCAAATAATATTGCACAGCCTGGTATTGCCGCCAACCACCAATTTGTCATCATAAATTCCCGCCCTGAAGAAAGCATCGCACCCCATTCAGGACTTGGAAGTTGAGCTCCCAACCCTAAAAAACCAAGACCAGCAGCCGTTAAAATAATTCCAGACATATCCAAAGTTAATCGTACAATCACTGAAGGAATACACATGGGCGCAACATGAAACAAAATAATTCGCCAAGCAGAGGCCCCTTGCAGGCGAACTACAGAAACATAATCAGAAGAACGTATTGTCAAAGTCTCAGCACGTGCTAAACGTGCAATTGGTGGCCATGCTGCAATTGAAATTGCAATAGAAGCATTTTCAATCCCTGGTCCCAATGCGGCTGAAAATGCAAGAGCTAAAATCAAACCTGGAAAAGCAAGAAAAATATCGACAATGCGCATGAGCACAGTATCAACCCATCCGCCCATATAACCAGATACAGTTCCAACAATAAGCCCTATTGGACCTACAATAACTGTTGTAAGAAAAACAACATAAAGAGTAATACGGGAACCAAAAACAAGGCGACTAAAAATATCACGTCCCAATTCATCTGTTCCAAAATAATGCGCCATAGAGGGTGGCTGCAACCGATGCCCTAGATCATTGCTAAGAAAATCATGCGTAGCAATCCAAGGAGCAAAAAATGCACATATGATAATAATACAAATAATAAGCAGACCGAATACAGCCGAAAAGTTATGAAAAAACTTAGCCAGTGCGTGATAAATTCTTTGTATGTTCGCTTGAATTATGGAGTTTGGAACAGGATCGTTTAACCAACTACCCAAAGAAGATGATGATTGCGATTTATGATGATTACTTACTGTCATATTCAACGTGTCCTTGGATCAAAAATGCGATAAAGCAAATCAGAAAATAAATTAATGGCGACAAAGATAAATCCTACAAGTAAAGTACATCCTACAACTGCATTCATATCTCCGGCTAAAAGAGCATTTGTCAAGTAATGTCCAAAACCAGGCCAAGCAAAAACTGTCTCCGTTAAAACAGCCCCTTCTAATAAAAAAGCATAAGAAAGTGCAACAACGGTAATAATTTGAACAGCAGCATTTCGAAAGGCATGCCCCCAAACGGTTCGCGCCCACGATAATCCCTTTACACGTGCAGTAATGATATATTCCTGATTAAGCTGCTCAATCATAAACCCACGAGTCATACGGCTAATATAAGCCATAGCACCGAAAGCCAAGATCAAAGCAGGCATAATAACGTGACTAAAAACATTACCAAAAGCCTCCCATTGTCCTTGGCTTGCAGTATCCCAAAGGAAAAATCCTGTTTTTGGTTCAAAAGAATATTCATAAAGAAAATCAAGTCGTCCTGGGCCACCAACCCAGCCAAGTTTGGCGTAAAATATTAACAACGCCATTAATCCGAGCCAAAATGTTGGAGTAGAATAACTTACAAGTGTAAAAACACGGACAACATAATCAATAAATGAATCGCGATACATTGCTGCAAAAACACCAAATGGAATTCCAAGACTTGTGCCAATAACAATAGCAACGGTTGCAAGCTCTAATGTTGCAGGAAATACACGCATAATATCGGCTAGAACAGGTCGCCCAGAAGTTAAAGCATCTCCAAAGTCAAACAAAAATACATTATGAAGATACTTCCAATATTGGACAATCAACGGCTTATCAAGACCCAGCTTATAATACATTGCATCATAAGCTTCCTGACTAATATTATCACCAAGAATAGACAGAACCGGATCTAGAGGAAGAAGATGACCAAGAAAAAAAGTGATCGTCACCAACCCAAGCAATGTGATAAAAACTGAAATAAGAAGTTTCAATCCTTTGCATAAAAAATCCCATAAAAATAATTTTTTCTGCTTTTCTGATACAGCTCTTTCAGTCTCTGAAAGTGGCAAAACCATTATAAAAATCCCCTCTGTAGCGACAAAACATAAAGCAAATACTTTTTATATAACAAAACAATCTCTTATTAAGCATGTTCTACAATCATTTTCTATAACATGCTTCTTTTTATTTTTCTGCTTCATTGTAATAAAGTCTATAACTGTTCCAAATCCATTTTTTGACATCAGGTCCCATACCAACGGTATAATATGTCTGAAATAAATAAACCATAGGACCATGCTCTAGCACATAATGCTGTAAAGTACGATATTGCATAATACGCTTATTGGGGTCTTTCTCAAACAAAGCATCCATCACCATGTTATTAATATTTTCATCATAATACCCAGCGCGCCAAGCTAAATACATATTGTGCTTTTTTGTAAATGTTGGATCAGGGTTAAACACGTGATTTAATGAAGCAGGATGTCCATCAGGATCGGCACTCCCCCACCCCATAATAGCAGTATCATAATTTCCACCACGTACACGGCTCAACAATTGATTTTGTGCCATTTTTTCAATTGTAAGCTCAACACCAATTTTGCGTGCATTGGCTTGAATAGACTGTGCAACAGACGACATATAACTAAGGCTTCCAACTAAAAGATTAGCTTTAAACCCATTAGGATAACCAGCTTCAGTAATCAGTTGTTTTGCTTTTTTCAAATCCAACTGAAAAGGCAAACCTTCTTTTTCATCTAAAGCACCTGGAACACCTAAAGACATATAAGTTGCCCGTGGAATAGCAATCCCTTTCAAAACAGTTTTTCCAAGACCTTCATAATCAACCAAATAACGAAGTGCCAATCTGACCTTTTCATTCGCAAAAATTGCATTCTTATTATTTAACGATAAGTAAATAATCTGCGGACGCAAAACACGACTAATTTTGACTGGTCCTCCCTTTTTTTCAAGATCTAAAATATCCTCTGAAGAAAGATCACGCACTATATCCACATCACCTTTTTCCAAAAGAAGTCTTTGACTTGATGAATCCGCTACATGCTGCACAACAATCTGCTTAATTTTAGGCACTTCGCCCCAATAATGTTGTGTCGCCTCTAACACAACTTTATCTCCTGGAGACCAGCTCACCAATTTATAAGGTCCAACACAAGCTGTATGTGTTGCTAAATATTTATTCCCCATATCACCGTTAATACTCTGTGCTTCAATTGTTTTCCGATCAAGCAAAGCAGAAGCATAAGATTGTCCAATAACAGTCAATATGAGCTGAATAGGATAGGGTTTATCTAATTTTAATTGTAAAGTCTTATCATCAAGAGCCTGAATATTTGTTTCAATATTGTTTTTGGTAAACCCATAATCCATTAAAGATTGAGCATAGCTTAATCCTAATTTAATAATCCGTTGCATCGACCATACCAGATCTTGCGCTGTAGCCATCCTTCCATCATTAAACTTTAAATCATCACGAAGATGAAAGACTATTCTTTTGCCATTGTCTAAAACGTCCCAAGATTTTGCCATAGCAGGGCGAATTTTTGTAGGATCATGTTCATCATATTGCACTAACGCGCTGCAAATATTCGTTAATAACTCACTCGTCACAACCTCAACAGTTTGCGCTGGATCAAAACTACTAATTGAATCAATATTCCATGCCATTACCAATATATCTTTAGATGAGGCACTGAATGCCGATGTTACAGCCCCATTAAAAAAAACGGTTGAGCTTAATAAAATAGAAATTTTTTTCAATATTCTTTGTTTTCCCATTTTATCTCTTCCTTTTGTATTCTTCTACCTTTTCACACAAAGTGATTGTGATTTTGCTTAAATAGCATAGCATTAGACATCAATTTCATTTAATCAAACTAAGCATCTATAAAATAATTTTCTTATACATCAGTCTATATTCGGGATGCAGAGAATCTATAACCATAAACAAAGATCCTCCCCAATATAACTTTCTATATTCATCGCTCCCTATAAACGATCTTAATTATATACTACTACACAAACATCCCTCACAGTTTCATCCTAAAAAAACTGAAGAGCTTTATATGGGAGAATATTTTCATCATGCAATTATAATTAAGCTCTTTTTAGCTTTGATAACACTAAAAAGACACACTATTTTTCAATTTTACTATAAAAAATTTGTGGCGCACTATTCCAAACCCACTTTTTGACATCAGGTGTCATCGCGATAACGCTATATTGTTGAAAGATAAACGCATAAGGTCCTTTTTGCATTAATTCACGTTGTAAATCAGCATAGAGTTGCGCTCGTTTTTGCGGATCTTTTTGAAACAACGCTTCTTCAACTTTTTGATTCATCTTAGCATCAAAATACCCATGCTTCCAACTAGGATAGGCTGTATTTCTAGCCTCAAACCGATTATCTGGATTGAAAATAAGACGTGAAGCCATTGTATGAGGATCCGCAGAATCATTATTCCATCCGATAAAAGCCGTATCAAAAGCTCGAGCATCCACTTTTGAAAATAACTGTGTACCTGCTACACGTTCAATTTTAAGACGCACGCCCGCCTGTGCAGCACTATCCTGGAGTGACTGAGCAAGTAACAAAGTATAAGGAGTGTTTGACACGAGAAAATTTGCCTCAAATCCGTTCGGATAACCAGCCTCTGCTAAAAGTTGCTTGGCTTTTTGAATATCAAGTTTAAAGGGTTGCCCCTCTTTTTCATCTAAAGCCCCAAAGTTGCCAAGAGGAATAAAACTGGCCCGTGGAACACCAACACCTTTGAGAAGCTTCTTGCCAAGACCTTCATAATCTATGAGATAGCGCATCG
>NZ_JBHIRH010000020.1:0-17626 GCF_042196945.1 Bartonella sp. AA81SXKL | reverse complement strand
AACAACCAAACCAACTTTTAAACACCAGCGTGATTCACGCCACGGGGGAATTGCGCTCAAATAGGAGGAAATCAATAATGACAAGTTCTTCTTTAATAACCATGGCAAGCAAATATGGATTTTCTCATGATGAATTTCGTAAAACAATTATCAAAACTTGTATCAATCATAACTTCTCTAATGAAGAATTCGCTGCTTTTATCTCGGTTGCAAATACTTATGGATTAAACCCATTAACAAAAGAAATCTATGCGTTCCCTAAAAAAGGCGGCGGTATTATCCCTGTTGTCTCTATTGATGGATGGATTAAGATCATTAAATCTAATCCTAAATTTGATGGCATGACTTTTCAAGATCAACTCGATAAAGATGGGAGTTTAATTGCCATTAAATGTGCTATTCATCTTAAAGGCATTAAAAACCCTATCGAAGTCACTGAATATTTAAATGAATGCGTGCAAGAAAAAAGTGAACCTTGGAAAAAATATCCAGCACGTATGTTACGTCATAAAGCAACTATACAATGTGCACGCTATGCTTTCGGTTTTTCCGGCATTTATGAAGAAGATGAAGCGGCTCGTATTAATAATAATACCACACAAGTACAACTTGTTTCTCATGACATGCTTATACAAATCCAAGAATTAATTGAAGAAACTGGAACCAATGAAGCAAGGATACTTGATTATGCAAAAGTCGAGAGCCTTGAAGATATTCCTGATGAAAAAGCAAAAATAATTTTTGATATATTGCAAGAGAGGCAAAAAGCTAAAACAGAGCAATCTCATTCACCACAAAAGAAAATAGACGCTCCTATACAAGAAGCAGAATACATTCATATCCAAGATATTGAATATGTACCAACTCAACAACAAACGGCGGTGTGAAATGGAACAAAGAACAGCAGAGTGGTTTCAAGCCCGCTTGGGAAAAGTCACCGCTTCAAACGTTTACAACCTACTGAGTAAAACAGCAAAGGGAATGCCTACAAGCAAATATGAAGACTACAAAATCAAACTTATAACAGAACGTTTAACTGGTGAAGTAAGCCAATCTTATCCAACTCCGGCTATGCAATGGGGCATTGAACATGAAGAAGATGCCTTGAAAGAATATGCATTTATTTATGATACAGAGATCATAGAGTGTGGTTTCATACAACATCCCACAATCAAAATGGCTGGTGCTAGTCCTGATGGGTTTGTTGGTGATGACGGTTTAGTTGAAGTCAAATGTCCACAATCACCAAACCACTTACGCTTCTTTATAGATGACACTATAAAGCCTGAATATAGCGCGCAAATGCAATTCCAAATGGCTTGTACGGGACGAAAATGGTGTGATTTTATCAGTTATGACCCACGTTTTACGAGGTAATCAACATACTTACGCATGAAAATCAAACGCATTCACCGTGATGAAGAACAAATTGAAGAGATTAATCAAGCGGTCGAAGCCTTTTTAGCAGAGATAGAACAAGAAATGCAAAAGATTTTGACAAAAGCTGCTTGACTCTATGGGGGTGCTTTCTCCTCCCAGCACCCCCACCCATTTAGGTAATAAGTAATATAAAAATAGAAAGGTAATGAGATGATATTTGATGATGGCGATAGATATGTAACAACCCGTGAATGTGCACAGCTTTTTAGTGTATCAACCACAACGATTCGCAATTGGGTGCTTCAAGGGGAGTTTCCGCAACCCTATAAGCTAGGAAGAGCAGTGAGATGGAGAAAAAAAGAGATTCTAGCTTTTACTCCAAAGAAAAATACGGAGCAAATAACAACAAATTAAGTAAAATTGTATAAACCACAAGAGGTGGACTAAAAGGTGGTCTAAAAAATAGAAAATCAAATAAAAAATTATATATTTCAATATATTAAAGAGAAAAAATGGTGCCGCATGCCGGATTCGAACCAGCGACCCCATCATTACGAATGATGTGCTCTACCAACTGAGCTAATGCGGCATAGGTTTGTAAGTCAATGAAACAAAACTAATTTGAGGGTAATAGCTAAAAGTACGTATAAAAGCAAGAATGCATTTTTTCAATAATTTATACATATGATAATAATTTGAAGGAGAAGTATGTAAAAGTCAGAGGAAAGTATTCTTTGACCTTAATGCTATAAAATGCTTTCCAATTTACGATAGCACTTAAATTAAGAAGCTGGGAATGTAGATCTTTAGGATGAAAAATGGTGTCAAGATAACTTAGTAAAGATAAAAACATTTTCTGATTCTTAAGAAAGAAATTTGTTGTATAAGTGATTGGGAAAATAAAGATCATCATAAACCTTTTATAATGTGCAAATAAGATGAGTAGAATTATTTGAAAAGTTACTTCTCATTTTTATGGGAAGAAAAAGGGAGGAGGATTAATAAAATTAATCACGTTTTTTTATTTAAGAGGGAGTAAAAATCATGTCGGATGAAGATCGGCTGATAGAACTAGAAATGAAGCTAGTTTACCAAGAAAAATTCATTGAGGAACTTTCTCGAGTGGTAACTGATCAATGGAAAAGTTTGGATGAGATATCTAAAAAAGTTGATGTTTTAGCGAAACGATTTTCAGATTTAAAAGAACAGAGTGTGACTGAAGCTGTTATTTTACCATTTTCTCAATAGAGAGAAGATGCTTAAAATTTTTCTGCTAATAGTCTCTTGGATTTTTTTAGATGTAATAGGGTGGATGTCACAATGGGAGTAAGATGCGAAATATTCTTTATTACAATTGCAATTATTTACAGATTGGTTTTTGTTTAACGCATTTTGTTAGACTTGTAGAATAATTTTTATAAGCTTCTTCATTAATTTCAAGAAGTTCCAATTTTATAAGGAGTGCTGATATTAGAAGACGTTTTTTTATATGTGATTTCTAGTACTAAAATTAAGAAAAGTTTTTGTAGAGTATAAAGGAACATCCATAAAAATATATGAACTTCAATATGTTAAGTTTTTTCTGTACAGAATTTTCTATAGATGGGAGTTAGGTTTATTCGCTAGTTTTTATTAAATTGATACAAATGAAGTAATGTTATCATTATCTATAGAAATCATAAGTGAGCCCGTATAATTTATAACTGAGCGCATATATTTATAATAAAGCGTTTTAATCCATTCTGATGATCAAATGATTTTCAGTTGTTTTAATAGGGTGAGGTGCTCTAAGCGATACCTGTTGTGTATAGTACAGAGAGCTCTAGAAGTTTTTTCAAGATCAAATGTACTCTTCGTTATATGTATATGATATTTTGTGAAAAGGCTTTTGTTTTTCGTAATTTAAGATACAAAATACTATTGCTAAAGCACCAAAGATAGACCATGCGGGTAAATAAGTGAGAGTAATGCAAATTGAGGACAGAAAATCAGGCATTACCTTGCATAGAGATTGATTAAGGTGATAGATATCTGTTTGCAGAAGGCTTGTTAAAATTTTATTAAAGGGGGTTGTTGTCCAATGTGATGTGATTACAGAGTGTGTGTTATCAATGACCAATGCTATAATGGTTAGTGTAACGAAAATGAAGGACATTAATTTAAATAAAGGGTGGAGCATATTTTTTCTTAAAACTTCAACGGGACATACGTATAATGCACAAAAAAATAAGGAGTTGCATTATGATAAGAAAATAAGTTTACGTTTGTTTTGTGTTTTTTGAAAGAGGTGCCTAATTTTTCAATAAAAGTTGAGGTTAGGTTCAACAAAAGTAGTGAGGCATGATGTCTGAAAAAAAGCACGAGGAATTGAAGCGTAGCCTTCAAAATCGCCATATTCAAATGATTGCTTTGGGTGGCGTTATTGGGACAGGACTTTTTTATGGATCAACCGAGGCAATTCAATTAGCTGGCCCCTCAGTTATTTTATCTTATCTTGCCGGCGGGCTTATTATGTATTTCATTATGCGAATGCTTGGTGAAATGTCAGTAGAAGAACCGTCTTCAGGAGCATTTAGTTTTTTTGCTTATAAATATTGGGGGAGATTAGCTGGTTTCATAACAGGTTGGAATTATTGGTTTCTTTATATTCTTGTGAGCATGGCTGAACTTACAGTGATAGGGTTTTACCTTGATCATTGGATTTTGATTGATCATTGGAAGACATCTTTCATTGTTCTTTTATTTGTTACATTTGTTAATTTGTTTAATGTTCGTTTTTATGGAGAATTTGAATTTGCTTGCGCTTTGATCAAAGTGGCTGCTGTTATTGGTATGATTATTTTTGGAATTTTTCTCATTGTCACTGGACTAGGGGAAAATCAAGCGAATATTCATTATCTTTGGGACCATGGCGGTTTTTTTCCTTATGGAGCAGTAGGGGTTGTTTTAGCAACTTCTGTAGTAATGTTTTCTTTTGGAGGAACAGAGCTTATTGGTATTGCTGCTGGAGAGGCATCTAATCCACAAAAAACAATTCCAGCGGCTATTCGTCAAGTTATGTGGAGGATTATAATTTTTTATATTGGTTCTATCAGCATTATTATGATAATCAGCCCTTGGAATATGATTGGAAAAAATGGTAGTCCTTTTGTCACAATTTTCGAGACTATAGGAATTCCTGCTGCTGGTCATATTTTGAATTTTGTGGTGATTATGGCTGCTATTTCTGTTTACAATAGTGGCATTTATTCTAATGGCCGTATGCTTTATAGTTTAGCTGTACAAAAAAATGCACCACATATTTTTAGTAAACTGAGTGCTGCTCGTGTTCCTTATATTGCTATCCTTTTTTCATCATTCTGTACGGTGTTGATTGTCGTTGTTAATGCTCTTGTTCCTGATAATAGTTTCATGCGGATCATGGCTCTTGCAACTGCAGCAGCAGTGATTACTTGGGCTATTATTGTTATTGTTCATTTGAAATTTCGCAATGCCCATAAGAACAGAAAAGGCAACTTTACTTATGCGTTTGGTTTATATCCTTACGCTAACTATCTTTGTCTCTTCTTTCTTGCTTTATTATTTTGCATTATGTTTATCAGTGGTTTTGGGCAAAATGGATTGATGACTCGACTTTTTGATATGATAGGAATAAGCGTGCCTTTTCTTGAAACATATATTCCTGTACAGATGCCTGATATGAGTTTGGCAGTCATTATTATTCCTCTATGGTGCTTATTATTACTTTTAGGTTATAAACTGAAACGATAGAGAAAGAAGAGCTAATAAAAGGGATTGATTGGAATAAATCTTGGGGACTATAAAATTTGATGAGGTAACACAAGTTTTTGGTGATTTGTGTGTTTTAAGAAATATTACTGTACAGCTTACCGAAAAACGAATTGCTGTTATAGGTGCGAATGGTTCTGGAAAAAGTACATTTGTTCGTCTTATTAATGGACTCCAATTACCATCTCACGGTTTTGTAAGCGTTGATGGGCTTGATACCAAGCGCGATGCAAAAGCAGTAAAGCGTAAAGTTGGATTTGTATTTCAGAATCCCGATAATCAGATTGTTTTACCATTAGTTGAAGAGGATTTATCCTTTGGTCTCAAAAATTTAAAGCTTAATAAAGATGAAATTAAGGAGCGTGTAGATGAAATTTTACAACGCTATGAACTTCAAGATTTCAGAAATCACGCTGTCCATTTATTAAGTGGTGGGCAAAAACAACTCGTTGCTATTTCCGGTGTAGTTGCAATGAAACCAGACTACATTATTTTTGATGAGCCGACAACATTACTTGATTTGCGAAATAAGCATCGCGTTACGCAAGTGATAGAAGAATTACCACAAACGGCAATAGTTGTATCGCATGATTTGGAGTTTTTGAAAAAGTTTGATAGAGTGCTGGTTTTTGATAAGGGGGAGATAGCAATTGATGATGTACCTTTTGTTGCTATCAAGGAGTATATAAGAAGAATGTCATGATCGGTTTATATATTCCAAGGGATACGTTTATTCATAGGTTAGGTCCTGGAGTTAAGTTATTATTTCTTACGGCGTGTGGAACTTTTATAATAATGGTTTCTTCCATAGCGCTTCTTGGGTTATTTTTGTTGTTGGTCATCTTATTCTATAGAGTCGCCAAGGTCCCTTTCAAAACTGTGATAAAGCAATTTAAATCGATGGGATTGCTTTTAGTTCTTCTATTTGTATTTCAAACTATTTTTAGCGGTTGGCTTACGGGGGTTGAGGTCATATTACGTCTTGTTATCCTCTTTTCTTTATCATCACTTATTTCATTCACAACAAAAGTTTCAGATATGGTGGATGCAATTGAAGCAGGCCTCCAGCCCTTTCGTTGTTTTGGTATAAATCCATCAAAAGTGAGTATGGTTATCTCTATGGCGATCAGGTTTATTCCTCTTTTGAGTGAAAAGTTTAATGAGGTACATGAAGCACAGCAAGCACGGGGACTTAACACTAACATTCTCGCTCTTGCGATACCTTTAATTATACGAACCATAAGAATGGCTTCAGAAGTGGCTGAAGCATTGGAAGCGCGTTCTTATGATGTTGATACCATTGATACAGCATCTCATAATAATCAAAGTTTTTTATAGTGAAAGAAGAATCAAATGAATACAAAAGATTTAGTTTATATTGCCTTATTTGCCGCTGTTTATGCTATTTTGGGCCTTTTCCCTTCTATTTATCTTCCTTTTTTTCTAGGGATACCTATTACAGCTCAATCGATGGGACCGATGCTAGCAGGGTCTATTCTTGGGGCAAAAAGGGGTGCTTTAGCGTCACTCCTTTTTCTTGTTCTTGTTGCGATTGGATTACCTCTGTTGCCTGGTGGTCGCGGTGGGATCAGTGTCTTTTCAGGGATTGCAAGTGGTTATTTAATAGGTTTTCCATTTGCCGCATTTTTTATTGGTTTAATGGTAGAATTGTTTTGGCAGCGGTTAAATTTTATAATATTATTTGTGATAAATACTGTCGGTGGCATTGGGATAGTTTATTCTTTTGGTGTTCCATGGACAGCTTATATGACCAAAGTTTCTTTACTGAATGTTTTAATGGCTTCATCAGTTTTTTTGATAGGCGATTGTTTAAAAGCGTTGATTGCATCCTTTATTGCACTCGCGATTAAAAGATCTGTTCCTCTCATTCATTCGGAAAAAGGGGCAGTTCTGTACTGAAGAACAAGTTTTTCCAAATGTATGTAGCTTAAAAAGCATCACGGAATACCATTTTGTTTTGTCTACTTTTTTATTGGTATTTTTCTGCATAGCTCTCAGAGATAGCCATACGAAAATTGAATGTTTCGGCACCAAAATTCATTTTTGCTTTCAGGAGCAGCCCCTAAATAGCCAATTAATATTATTTTATTTAACAGGCTTGTAAGTTTGATTCGATTTGCATATTATATGCATAAAGCCTTAGAATAATTTATTATTTTTTAATATTTTTAGTTAATTAATCACTAATTTTTAAAGTATTAAATTATATTAATTGTACAAAAACATGGATAATTAAGTGTTCATCTAAAACTCTTGATGTATATAATACTCTTATAAATGTATTAATATAAGGTATAAAAATAAGATTTCAACGGGATGAAGCTAAAACAAAAAGTAATCTTAGAAAGCACCGTGTAAAGTTTTGAAATAGCTGCATATGTTTTTTCTGATCTATTCTCCATGGCTAAACAAGACCGTATTGAAAATGGAGAGTATGGTTAGCAAGCTTTAGTGCTTGTGGAGGTTTTTTATTACTATTCGTAGCGCATACTGTCTATGACGATAAAGATGGCATAGAGGTAATCCGTATTATTTCAGCACGGCGAGCCAATTTGAAAGAAAGGAAACGTTATAAAGAAGAAAGTTCGTTATGAAATTGAGGTAGGTAACTTATCAGCCTTGACAGATGAACAGAGAGTTGAAATTGATAAATTGGCTGTAATGTCGGATAGTACAATTGATCATAGAGATATTCCGTCACTCAATGATGTGTTCTGGAAAAACGCCGTTTTCAATCCATTCTATAAATCACCCAAAACTGTTACAACAGTGCGTGTGGATTCAGACGTGCTAGCGTGACTTTAAAAGTCAAGGGAAAGGATATCAAATGCGGATTAACGCCATTTTACGTGATGCCATGCTTCGTTCAATGCGTTGACCTCTTTCCTGCGACAAAGAGTATCAAACTGCTTTCGATAGTTTTTTATCTCCTTGTTGATTTCATCTATGAACGTTGAGAAGAGACAACGTAATCTGAACAGTTTTATAAAATCGGAAATTTTACTATGGCTTTTTAACTGAGCACTGTAGTGTGTAAATAGATATGTTTATTAAACTGCGTGTATGTAACATAAGAAACAATACACAAACTAAAAAGGAATACCAAAGAGCAATATCTGAGTACCAAAGTACAGTATCCAATGGAAAAGAAAGCTTGTACTCCACATACTTAGAAATAATAGGCAAAGAAACAATTTCCTTATAACTATTTGGAAAAATTAAAACGATAAGCGCTAAACTTATTAGTTTTAAGAGTCTGTGCAAATACTGTTGTAAATCACGTGTTAGTTTCACCCAACCTGTTGTATCATCATCTTTATATTTTGGGGTGTTCTGCAATTCAGAAGGAATATTAGAATTGCATAAAATTGCAAAAACCGTTGTGACTATTACCAAAGAAACAGACGCGAATGTCAAAATACTCTGAATAAAGTCAAGATTTTTTTAATTCCTAAAAAACATAAAAATATAAAAGTTATAATGCCAAACAAGGTTCTTAGCTGCTTATTTGTAAATATATTTATTTCCTGTGGAAAAATTATGATCTCAATTTCTTAAATTATTTTCTGATATAAAAATACAATCTATCTTTTATTTTAATAGCAATGTCTTCTATTGCATCCAGTTGCTTTTAATATTTTAGTTAACCTCGTTTATGATTTATCTATAGTTGATGATAGCTTTAAACACAGAGCTCCATAATCCCAAACTCTCGCTTGCATTTTGATACCCAAATCCACCTTTCAAAAAAGCCCATAGCGCTGGCAACCCTTTCATAAAGATTAAAGAAAAGCTCTGTTATTTCAAAAATACATGAAAGTGACTCATAACTGCCGCAACATTTTTTGTGCTGATGCTGGCTATTCATGTTTTAAAAAACAAATATTTTGAAATTCGTGTATCCTAAAATCCTTAATTTGTATTAATGGATTTATTTACTTTATAAATTTGATACTATAGAGCCATTTTGGCTTCTAGAAATATATTGTACATTAAAAAAACTTTTTAATCACTCTTTAAATGCATATCCAATCCAAAAGTGATCAGCACTTTTCACTATTTTGCTATTTTTTAGAAATCTATTTTAAATTCTCCTATCATTAGTTCATGAAGAGTTTTGGCTCGTGAAAGAAGATCTTTTTCAATCTCTTCACAATACTTAGAAAAATCTGTTGCTCTTGGAATGATTTTTTTAGACATGCTTTCTACGTTGCTCTGCAAAATGCGTTTTAAGGACTCTTTCAAAATCAATAAGGAAATACCTTTGAGTTCAGTTTGATAAGCTTGAGAAGAGGTGTCATCGTCCATATCTTTTCGCTTGTGGAAGCTACCACAAGAGAACAAGCGAAAAAAGTATTAGAGATATCATCATTTGAAGCTTTTACAGCAATAAACCTGTGAAGCCATAGGCAAGTCTCAAGTGCATTTTCTTCATTCGGTTTTTGTTTTTAATTTTCCATACGACACACTGCTATTTCAGGTTATTTCTTTGGGTTGATTAAGATTTGTAAGGAAAGTTGATTGACAAGCAGTTAAGGCTGAATTTAAAGACTGGGATTATAAAGCCCAAGGATTGACAGAAGCCGGCGCAGCTCTCGTGGCCTTGGCTGTTCACGGCGGTTACGGGCAGAGCAGCCTCGGGCGCTGCCAGTGCCATTACCGGTGCTTTGGGGTTTGGCTCGAGCACCGCCATGAATGCGGCGATACAGGCAGGTGTCCAAGCGCTGATTAACAAAAGCGCTGTGGCTCTTGTCAATAATCGCGGCAACATTGCCGGCGCCTTGCATGAGCTTGGCTCTTCAAAGAATGTTCTCAGCATTGTCTCATCGATGTTGACAGCAGGCTTAACCAGCCAACTAACGGAAATGGCAGGTGTTGGACAATCTTTGCCAAAAACCGCTCCTTTTGTCGATCGTATCGCCAGTGAAGCGGAAAAGAACCTGATCAAAGCCGCCATTGGCACAGGCGTTCAAACGGCTCTTGAGGGTGGCTCTCTTGACAAGAACTTTTTTAACAATCTGCGCATCGCCCTGTCTGATACGGTTGGCAAATCGTTGGCAGAAGAAATCGGTACCGCCAAGGCTGAAGGCAAAATAGATACGGTCACGCAGATCGTTGCCCATGCAGGACTTGGCTGTTTAAAAGGCGCGGTTGCGAGCGGTGCTTGCACAGCCGGTGCTGTGGGGGGTGCTGTGGGAAGCCACAGCTATGCTCCAGTTTAAACTGTCGACCAAAAATTTTATACAAAAAGAAATAGCAGCATTGGATGGTCGTGTTCCAACGGCAGAAGAACAAGCGCGTATCAATGCAAAGATTGAAGCACAGTTTTCTGATTTTAATGATCATGCCATTGATATCGCGCGCATAGCGGGGGGCTTTGCTGCTGCCCTTGCTGGTGGTGATGTCAATACTGGCGCTGATGCCGCAGGTAATGCTGCCGAAAATAATTTTCTTCCTGCGGTAGCAGCTGCTGTAGCGTTCATTGTGTCGCTTACGCCACAAGAGTTGGCAGCTCTGTCTCTTTTTATGGCTGGTGGAGCAACTATTGTTCAATCTCCTAACAATAGAACCGCTATAGCTGATTTTCTTGCCTATTGGTTTGCATCAAAAAATGCAGAAGAAGATAGCGAAAAAACAAATCAAAACTCACAAGAAGAAAAAAATAAAGATTCTCAGAAAGAAAGTAAAAATAAGAAAAAAAACGGAAACAATAAAGAACCACAAAACAATAATGATGGAAAGGGTAACATACTTGAACAAGTCAGGAAGCATCATGACAAAAAGCGCGATGAAAAAAACAAGAATTCAGGGATGAAGGATGTAGAATATGTAAAACAGAAATAGTATTCAAAACTAAGACGGATAAGGGGGTAGTAAGATCTCGTGCGGATATTGTTGGTATAAAGGATGGTAAACTGTTTGTTGGTGATGTAAAAACGGGAAAAGCTGGTTTAAGTGGAAACCAAAAGATTTTGAAAGAAGCATATAAAGAAGGAAATGCAGAGCCCACAAAAGGAAAACTTATAGAATTTTTTAAAGAGAACAAAGAGTTCTTAGAGAAATATCAAAAAGATTTCAAAGATTTTAAAGGAAGTAAGAAAGAATTGGAAAATGAGAATAGAAAATGGATTAAAGAACAATTGAATAATAAGTTAGACAAAATGGACTTTTACACTTTTCATTATCCAGGACTTTTTGAATGAAAGTGAAGTGTTATGCGAACTAAAGACGTGACAGAGATTTTAAAAACGCTTGGCTGGGAACCTTATCGTGCTGAAGATGGTAGTATGTTTGCGCATTATCATCTTCCCGATCGCATTGTAGGCATTAGTTATGATGTTGTAGATTATGGAGAGGATGGGGGAAAGTTTCGGCTATCGGCTAATCTTACCACTGCTGCTTATTGCCTTGCTTGGGAATATGCTAGTGGTGAAGTATCACAGGATAAGTATGAAGATACGCTATTTTCTGCGAAAGAGGATTTCGATGTTACAGCTTTAGATCTCTCAGAAAGCCATGTTAAGGAATTTTTAAATAGGGTTATTGCTTGGGCGCAAGCACAAGATATTGAAAAAAAATTACATGAAGAAGCTGCTAATCATTCTGCTGTTGCAGAAGCATTACTTGGTGATATTGAGGCTTTAAAAAGTTCTAAGTTTACACCCCAATTACATGTACCAGAATTTGCAGATTACAAAACAATAGGGTGGATTGAGCGCCTCATTCTTTTTGCGCAAGCTTATAAAAACGGGGAGTTAGATGACACTTTAGCGTGTAAAAAACCTAAACAGTGGTCGATGAGTCTTACAGCAGCAACTCGCATTTTTAAAATTCAAGGGTGGTTTGCCACAGAGCTTGGGAAAATGTGGTTGGTTTTGCCGGATCGTTTTATTAAGTTAGATTTTGGCTTTGTACATCTCTATGATCAGTACAATATTCATCTCGAAGCTGAAATATCTAATGAAGAGATTTCTTTGGCTTGCTTGTATATTCATTTTTGTGGACAACGTAATCTTGTACGACCTACGGATATTTATCGATCTTTTAATACAATTGGAGGAGAGAATTTTCGTGGGGTTGATAAAGGAATTGATATTTGTGTAGAGATATTAAATGAGCAAGAGTTGACAAAAATCTCTGAGCGGGTGATACAGTGGGCACGTGCCCAAGATTTACAAGCATCAATAGAAAGCAAAACGCTTATCCAAAAATATAGCTATTATCCAGCTGTGATTTGGCATTTGGCTTGTTTAGCATTGACAGGTCAAATTGATGTCCTAAAATCCTATCAAGATTCTATCGCAGAGGATAAGATTCCTGAGCATTTGCAAAATCTTGATGAAGAACTGGAGGGGTATGTTAATCACGCTGTTGAATTTGCTGAAAGACATCTGAAAATCTTTAATGAGCGAAAAGCCATAGATGATCGTCTTAGTTTGCAAGATTTGTCTTTTCTTAATACAGTTTCTGAAGACTTAAAAAGGATGGGTTGGACAGTTTATCGTGATAAAAACTATGATCGTAATACCTATTTTATCAGTAAAGACCGTATCATCAATATAATGTACAGTCTTCAAAGTGATGAAGAAGAGCCAATTGTTGCATTTAAGGCTTCCCTTTCAACACTTGGCTTTTCTACTGCTCATAGAGAGATTTTCTATAATATGCCTCAATATATAGCCCTCAAAGAAGCAGAAGAAGTTTATACAGTTTCTAGTACTGAATTGGATAGAGGCAAGCTAAAGGAGATTTGTACAGATATACTTGAATGGGCAGATCAGCAAAATGTCAATCAAATCATTTATGATTATGCGGCTTTTTCCCCAGACAGTGAACTTGATCTTGTAGCGCGTCACCTTATTGCGCTTGTTTTGATTGGGGATGTTGAAAAGCTCAAATCTTATAAGGAGAATTTTAGAAAGGGAAATTCTTTAGGTTTTGTGGAAGAAATCTCAAAATATAGAATTGATAATCTCCTCACTCTTGCACGGGGTTATCGGACTGGTTTTCCTAAAAACGCTCCGATTTTAAGCTTGGATCCGCAAACAGCATCTGTTGCTTCTAAAACAACTTCTGTTGAAGTGGCAGAGGAAGTGGACGAAGTGGATGACACTGATGATCGTCTCACCATGGAAAGTGCTCATGCACTTTTAAAAAGTCTAGGCTGGTCAACCGAGAAAATCAATGAGAATGACCATATGGCAAGCTATCAATTGGCTGATCGTGAAGTAGACATTCTTTATAACGACGAAATTGCCAAAGATTGTCCGCAATTTGATAGCGCCTTTTTGATTAGCACGGGCATTCTTTCCGCTGCTTGTAAATTCATTGATCCTACCTACACGGAAGATATTCCAGATATACAGCTTAATTTTGAAGCCAAGGGATTGGAAATCTTTGAACCAGAGGTCACTACGGATCGTTTAACACAGGCGCTTGATGATGCGCTAGAATGGGCGGTAACAGACATTGACCTTTCTAAAAGGCTACGCTTTGATTATGGCACTTCTCCTTGGGAAAAAGGCGCCACGTCTAAAGCAAACGATACGGATTATGCTTTGCTTCATCTTGGCGCTCTTGCCTTATTGGGCAATATTGAGACCTTACAATCTTATCAGCAAAGCTTTACGGCAGGTGATCACCTAGGCTTTGACGAGAGCATCAACAAAACCCACCTTGAACGTGCATTAGCTTTAGCCAAAGAAGTAGCAAAGGTGAAGCAAGTGAGCTACGCTTTGATTGAACGGGTAGCAAAAGATTTTGATGATCACTCAGAGCTTTCTAGCGAGGAATAACCTCGCTCTTGGAAGGAGAGTTTATTTAAGTCTATTTAGAACAAAGAATAAATTGATTATTTTGAAAAAATTGAGGGGATTATGAATCATGAAATGGATAAAGAAAAAAAGTATGGGGGCAGCTGAGCCGGTGGAATTTAAAAGTCAAAAAGTTTATCAGGAAGATGAACTGTTTGAGCCCGAAACAGTTTCTTCTTGGAAAGAAGAAGGACAGATAGTAACGGGTACAAATGTGGAAAGAATGGTATCAGGAAGAGCACCTATTGGAGTCGATTTTAGACCTATTATGTTACATCCTGTGACACAAGAACAAGATAGTCCTCTCGTTGAGGTTCTCTACTCATTTTATCAAGGCAGGAGTTTGGTTGCTCCTATGAATCCAAAGACAAATTTTATCAGAAAAGTTATTTGTTGGATTTCAAAAAAAATTCCTAAGTAGGAAAAAAGAAAGAGTAATTATTGCAAATATTGAAATAATATCCCTAAAAGGCGCTCTCTAAACTTTAATGATCACCTCCTTTAATTCCATCATATATTGTAAATGCGAGATGATTGTACAGAGACAGATGAGAAAAGAGCTCCGTCAAGAACATATCTCTTATGATTTTATCAATCTCATCTCAATTCCATTGGCTATAGTAGAAAAAGATTGATCATTAGGAGCACTCATTATGAGTAAAAACACGCTGTGACTTATGGAGAAAAATTTATGAAAAGTTATACTTTATCAGATGTTGCACAATATGTTGATATGCATAGTCATGTTATTAATTTTGGTACTCAAGATAATGCCCCTGATGATGTACGGATTAAAACAGCTGAGAACACTCTTGGTTTACAATTTACCTCTTCCTATAAGAATTTTTTAAAAAATTATGGAGGAGGAGAAATTGGAGGTGAAGAAATATTCAGTATTTATGAAATCTGTGCAGGTATTCCTGCTGGTGATATTGTTTACCGAAATTTGCTCGATAGAAGAGATGGCTTTACGGACCCCAAACAACTTGTTATCTGCACAACTGATTTTGGTGAAACCTTTTATTTTGATTATAAGCAGTTTCGGGATGGTGAATGCCCACTCTATCTCAAGTATACATCTGAAGATTCTGAATATTACGCAAGTAATTTTTATGAATTTCTCTGTAAAAGAATTAAAGAGTATGCAGGGGAAGATTCATGAAAACTTATACCTTAGATGATGTTATACAACTAGTTGATAAATAGAATAATTGCGATTTATTGCTTGTTATGAAAACATCTAAAAAGAGATTGATCATTATAAAGATTAGAAAAATCCCTTTTAATAGACCGTGTCAGTGTTGTCAGTTCTTTTTAGAGCCTATATTATTTTTTTAATGAGAGAAAATTAAAATGAATATATTTCAATAGGTTATAATTTTAATGATGCAACCTTTATTAAAAGACAACCCATAAATTCAATTCATAATATATATTTGTCAGTTATATGTCAGTAAATTGAACTGACAAAATAGATTATTTTAGTGAGTGATTAAAATGTGCTTTATGAAAAGCATATAATCCTTTAAAGCCTTTCAAAAGATAGTTTGTAACTCATAAGAAATGCTATCAAGATCCTTATGGTTGTTAGTTTTGAAGATTTTGAGTATTTTGAGGGTTCCTTTTACTCCCCTTTATATATTTTTTTCAATAAAAAAATAAAAGTTATTATATTTCAATATATTAGCATTTTAGAGATACAGTCTATATTAAGATGCAACCTATAAATACAACCCATGGTATATTTTTGAAGGTATTTTGAGGGTTTGAGAAACATTCAAAACCTATAAGTAATATAAGAAAATGAATATACATAACCCTCTTTAAACAAAGCTTTTGATAACAATAAAGCTATCATTTTAGATTACGGTATAACCTCTTAAAGGCAATGTAAAAAAATCTAATTCTATTTAAGAGTGGGTTTCTTAAAAGTCTTAAAGCAATCCAAATAAGAGTATCTAAAAGTGCAAGTTTCTTCTTTTTAGAATAATGCATATAAACACTCCTTTTAAAGATTGTATGTAAGCTATTTATAAAGGGGGGATAGAACCTATAGGTATAAGACCTTATATCCCTTTGTGAGTTTAGCATGCCAAGTCTATTCAGTTTCTCTTATTTCTAATTTTGGTAGTTTTTTCACGATTTTCATTGTTTCTAAACTTACAGTAATAACCCTTTGAAACAATTCTAAAGGGTAGGCAGGATTTCCAACGATCTCAACAGCATAACGATTGGCATCATTAACAATACCACTCTTTTTATTTATTTTTACACATTGACACCCCATAACCCATTCAAGAGCAGGCTTGCCATTTACGATATACTCATAAGCTTCAAGAGGGATATCTGTCATGATGATATTGCTGTTGTAGATAACAGTTGATTTATTCTTTTCCTTACTATTCTTAATTTTTGCGAATTTCATTTCAGTCACATAATAGAATTTCTCAGAATTAGAGATGTCAGTTAATTTTGGATTACCCTTTTAAAGGCACGGAATAAGATTCTACAGTTTCATAACTCACGTGCAAATGACTGAGTTCACGCCCTGTTACAACAGAGCTCCGTTTTCGTATAAGGGGTTTAAGTCTCTTCAAAAGAATTAAAATGAAGCTTATTAAATCCATTTTGAATGAATTGAGAAAAAAGGCAGAAAAATGCTAAAAAAGCCGATAATTTTTTCAAAAGAGTTTTTAAATGCTGTTTATCCGCAGCCCATGAGAGAGATCAGATCAGCAAAGTAGTGAAATTTGCTGTTTATTTTATGGAAAAAAGACAAATGAAGCATGTGCTTTTAAAATATCATAATGAGTATTTTGATAGATTTTATGAATCACTAAAATAATCTAGTTTGTTAGTTCAATTTACAGACACAAACTGACAAATATATATTATGGATTGTATTTAAGGTTGTATTGTCGATATAGGTTGTATCGTTAAAATACTAACCTATTGAAATATAATGTTTTTAATTTTCTCTCATTTAAAAAAAATAATATAGGAGCTAGAATGAACTGACAAGACTGACAAAACTCTTCTGATAAGGTCACTCAGATCATTTGCTTTTGGAAAAAAGTTCCTTGATGAGAATGCCATAAAAAGAGTTTTGCGTGGTTATCTTAAAGACTTCAAAAGAGATTTCTTATTGTTTTCTATGATGGTTTTTGACGACAGAATGTGCTTGATAGCACGATGTCTCGTTTATATGCGTGTTGAGTGGTTTAGAGGAGCTGGAGAGTGAATTTATCTCTAATTATTGATAAATATATTGTAGCATTAAACTGGGGATATTAATGTATTAACCATTGACGGGCTAAACAGTTTTGTTTAGAGGTTTTTTCATATAAATGTGGGGGAGAGATCTTCAGCAGTTAAAATAAAGCAGTTTTTGGGTGTCACTTTTTTGGGTCACAGAGGCATGTGCTTTTGTTAAAAGTGTTATAGGGCAGTGGCTGTTTTGAGTGGATTTATTAGCGGTTCCATGAAGTTCTTTTAAAGAGTGCTTCATGAATAATGCAAAGCGGGGGCAATCTGTATTGTTATTGATATTTTTACGCCAAAGTTCTCTTTTGAGAATTTTTCGTGCCATTGTTGTTTTCTTTGGCTTGTTTACAGGTGTAAAT
>NZ_JBHIRH010000019.1:0-21750 GCF_042196945.1 Bartonella sp. AA81SXKL | reverse complement strand
TTTTTAAAAACTGGAGTGCTCCACATGCCTCCCAGCACCCCCGCCCATTTAATTAATATAAAAAAGAGAAAGGTAATAAGATGATATTTGATGATGGAGATGGATATGTAATAACACGTGAGTGTGCAAAGTTTTTTAGTGTATCCCACAACCACGATTCGTAATTAGGTGCTTCAAGGAGGGCCCAGAGCTATATAAGCTAGGGAGAGCAGTGAGATGGAGAAAGAAAGAGATCTTATCCTTCACTCCAAAGAAAAATAAGGAATAAATTAGCTAAAGTTGTATAAACCGTAGAAGGTGGTCTAAAAGTTGATCTTAAAATAGCTCTTTAAATAAAAAATCTATATATTTAATATGTTAAAGATACAAAATGGTGCCCAAAAGAGGACTCGAACCTCCACGCCTTACGGCACAGGTACCTGAAACCTGCGCGTCTACCAATTCCGCCATCTGGGCTTATAAAATTCATCTAAGCGCATGAAGCAACTCTGTCAATAAAATTATAGAATTTATTTTTTCAGCTTAAAACGATAGCATTGAACTTTTAAGGGAGATCATGATTTTAGAAGTTTAAGGTGTGAGGACTGTCTTTGATAAAATTGTTGAATCCGGATTAAATGTGTAAATAATAGGAATGCCGGTCGCTAATTCTTGAGATATAATTTCCTCACCGGAGAGACCTTCAAGCGCCATAATAAGAGCACGAAGAGAATTTCCATGTGCTGCGATCAAAACAGTTTGGGAGCGCAAAATATAAGGCTGGATATGGTAAAGATAATAAGGCCAGATGCGCGCACCGGTATCGCGTAGGCTTTCTCCATTCGGCGGCGCAATCGTATAGGAGCGGCGCCACATTTGCACTTGCTCCTGCCCCCATTGTTGGCGTACTTCATCTTTATTTAAACCAGAAAGATCACCATAATTACGTTCATTTAATGCGGGATTTTTTATCACTTCTAAATCTGATTGTCCCATTTGCTCTAAAATGTGCTGAGCGGTTTTTTGAGCTCGCTGTAAGGCAGATGTATAAGCGATATCAAACCTCAAACCATATTCTTTCAGTTTTTTTCCTGCTGCTATCGCTTCTGCATGACCTTTTTCTGTTAAATCGGGATCTTTCCAACCGGTAAAAAGGTTTTTGAGATTCCATTCACTTTGTCCATGACGAATTAGTGTAAGTATGCGTCCCATTATAAATTGCCTCTATTCTATTGATTGTTTAAAATTTATCGTTCAATCCCAAAACATCGAACATTGAATAAAGACCGCTTTCATGATTTTGTGCCCATAAAGCTGCTTTTAATGCGCCATTGGCAAAGATAGAGCGTTCTTGCGCTGTGTGTGAAAGAACAATGCGCTCATTGGGACCAGCAAAAATGACACTGTGTTCTCCAACAACTGTCCCACCACGTGAACAAGAAAAGCCAATGGTGCCTTTTTTGCGTTTACCTATATGACCATTGCGTTCGTTGACACGCACATTTTTAAGCATAACATTGCGCCCTTCAGCTGCTGCTTGGCCAAGAAGAAGGGCTGTTCCAGAAGGAGCATCAACTTTGTTAGCGTGATGCATTTCATAAACTTCGATATCAAAATCATCGGCTTCTAATGCTTTAGCGGCTTTCTTTACAAGGTTGGCTAAAAGATTTATTCCAAGGCTCATATTCCCGGATTTGACAATAGTTGTATATTTCGCAAAATCTGCAATTTTTTCTTCTTCTGTTTTGCTAAATCCTGTGGTGCCAATAATATGGACAAGGCTTTTTTGAGCAGCGTAGTTAGCATAAAGAATACTGGCTTCTGGTTGTGAAAAATCTAAAATACCTTCTGTATTAGAAAAGGCATTTTCGGGATTGTCAGTGATACTAATCCCAAGAGAATCTGAACCAATTAATGCACTGGCATCTTTTCCTACAAACGGTGAGCCTTTACGTACAAGAACAGCACAAAGCTCTACATCTTTCCTCTGCTGGATTGCTGTAATGAGTTCACGTCCCATTCTTCCATTTGCACCAACAACTGTAAGGCGCATTTTTATCTCCTTATGATACTTTACTGTGCAGTATAGGCAAATTCTTGCCTTCTTTCCAATGGTTCTTTTTCTTTATAGAAAATTTTTTTCCTGCTTTAATTTATCTTGTTGTGCTGTAAAACACTGTCGTTTAGAGCAAGTGATATAAGATCTACAAATTTAAATAGAGATGTTTTTCGTTAGAGTGTGTGATGAATATTCTTAAGTAAGGTTTGCTTATGAAACCTAATGAAGATTGTGTATTACTTTACGCTTTTGTTTCTTTCGTTCTTTAAAGGAGAGCGTTCTTCATGCAAAATAAGATCTTCCAAACAAAATAGACCTATATTGTCAATTCATGCGCTTTTCTTAAAGAAATATATTTATCAATTCTTCTAAACTTATTTTATGATAGTGCTCGTGAGTGGTATCACGAGAGAGTATCCATGAATAATATAAAATCTATTTTGCGCCACTATCTTTATGCTTCATGAATAGAGCAAATCAGCATTATCATACGTTTTGTTAGCCTTTAATGTTTTAACAATTCTTGGCACTTAGTCATTTTCACTCATCAATTCCATTTGTGACGCATAAGAAAACGATTATTTATCATTGTATATCAATATGTTTACATAAATAAAATCACGTAAAAAGGAGTAAAAACAAGGGGCTAACAAGAAGTTGGATTGTTTACACACGAGAGTTGGCCGGATTCTTCATCTTTTAGGAAAGTCAGTTGAAAAAATTGTTATGTTGTAAAAAACGCATGATGAGGCTTTGTTTATTATAGAGAAAATAGGATATATATTATGCAATGCGTTTTTTCATATATTGGGAAGAATGGAGTATAACATGCGTTAAGTATTGTTATTTTATTTGCCTAGCTTCCAATGATGCTACAGTTCTTGTATTTAAAGAGAGTCTTTAAAATCCTTTCTTAAGTATTTTTTATCCCTGTGCTGATCTTTTTTGTGACACGATAAGAAAGTGATTTTTGTGATTCAATTATAATGGGTTTTATTCTCTGTTTAATGCGATCATAAATCAATGTATTATTATATTGTTTATACGCATGCATAAAAATTCATAAACCTATAAATATCCTTTAGATAGAATATCACTTTTATTTTTGTTTGTGAGAGAAGGCTAGAAATCAAGATCTGCATAGTGAGCACTTGCAACAATTCCGCGGACGCGATCTGTTAAAAGAGAACGAAAAGAAGGGCGTGATTTAATTCTCATATACCAGTCTTTGGCAGCAGGAGATTGTTCCCAGTCAATTTCCCCTAGAAAGTCAAGTACAGAAATAGAGGCTGCTGCTGCTAGATCTGCATAGGACAAGGCAGAACCGACTAAGCTATCGCGAGAGGCGCAGAGCCAATTGAGATAGTTCATATGTGGTAAAATATTGGCACGTGCATTGCGTAAAATTTGTGAATTAGGAGCACCACCGCCAATGGCAAGTGGCATTTCACGTTTATGGATTCGTTCTCGTACGATATGGCGCGTTGCTTCATTTTCGAATTTATTTAAGAACCAGTCATTGAGACGGCGTACTTCCGCACGATCTAAAGGATTTTCCGGAAAGAGCTTATTTTCTTGTCGTAAACTTCCATGTGTTTCGTCTAAATATTCGCAGATAACAAGAGGACCTGATAATGGAACCTCGTGTTCATCGAGAAAAACAGGAACATGACCAGCGGGATTGAGGGCTAGAAATTCGTGTCTTCTTGCCCATTCATATTCTTCAATCAGTTGAATAGTTACACCATATTCCCCAAGAATGAGGCGTATGAAGCGCGAGGCAGCGGATAGGGGAGAGTGAAAAAGTGTCAGCATAATTTACACTATCAAATAGAGTTGAAGAGAATTCTTTCAAGTAATCATTTTTATAAAGATGCTTGACTAGAAGTACAAGATCATTAGTAGCTGCTAGTAATTATAATTAATAAATTGTTAATGACTAGGAATTGTTCTCTTATGCGATGGTTTGCAAAATGGCAGCACGTAATTCCTCTAAACCGATAGCTTTTTCTGAAGAGGTTACAAGAAGCTCAGGATAAGCTGCTGAGCGTTTAAGAAGCTTTGTTTGTGTGCTCATAATTAATTTTTCCAAGGCATTTGATTTGATTTTATCGCTTTTTGTCAAAACAATGTGATAAGAAACAGCTGCTTTATCAAGGAGAGCAAGAACATCTTCATCATTATTTTTAATTCCGTGCCGTGAATCAATCAAGATATATACACGTTTTAACGTTGTGCGCCCCCGTAAATAGCTAAAAATCAAATTTGTCCACGCATCAACAAGATTTTTAGGAGCAGCAGCAAAACCATAACCAGGCATATCTACTAATGCTAGAGGGGGAAGGTCTCCTAGTTGCCCACTGAATCCATCGGGGACAAAATAATTAAGCTCTTGAGTCCGTCCTGGTGTATTTGAGGTACGTGCTAAGCTTTTTTGTTGGACGAGTGCGTTGATTAAAGATGATTTTCCAACGTTGGAACGTCCTGCAAATGCAATTTCCGGTGGTCCTTCGGGGGGAAGAAAGCGTATTGCTGGTACACCACGAATAAAAATCCAATTACGAGAAAAAATTCCAGAAAGGGAAGAATCTCTTGTCATTCATGCACTTCTTTTTTGGGTGATCTTCTCCAGATGGCTTTCAGATTATCAAAAAGCTCAATTTTAACTCCTTGGCGCTTCATCATGATACCTTGCTGAATAATTGATAATATATTATTCCATGCCCAATAGATGACGAGACCAACAGGGAAAGAGGCGAGCATAAAAGTAAAGACAACAGGCATCCATGTGAATATCATCGCTTGGGTTTGGTCTTGAGGAGCAGGATTCATACGCATTTGTAAAAACATCGTTATTCCCATAATCAAAGGCCATGCACCAATCAGAAGAAATGTTGGCGTTGTATATGGCAAGAGACCAAACAAGTTAAAAAGAGAAGTTGGATCGGGTGCCGCTAAATCTTTAATCCAGCCAAAGAAAGGGGCATGGCGCATTTCAATGGTGATATAGAGAACTTTATAAAGAGCAAAGAATATTGGGAATTGAACCAACATTGGCCAACAACCAGCAAGGGGATTAATTTTTTCGGTTTTATATAGTTCTATTATTGCTTGTTGTTGCTTGGTTCTATCATCGGGATATTTTTCTTTTATTTCTAGCAACCGCGGTTGTAAAAGCTTCATGCGTGCCATAGATTTATAAGATTTATTGGCTAGAGGAAAAAGAAGAGTTTTTAAGAGCACCGTGACAAGAAGGATGGCGATACCAAAATTTCCTGTTTGTTTATAAAGAACATCAATGAGAGAAAACATTGGTTTGGTGATGAAATCAAACCAACCCCAGTCAATTAAAAGAGCAAACTTTTTGATTTTTAGATCATTTTGATAGTTATTAATAATTTCAACTTGTTTTGCACCAGCAAAAAGCCGATTTGTAATAGTTTTTGTTTCATTTGGAGCAATCGTTAAAAGCGATCCTAGCAAGTCAGACTGATAATGCGTTTGCAAACGATCAAAATAAATAAAACGGCTTGTATATTCTTTATTTTGCGGGGGAATAACTGCTACAGCCCAATATTTATCGGTAATACCAATCCAACCTCCTGTTACTTTGGAGAAAGTCATACTTTTCTGCCCATTATCAGGATTCGGGTCAAGCTCTGCTAAGGTTTTATATTTTTCAGTTTTGAGCGAATCTCCTGCAATACCTATCATACCTTCATGAAGTAAATAGGTTGCATTTGTATGTTCTGGTGGTGCTGCACGTGCAACGCGGGCATAGGATGAGAGATATATTGGTTGATCACTTTCATTGCTGATAGAATCTTCAATGGTAAACATGAAATGATCATCAACAGAAAGAATACGCCGGAAGATCTGTCCTTGTCCATTATTATAAATTAAAGTGATGGGTGTTGAAGGAGTCAGGATTGTATTGTTTCCCTCTATTTGCCATTGTGTATCCGATTGTGGCAAAGCTTTTGCTGGTAAAGATGCACTTGCAAAACCAAATTCAGCAAGGTAAGTCGTTTTGAAACCCTTAGGATTCAGCAAATCGATTTCCGGTGATTTTTTATCGACTGTTAAACGATATTTTTTGAGGTGAAGATCATCAAATTGTGCACCAACAAGATTAATAGAGCCTTCCAGTTCATTGGTTTTGATCGCAATACGCTTTGTTTTGGCCAATACAGCTTTCCGGATTTCAGGTGTCATTGGCTGTTCGATGATAGATGTTGCTTGATGCGTTGAGGTATCGTCAGAAAAATTCGTCGTGGTAGTAGAAAGGGTTGATTGTTGTTTTGACAATTGCTGTGCGATGACTTGTTGTTTTTGTAACTTTGCTTGTTTGGGAGCAACATGAAGAAATTGCCATGCGATGAGCACTACGAAAGATAAGCCAATAGCGATAAAGAAATTGCGGTTATATTCCATCCGTACACCCTTGTTGTTGTTGCTGATGTTTTATTTTTGGTTTTATTCGCCGATTTAATTCACTAATTAAGGATGTAAAAGGCGCATGTAACGCATCACGATATGCTACAATGACATAGTCTGTTCCTGCTTCCATGTGGTTTGTTACACCAACTCTTACGGCTTCACGCAAGCGCCTTTTGATACGATTACGTTTCACAGCATTACCGTTTTTACGAGTAACAGTGAATCCTACACGTGCAACAAGAGAATCTTTTCTTTCTGTTGTTTGTTCACGAGATTTAACTTCGAGCAAAAATAAAGGACCACGCCGCTTTTCTCCTGTACGGACAGCCAAAAAGTCTGCTCTTTTGCGAATACGACAGGGATGTTTTTTCTTCATAAAAGAACATTTCGCAATTTCACTAAATGCCTGCAAGCAGGCATTAGAGGTTCATAACAAAAGTTTCACAACAAAGAAATGGTGAGCAATCCTCAACGGTTGTGAAAATTTAAATGGTTAAGCAGAGAGCCGCTTACGTCCACGAGCACGTCTTGCAGCAATAACTTTACGTCCTCCAGCTGTAGCCATGCGTGCACGAAACCCATGGCGGCGTTTACGGACAAGTTTAGAGGGTTGGTAAGTACGTTTCATTTATTTAAATACCGCGGAGTGCGGCCCTTCTTAATCTTCGTTTTATGAGCAGTTATGCGCGAGATGAACGATTTTATCATATCATACGGCTGTTAACCCATAAGGAAAAATATAAAAAAAGTCAATCTTAGATTGTTTTTCTGGCTCTTGAAAGAATACAAAACACCTTATAATTGTCTGTGATACTTTTTTTTACGATACTGTAAGAGTGTCAGAAATAACGATTGAGTCTATAGAAAATAAATGACTAGGGACTTAAAGAATTAAAGAAGATGTGACTGATTATTGTATACTCAATTTAAAGTATCCTTTAATATTAAAAAATTTTTTCAGTTTTTGTTTTTACAAAATTTTTATCAGAACATTCATTAAAGTGGTTGTAGACAAACACGATTGATAGGATTTTATAGCAGATTTTATGTTTGAGATTCTTTATTTAAGGATGGTTTCATATTTTTAAAGAGAAAAGATATAAGTAATTTATACTTTATAATTTTGAGTAAAGTAGAAAATTATCAGGTGATGAACCTGTAAGTATTTTTCGTTCTTATGCTTATATTTGCTGGTATTTTTATAGAGAGGAAAGAACGTGGATTCTATTACAAGTGAGGCTGTCCGCAACGTATTACGTAAAATCAAAGGACCAGATCTTGAAAGTGATATTGTGTCGTTGGGGCTTCTTTCTGAAATATTGATTGCTGATGGTAAGGTTTTTTTTTCCATTACAGTTCCTGATGGAGGTGTGCAAGAATGGGAATCATTGCGTCGTTCTGCTGAAAAGATGGTATGTGCTTTGGAGGGAGTGGAATCTGTTGTTGTCACACTTACAGCAGAAAAAACAACAAAGGCAGCACCTAGACGGAGAGCAAATCTCTTACCGATCAAAATGCCCATAGAAGGTGTGCAGCATGTGATTGCTGTTGCTTCTGGAAAAGGAGGGGTCGGAAAATCGACGATGGCAATAAATATCGCCTTAGCTTTACAAGATTCTGGTTTCAAGACGGGGGTGATGGATGCTGATATTTATGGTCCATCTTTGCCGCGTTTGACAGGACTTGTTAATCAAAAACCACAGCTCATTGGAGAAAAAAAAATTCAACCTCTTGAAAAATTCGGACTTAAATTGATGTCGATGGGATTTTTGGTTGAGGAAGAAAAGCCGGTAGTATGGCGTGGTCCTATGGTTATGGCAGCGGTAACGCAATTGTTACGAGACGTTTTATGGGGACCTCTGGACGTTTTAGTCGTTGATATGCCGCCCGGTACAGGGGATGCACAACTAACGCTTGCACAACAGGTACAATTAACAGGTGCGTTGGTTGTCTCTACGCCCCAAGACCTTGCTTTAGTGGATGCGCGTAAAGCAATAGAAATGTTCATGAAAGTCAATGTTCCTATTTTAGGAATCATTGAGAATATGAGTTATTTTATCGCTCCTGATACGGGAAAACGCTATGATATTTTTGGCTATGGTGGTGCACGGGCAGAAGCGGAACGTCGAGAAGTCCCTTTCTTAGCGGAAATACCGCTTGATGCAGCTTTACGATTTTCTTCAGATGAGGGGATCCCTATTTTTGTTGCTAAGCCTAGTGAAGAGCATACTAAACTGTATCGTAAAATTGTTGATCAAATAAAAA
The DNA here is from genome assembly GCF_042196945.1 of Bartonella sp. AA81SXKL. NCBI lineage: Bacteria > Pseudomonadati > Pseudomonadota > Alphaproteobacteria > Hyphomicrobiales > Bartonellaceae > Bartonella > Bartonella sp. AA81SXKL. Next base: position 13,007 of record NZ_JBHIRH010000019.1, on the reverse strand, counting down.
ATCAACTTTTTTAAATGGATGTTTGTTTAAGAGAGTTTATTAAAACACAATTATGGAAGACGTAAAAATAGTTGCTTCTTTGTAAGGGGAAGTTTTAATGTGTGAGTGGAGTATATAGGTTAAATAAACAAAAAATTATTCATACGTTTGGGTAACCTGAAGGGGACCCAAATTAGAAGAGATAGAGCCATGAGGTAGAAAAAAATATTGGACTTGAGGCAAAAAGAAGAAGACCGAAAATAAAAATATTTTAGAAAAATTGTAAAAGGTTGTAAAAAATATTTTAAAAATCATTTTTTGATACGAGTTTTCTTGATATAAATCTCAACATTTCTTTTTAGAAGCATTCATTTTTTGCAAAGTAGCCTCAAGAGCTGTTGTTAAAGCATTCCTTCCCCCTTGATGAGAAAAGTAATTTGACAAAAATTCATTTGTTCCACCCTTTGTTGAAAACTCTTTTTCAAGCAGTGCAAAATCGAGAGATACAGAACGATCCGTTGCTATAGTTTTACGCATTTCATCTGTAAGATTTCCAAACATCATGGTAAGGAATTCTGCTGATTGCTGTTTTTTTAACCCTTGTGTTATAAACCATTGATGGGCAGTTTCTATAAAATTAAAATATACTCCCATAAGTGAACCAGCTGTCATAAAAAGATTAAACTGCTCTTCCTTATCCAGCACCAATGTGCCCCCCAATGCATCAAATAAAGTGCGTAAAAAGGGATGATTGGGATAGATTGGTGTCAAATTTTTGCATTCTGCAACAAAAGGTAATGGAACAGCACGATAAACTTTATGATTAATCCACTTTTCTATTTCTGCTGCTTTTGCCATAGCAAGTACGGAAATAACCAGCTGTTCTGGACGAAAACAAAGAGAGCACAAAACGTCTTCTGCAATTTGGTTGGGCAAGCAAAGAAAAACACAATCACTAACATCGAGCAACGCTTGGTTATTTTCAGCAATCATAACTTTATCATAAGTGCGTGAAAGGCGCTTTGCTGTTTGTGCATTGCGAGGCGAAACAATAATGGAAGAAACATCAAAGTTGCTTTTCATTAAGCCATTCACCATTGAAGCACTGATTGTACCCGTTCCCAAAAAGCCAAGTCTCATTATCTATTTCTCAGTTTCATATTTTAAAAGGAATTTCAATCAACATTTCAGGTGTTTTAACTAACATAAACGCTAATTGAAGAAGCAACACATAACATAGCAAAAATAATCAAGCCCAAATAGATTTTAGGCTTGTCAAAGAGAACGGCAAAAGCAGAAAACCAACCAACAACAGCTGCGGCTAATGCAAATAAAAACCCCGGTTTATTCATAAGCACAATATGCATTGCCATTAAGCCACCAATAATTAGCGCTCCAAAAACAATGAGCAAACCTGTTGCAAACTTTTCATAATCATCCATATTTCGCTCCTTATAGCGCTTAATTATTACACACTTTTTAACGCATATGCACATAAAAACGAAATGTTTTTTATTGAATATGGTTAAAACGGGGGGTGCCGTTTATTGATTAGATGTAAAAAATGCAGGGATATGCTGTGGCCAACGCCAAGGTAAAATTGCAATTAAATCAAAGCGTACAGACAAAAGGGCATAATCTTTTTGCCGTGCGAGCCAAATATCGGCAGCTGCCTTAATTCGCTTTTCATTCATTCGGGAAACCGCTTCCATTGCTTCAGCCAACGTTGAACGTGCTTTAACTTCAACGATTAACACAAGATTTCCGCGTCGTGCAATTAAATCAATTTCTCCACATTTTGTTTTAAAACGCCTTTCGGCAATGTGAAACCCTTTGCAACGTAGCCACCAAGCTGCCAATTTTTCTGCACGAACCCCTCGATAAAAAGACTTTTGTCTGCGTTTTTTTTGTATCATTTTACGCATTTTTTAAAAAGATTAATCGCTGAAAAAGTTCCTGCTTTTTAAAACCGGTTTTTTTTGCAACAAAAGCTGCCGCTTGAGCAGCAGAATGTGTCCGTGCGCGTTCTAATAGCATTTCATCAATTTCTTGATCACTTATCACATTTAAAGAAGAAGATGATTCTCCAACAAGGACAACAATTTCCCCACGAATATGTGCTTGTTTTCTGTAATTTTCTAACAAATTTCCCAAATTGGAAACATCTACTGTTTCAAACTTTTTTGTTAATTCACGACAAATGGCAGCAGGTCGATCAGCCGAAAAAAGAGTGACCATATCCTGTAAAGTTTCAACAAGACGATGCGGTGATTCATAAAAAATCAAAGTTGCTGGAATCTCTTTTAATTGTTCCAACCGTTTTCGGCGCTGTAGCTTTCGTGCACTCAAAAAACCTGCAAAAAAAAAGCTATCAGTAGGAAGCCCTGTCGGTATAAGAGCGGCTAAAAGAGCGGATGCTCCAGGAATAGGAATAATTTTATGACCAGCTTTACGGGACTCTTCCACCAATCGAAATCCAGGATCAGAAATAAGTGGTGTTCCGGCATCTGAAACAAGTGCTACTGTTTTGTTTTCTGCTAAAGCCGCTAAGAGCTTCGGACCCGCTTTTTGCGCATTATATTCATGATAGAGAAAAGGTTTTTTTTGAATACCGTAACGTTCCAACAAAACACGTGTTACTCGCGTATCCTCACACGCTAAAATATCAATTCCTGCAAGTACTTGCAAAGCACGAAGCGTAATATCTGCAAGATTTCCGATAGGTGTTGCCACAAGATAAAGCCCTGATTCTATAACGGGTGCAGAATAAGCATGCGCACCTATAAAATATGCTTTTTCACACATGCTCTTTTCTTTTCATTAAACTCTCCTCACCACAAGATTTTTATCCATACTCATAAGCCATTTTGGCTCATTTTTTACCAGCACATTTTTTATCATTACAAAGGCTTACCTTACTCGAATAATCGATTACACTACAATAAGATAATTTCATATTTAACGTCTTAATTTAACATTATTATCTATTTTGATCCGCGTTATTTTTTCCAGTAAAACAAATTCCAAATGTAACCAATATTCTATCAGCCCCATGATTTTCTATAAAGTTTTTCCTTCGAGAACCAAAAAACAATTTTGCGCATGTTATCATCTCATGCTTGTTTGTGCTCTTTTAAAAGCTAAGCTTTTTAGATTATTTCCATAACGCCGATTTTTCAAATATTCTATTGATATCCAAAATATTTTTCTGAGCAAATGTAAATAACTCCTTTTGAAACACATACAGTTAACTGGCAGCTGACTGTATTGTTATTAATCAAATATAAGCTCTTATCAGAAAAATACTTTATTTTTTCATATTCTCTACAGCTTTAACAGTATACAGTATAATGAGTACCTTAGAAAAGTTTAAGGCTAAATTTTATCTTAAAGATTTGATTTATAATGGAGAATTTATTATTTTGCTTATTGATTAGGAGCTTTAAATATCGTAAAATTATCTTAGTTCTTCTTATAGTCAATTAATCAAAATCATTTTCGTGCATCTTGAAACCTTCTCAAAGCAAAGATTATCGCATCATTGGGGATCGCAGAGAAAATGATGCTATTAGCTTGTGCTTTTTATTTCGTAAATGTGGAACTGTTCGTTCACAGGAGTGCGTTATACCTTTTTCGGATAGTGTCGCGAAATAATTGTTTGATATGTGTTGAGAGCTATTCTTAAAAATAAGCCCATGATTGAACAACACAAGTTTGCTTTAATTTTGGATACCTTATTTTTTCTGAAGGATATGCTCCCATAAAAAACGTAAGTAATAAAAGCGGGGACAATACGTTATCTCTTCTTTTTAGAGGATATTGTGATGCTTTTGAAAGTTTTAAAACCGAATGGACAGATGATAGTAAAGAGAAAAATAGTTTTTTTCCTTTCAGATTTCATATTCTTGCTAAATGAAGCTGTATTTTCGTTTCAGAGATTACTCAAATAGAATATGCAATATTTTTGCTCTAGCTACAAGAGCTGGAACGGCGTGCAGAGCTTTCATTCACCTTAATCTTTCTTTTAAATATACCACTTGTGTTCAATTTGGATGTTGATTTACAAGCAATAGCGAAAGCACAAGCTTTATAAAAAAACAACTCTATAAAACGCGTCATAGAGTGGTCATGAAAGCTATTTTGTTTTTTATCAGGTGTTTTGCTAATAGCGATAGTCTCCATGGCTTGGCATCTGCTTATTCTTACGGTATTTGTACACATTCATTACAGTATATTGGTAAAGGTTAGATGCAAGGCGATTATCCTTGATGCAAAAATAAAGGGTTAATGTGAGATTAAAGATTTTTTCGTGTCATTATCAGTAGAAACATTATAAAGGGCTTGAACAAGCATGCTCTTTATCTCTTTATCTCACAATGTTTTTTCTACATTCATTCGTGGTTTTTCTTGAGTGAGCATTACTTGACAAGTGTAGGAGAAAAAATAAACTTGAATTGTACCTCCGTAGGTTTTGCTCTTGGCTAGTTAAAACGATTGATGTTTCTTATGAGAGGGCTAAAAGCATTTTGGATCATATGGGAGAGGGGGTAAAGTAGAACAGGCTTACTTTCCTTCAGGTTTTCGAGAACCGCGGCTGTTCCTTTATCGCAGAATTGTCATGAATATATTCATTATTGTTTTGTCATTTAAATAAAAAAATTTTGATAAAAATATGTTATGTTTTTCTATTGAAAAAAGTCATGCGGTAGGGAGAGTATTTTATATGAGAATAGAGTTCTTTTTACATTGTGAAAGAACGTATGCAGGAAGATAATTGATAGATTTCTGATCTGAGGGAAATATTTTTATCCATTGCGTTTTGTATATTTCAATTTTAGGAGAATGAACAATGATTATACATTGGAAAATTACATATTGGGATAGAAGGGGCCCTCATTGCCTTGCGGACAGATCCAAGTGATATTTTGGTTTGGGTCTTTGATGTCACACGTTTTACAATGTATACAATTTGAAGCGTTGATCATATAAGTCAGATGATCATTATACTCTAGCCACTCGTAGACAGCGGCGGGGCAATAGTTTGTGGAAGGTCCTCCGTAGATTGCATATTCAGAGTCCTTTTGCTTTTTTAATGAGGCTATTTTTAAATGGCAAGGTTGATTTTCTTCATGATGCGTATTGGAAAGGGCAACACTTGAAAGGCGATCAAAGGTTATAACGCCATCTGGTTTTGGGTAAGCAATGGGTTGAAATTTTTCTGCTGATTCAAGGCATGCATAATCTTCCTTTCCATGGGAGAGTGTTTTAAATAAGGAAAATCCGAACAGTTGTTGCCACCACATATCAAAACCGGCAAGTTTAATTCCATATTTTGTCCCATATTTTGCCCAGAGCGGTTTGGCATTTCGCACTTTATAAAGATCTTTGCCAATGAGCCCTTTTCGCCATTGTTCTTCGATTTCTTTAACCTCATCATGGGCACGCCCTTGTGCAAGAGCGGTAGCGATTTTATCGGCAGCTAATATGCCAGATAAGATGGCATTGTGTGATCCTTTGATACGAGGAACATTGACAAATCCAGCAGAGCAGCCAATAAGTGCCCCACCAGGAAAGGTGAGTTTTGGTACAGATTGCCAACCTCCTTCGCTGATAACACGTGCACCATAGGAAAGACGCTTTGCACCTTTAAAGATTTTATAGAGTTTTGGATGTGTTTTAAAACGTTGAAATTCTTCAAAGGGAGAAAGATAAGGATTTTTATAATCTAAGTGCACAACAAAACCGACAGAAATGATATTGTTTTCTTGGTGATAAATAAAGCCACCGCCACCGGTATTATTGTCTAAGGGCCAACCCGTGAAATGTTGCACTAAACCGCGTTGGTGTTTGTTGGGATCAATTTCCCAGAGCTCTTTGAGACCAAGACCAAATTTTTGTGGTTCACGATTTTTGCTAAGGTTGAAATGTTGTATCAGTTGTTTTGCAATTGAGCCGCGTGCTCCTTCCGCAATTAAAGTATATTTTGCCAATAAAGCCATACCAGGCATATAATTTTTTCCAGGAGTTCCATCTTTGTTAAGCCCCATATCTCCGGTGAGAACACCAATAATAGCTCCGTTATCTTTTTGGATGATGGGTTCTGTTGCTGCGAAACCAGGATAGATTTCAACACCCAATGCTTCAGCTTTTTTGCTTAACCAGCGGCAAACGTTTCCAAGCGAAACGATATAACACCCGTCATTTGATAAGATTTTGGGATGCAGAATATTAGGAAATATTGTAGCCTTTTGAGGCTTTAGAAAAAAAAATTGGTCACGGGTAACAGGGGTCGTGAAGGGATGATCATTGTCATTTCGCCATTCTGATAAGAGTGTATCGATACCAATGGGGTCAACAACTGCGCCAGAGAGAATATGTGCACCAACTTCGGTCCCTTTTTCAACAATTGTGACAGAAAGCTCAGGATTAATTTGTTTAAAACGAATTGCGGCAGAAAGCCCTGCAGGTCCTGCTCCGACAATGACTATGTCAAACTCCATACTTTCACGTTGGTCATGCAGAGGTGCTTTCATGGCTTATAAAGCTTTCTCCAATTCTGGAATAATTTGGTGGAGATCACCTACAAGGGTGTAATCGGCAATTTGCATGATGGGAGCTTCTTCATCTTTATTAATGGCAACAATAATTTGTGCATCCATTATACCGGCTAAATGCTGGATTGCACCGGAAATGCCAACGGCGATATAGAGTTCAGGGGCAACGACTTTTCCTGTTTGTCCAATTTGCCAATCATTGGGAGCATAGCCTGCATCCACTGCTGCGCGGCTGGCACCTAAAGCAGCATTTAATTTGTTTGCAAGAGGAAGAAGCAGGGACATAAATTTCTCTTGAGAACCAAGACCACGCCCGCCTGATATAATAACACGTGCTGAGGTGAGATCAGGACGATCACTTTTGTTTGTCTCTGCTTTTACGAAAGAAGAAAGATTTGGATTGGGAGCTGGTGTTATTGTTTTAATGGGAGCAGAATTATTTTGGGAAGGCGTTGGGGTGAAAGAAGCGGTGCGAACTGTTATAATCTTTTTATAATCATTGGTGCGTACAGTTTCAAATGCATTGCCTGCATAAATTGGTCGTTTGAAGGTATTGGGTGAAAGAATGGCGGTAATATCTGAAATTTGCATAAGATCAAGAAGAGCTGCTACGCGCGGCATCACATTTTTCCCAGTACTGCTGGATGCTGCCATGATCACATCATAATCCTTTGCTAACATGAGAATTGTATCTGCCATAGGCTCGGCAAGTTGATGGGCTAAATAGTCTGCTTTTGCAATAAGAACTTGCCGCACACCATTAAGTTTAGCACTATTTTCCGCTATCGTTTGAATTTTTTCTCCGCAAACCAGAATATCGATATCATTACTGAGTACGCGTGCAGCGGTGAGTACTTTTGCTGTTTCTTCTGTATTATGATCGGCCAATAAAAGAATTGCCATAAGTTTTTGCCCTTTTATGTGAGTGTTGCTTTTACTCTAGTGGTGAGAATATTAAATGCAGTTCTTCTGTTTTAAGGCTCTGACAAGTTCTACTACATTTGCCACTTTTATACCGGATTGACGGGGTTTTGGCTCTTCAACGCTTAAAATTGTTAAGCGTGCTTTCGTATCGACGCCAAGATCAGTAAGAGATTTTTGTTCAATAATTTTCTTTTTTGCTTTCATGATATTGGGGAGAGAGGTGTAACGCGGTTCATTGAGCCGTAGATCGGCGGTCATAACCATGGGAAGGGGAAGACAAAGGGTTTGTGTTCCATTATCAACTTCACGAGTAACTGTAGCATGCCCATTTTCTATGTTAAGATGTGAGGCAAAAGTTGCTTGTCCCCACCCAAGAAGAGCAGCGAGCATTTGTCCTGTTTGGTTGCTATCGTCATCAATTGCTTGTTTTCCTAAAAAGACCATGTCGGGTTTTTCTTCATCAACAATGGTTTTGAGAATCTTAGCAATTGCTAAGGGTTCAAGTGTTTGATCCGTTGTGACAAGAAGTGCGCGATCAGCTCCCATTGCAAGTCCTGTTCGTAGAGTTTCTTGAGCTGCTTCTGGGCCAATTGAAACAAGAAGAACTTCTGAAATTTTACCGGATTCTTTTTGGCGAATGGCCTCCTCCACGGCTATCTCATCAAAAGGATTCATAGACATTTTTACGTGAGACAGATCAACGCCTGTACTATCGGGTTTGACGCGTATCTTGATGTTATAATCAACAACACGTTTGACAGCGACAATTATCTTCATAATGATCCTCTTTGTTTGTATGTTACAAGTTTATAGCAATACTCATAAGAAACCAAATTGTTTAGAATGAAGTCTCAATTTATAACTTGTGTTCTCTTTCGTATAAGCTTTTTTATGTTTACTTGTACTTTCTCGTCGTCATTTTCAATCTTCATATTTTTGCATTGCCATAATTGCCTTATTTGCTTGAATAAAAAGTAAAAAAATCAATCTGTCTTGTGAGAATATTCTTTTTTAGCTTCTTATGCTTTGTTTATGATGGTGCAATAGGTCCTTTATGCAATGAAAAATTAAGTGAAAAAGATAAAAATGGGGGGAATGATTTTGCTCTTCAAATCTTGAAGACAGAAAAATCAAAGATCTTTCTTTCAAATATTTTAGATAAAGATTGGGGAAAATATTTCTAATACAAAAGTTTTTGGGAGTTCTTAAAGCTCTATTTACTAAAATAGAGCACACTTTCTCATCATTTGTTGCGATTCTTTTCAAAAAGGTTAATGAGGGGTAGGCGTTTGTGAATACGAAGGGTCATACGATCGACCAGGCGACCAAACAGGTTAGGAACGATAAAGTCTTTTCTTTTGTTGAACAGAAAGAGAGAATGGATACTTCTGTAGAAGTAACGATGTCGGATATTGCTCAAAAATTACGCACCGTTTATGCGCAAATGCAAATGAAGCATTCGCCCCGTTCTTTAATGCAGCAGAGTTCTGTAGAAGAGCATTTTAAATCTTACTTAGATGATATTAGTCGGGCCATTTTGGCTGAACATTATATACGTCGTCAAAGAGAAAAAAAGCTTTTCCAGTTTTTAGAGCAGATTAAAACAATTGTTCAAAGTTTGCAGAGTGAAAAAAAAAGCTTAGAAGAAGCAGCGGTAACACGACGGGTGTCTCGTTCAAAATCACCTGATTCTGTTGTACAAAAACTTGCTCACATGGAATGTGAGGGAAATCAAGAACACTTATTACTTCAAAAGGTGGAAAATTTTTCGAAAGAAAACAGCATAATTTCACTCCAAACAAATGTTGAAAATACGTTGCAGCAAGAAAATAGAAGCCCTTTGCCCAGTGATGCTCTGAAATCTTCTTTTAAAAAGGCTGAGGGAGTAGTGAAGCATGCTGTGATAGAAGAAAAGGGGATGATGGGTGCTCAGGCATCTAATCATTGTATTGAGAATGATTTTTCTTCTTTAAGAACGCAGTCTCGGGAACATGTCTCGTTTTTATCTTATTTGGTAAAAAAAGGTATTCTTTGTTTTTTAACCGTTGCATTCGTGGTAGCGATAACGTTATGTTTTTATAGCTTTTTAAAAGGAGCTCGTTTTTTTTAATTTTTATGATGTTGATGTTAATAGATGTGAAATGTATTGCGCATTCGTGTTTGTGCGGAAGCTATAGAAACTAAAATTATCCTTTAAACACGCAACAGAGATTATTGGAAAAGAGGATAATTGGAGAAGGATTCTCTAATTGTTAAAAAAAACTCAAATTATCTTGAAGGTTCTGTAAGTGAGTATTTATTTACCAATTGCTGAAATGTCACTCAATATGCTGATCTTGATTGGTATGGGAGTCGTTGCTGGTTTTTTTTCAGGCCTTTTTGGAATCGGTGGTGGGTTTCTCATCACGCCGTTATTGATTTTTTATAATATTCCTCCTGCTATTGCTGTTGGAACAGGTGCCAACCAGATGATTGCGTCATCTGTAACAGGAGCAATTACACATTTTAGAAGACGTACGCTCGATATTAAACTTGGTATTCTTTTGGCGCTTGGAGGAGGGATTGGTTCTTTAATCGGGATTCAGGTTTTCTCTGTTTTGAAAAAGTTAGGTCAATTAGACTTAATGATTTCGCTTCTTTATGTGATTCTTCTTGGAAGTGTAGGAAGCTTGATGATCGTTGAAAGTTGGTATGATATGATGCGCAAGCGTAAGGCAGGAAAAGCCAATATTCGTCTTGCTGGTCGACATAACTGGATTCATCGCTTACCCTTAAAAATGCGTTTTCGGACATCTATGATATATGTTAGCATTATTCCAGTTTTAGGGATTGGTCTCATTGTGGGGTTGTTGTCTTCTATTATGGGAATTGGTGGGGGTTTCTTTATGATACCAGCATTGATTTATCTTCTGCGTGTTCCAACCAGTGTGGTGATTGGGACTTCACTTTTTCAGATTACATTTGTGTCTTCTTTCACGACAGTTTTGCAAAGTATGACTAATCAGTCCGTTGATATTGTCTTGGCTTTTTTGTTAATGCTTGGAGGAAGTATTGGTGCGCAATATGGAACACGAGTTGGACGGAAGTTAAAGGCTGAACAATTGCGTATGGCACTTGCATTTTTAGTGTTGATTGTGTGTATGCGTCTTGCTTTTCAATTATTTATACGCCCTGATAATCTTTTCTCTCTGGATATTCTTATGAGATAAAAATGGGTAGATTGTTTTCTTTATACATCATTGCAGGTTGCTTTTGTTTTATTTCTTTTTCTACATGGTCACATGTTGGGACGCCAGCTACATTCATTGATCAAGTTGACCACGAAACTGTCCAAATTATTGTAACAACGAATACGATTACTGTGGATGCAAATTTTGCTGGTCGTGATCTTTATATTGCTGGTGTTTTAGAAAATATTGATCCGTTATATTCTCGACAGAACCGTTATGATATTGTTGTAAGCTTGGAGGGACAAGATCGGACAATGGTGATGCGAGAAAAAAAACGCAATGCCGGTGTATGGGTCAATACAGATTCTCTTATTTTTAAAAAGGTTCCTCTTTTTTACTCTATGGTCACAACACGTGAAATTGGCGATATTACGAGCATTGAAGATTATAAACGCTTAGGGTTAGGATTACTCTATTTGCCATTGCAGACGGATGAACAAGATCAGAAAAAAATACAAATCTTTCGCGATGAACTTATAAAATTGCAAAAAGCTAAAAGCCTTTATTATGAGGAAGTGGGTGGGGTTCGTTTTGGTTCTGACACACTTTTCACAGCGCATTTTCGTTTGCCAGCAAATATCCCGGTTGGACATTATAAAGTTCGTGCTTATCTTTTTCGTGATGGACAGTTTATTGATAGTGCTACAACGACTCTTGAAATTGTTAAAGCACATATCACTTATACAATTTTTTATGCAGCGCACAAGTATCGTTTTTTATATGGTATTGTTGCAGTGGTTATTGCTATTACTACAGGATTTTTGTGTCGTTTGATTTTTCGAAAAGATTAACGCAAGGAAAATGTTAAGGCTTTTATTTTTTATGAAAAATTCGTAAGATAAGAAAAATAGGCACAACAACAATAGCTCCTGTCATAGTTATATGGAAGAAATTTGTAAGCGTTATAAATCCTGCTTCCCATAGTGATTGAAAAAAATCTACTATTTTTTGTATGAGGTTTCGAGGTGTCCATCCCAAAAAATTCATTACGATGCCAATGAAGAATGAAAGAATAAGCAATTTTAGACTAACGCGGCTTAATTTTTCTCTAAGAAACGCATGAAAAGAATTTAATAATTTTTTTTTTCGCTTCATTCTAAGATACTTTCGAAGATCGTGTTTTTTATTGTATTATCATAGTACAACGATGTTATTATCATAAAGGAAAAACATTTTTTTATTTTTTCTTACTTTTTTGAGTTTATCACCTTAGTCTGGTTAACGGTGCTGGTTTTTGAAATATACACATGTTTTATTGCATTTTTTGCGATATTTTCATGGCGCTTCTTTTATTAAATGAAGGGATATCCTTTCGTCTCGAGAATTTGTAGAGAAATTTTATAACGTTTCAGCATTTCTTATCAGAGTGAGAGTTCTAGTATATTGAAGATTTTGTAACGAACTTATTATTGTCGTGTATAGAAATAATATTTCAAGACAGTTTACTTAAAAAAGACTATCTATTCTAATAAGGGTGTGCTTATATAGGTATTATATTTAGATATTTCAACCTTAGTGCATTGAAAAGATCTTTTTTTTCTGAAAAAATGTAAGCAATGAATTGAGTGTTGTTAAAGGAGCAAAGGTATTAAATAGAATGTTGAAAAAGTTTTGTTATGTGCGGGTGCGTAAAGGAATATCGGGGGAGACCATGCTCCTTTTATTTAGAAATAAAATATAATTTAAAAGCTGTTATTTGGCAGAGGATTATGGAAAAATTCAAAATTCCTCTTGTAGGGGGAGGAGGTCATGTCGGTTGATGGGTGAATTTTCCTGTTTTGTTAAAATGTCAAATTGTTATTAGAGCTCTTTGTTATTAAGGCGCTTAAGCTAACAAGGAAGAGTCTTTTGATAGCATAAAAAGGCGAGAGGAAAGAAGAGACAAGCTTACCCGACAAAAGAGAGAAAATAGTGGTTTTATAGTCTTCAATTGTAGGCGTTATGACATCATGAATAGGCTCTGTTATGGGGGAGCATTCATTGTATGTCAGAGTGTTTGTTGTTGCATGTTTTGGTTTGTCTTGGCTTATAGGTGTGGGTAGAAGTCCGTGGTTGGTAAGTGGTGTTGTTTGAAGGTTTTAATAATACTTTGTTTGAGGCGCTTATGGGTCATCTAACCTTATTATTAAGCATGTGCTTGTTGTGTGGGAAATTTATATAGTAAACTTTAAAAGGAAAAGTCTATGAACTTGAAGAAAAAAATATTACAAAATAGCAGCTCTCTTGTTTCTGCTTTTATAGCTTTGGCGATGGTTGCACAACAAGCTTCAGCAAAAACACCGGCTGATACCCTTGTGATGGCTTGGAATCTTGATGCAAT
>NZ_JBHIRH010000018.1:0-25984 GCF_042196945.1 Bartonella sp. AA81SXKL | reverse complement strand
GTAAAAAACTCGCTCTTGCAACCATAAAAAAGCTTCAAAAAGATGAGGGATAGAGGCAAAAAAACTCAATAGAATCAGGAATAACCTATTCTCTCATATTAGACATAAATATTTTATTTTACACATACTTGTGAATGAATCGGCTTTTAAAACTTTGTCTTCTAAAGTTTACGCTTTCTGACTCTGCATAATTTAGCGTTTTTAAGTTCTATTCTTGAAAAACTATGTAATACCTTCACAAACTATCTATTGATCTAAGGGTAGAGCTCAATAATTTTTTCTTCCATTCAAATTAACTTTTTGCTTATCCCACAGAAAAAGCATTACAAATATACCTAATTTCCAGTCATATCTAGAAGAGATTTTAAACTATCGATGCAAATCTTACATAAATTTTTATTCAAATAGTGCAAATCAGCCATTCCCTCCAAGGTACTCTTTAGACGCACTAAATATCTGAATATTTTTATTTAAAAAATTAAAATCTTTTAAAGAGCTTTCTTATTGAATTGTACTTAATTTAAACTCAATAAAAACTTTCCTTGAATATATATGTCATTCTTACAAATTTATCTCTCATAAACTGTCAGAGTAATAACATTTTCTTTTCGACAATATAAACGATCTAAATAAAATAAATATCTGGAAAGGTAAAATAATTCAAAAATACACGACCGGAATTTAATATAATTTATCAAACATTTTCAACTAAACATTTCTTATTATTACGAAAACGATTGTTAGAACTTAAAAAAAAATATTGCTTTGTAAAAAATTTTTAAACAGGAAAAAAATGATAAATATCATAATTACCTTTCATTTTTTCAGAAAAAACTATCATGTTTAAAAATGAAACTCTTAGATAACACACTCAAAGAATTAACTTATGAAGAATTATTTTAATTGAAACTTAAATAGTTTTACAAAGAACGCTTTAAAATGCGTATTAAAATGATTGACCTTTTACAAGAAATTTGTCAAAAAGCATATCTAGTTTGGAGGGGTGGCCGAGCGGTTTAAGGCACCGGTCTTGAAAACCGGCGTGCAGGAGACTGTACCGTGGGTTCGAATCCCACCCCCTCCGCCACAGCACTTTTATGGTGCTATAACTTATTGATTTCATGTGTGTTTTTTCAAGGTGCGGGATTCGTAAATAAAGGTTCGGGAATAGGATTCTCGAACATGCTTCTACGAAGCGCATTCTTTTTGCCAGCTTTCTCTAATAATTTTTTTAATAGTTCTAAATCTTCTTGTGAAATAATGTTTATCAGTCTAGAGAACATACCAACAGCTTCACATCTGAATGTATCAGAAGGCTTTATAGTGAAACTTTTGCGACAAGCATCCGATTCTCTTCTCAAAATTTCTGCTACCTCTTGATCTAAAGTATAGAGTTCAATTATCTTTTCCTCTAATCCTACAGGAACAGATCTTTTGCCAATTTCTACAGATGATAAAAATGCTACAGATATATCTAATTTTTTAGCCATATCTAAAAGGCGTTCTGAATGATCAATGCGAAGTTTGCGTAAGGTTTTACCAAATGGTGTTGGCATCTAAAAAATCCTATTAAAAAAGAAGCTCTCTCGTGATTCTAGCAGAAATTCTCAGGTTTTTGTTAACTGATTTTTTACTATAATGGTTTTTTTAATTTTTTGAAAACCACTGCTTTAAATGTGCAATGACATTATCTAGCGCGTCCATGAGGCGTGCAAAATCGAGGATAAGCAAAAAAAGAAAAAATGCTATCCACTTCATCAAGCGAGACATCATTTTCACGCTTTGATAGGTGATGATCATTTCTTGAAGCATTTCTTTTTCTGATTCTGTAAGCTCTGTGTGTTTTTTGGATTTTTTTCTAACCATGTTTCCACCCACACAAGCGTTCACCTAGAGTATTGTGCTTTAAGATCTCTCTTGCTAAATTGGAACTGATGGCGTTCAGATCTTTCTTGTCTAAATAAATTGGCAACCAGCCAACACAAGAAGAAGCATATTTATTTGTCGCGCAACCAGTGAGAGAGAGCAGCACGCATATCAGCATCACTTTTTTGATTAACTTCACTTTCCACCTCAAGCCGTGTTGTGGCTGCTTTTAAAGCTTTTTCTGTTTGCTTTTGTTGCTCTACTTTTTTCCCAAGAGTAAAAGCTTTTGCTAAGGCAATAAAAAAAGCGGCTAAAGCCGCACCTGTTACCATCAAGTTTCTTTTCATCCATAAGATCATAGGCGGTGCTCCTGAAAGCGTTTAGCAACAAAGAAAATGCCAGTACATGCCGCTAAAACCATAATGGCGGCTAAAGCCCATTGGATTGGTCCATTGCCCGCTAAAAACCCACCAAGACCTGAGAAAGAACCAATAATCGGTGCCAATGCTTCTGCTTTGAGAAACCCTGTTGGTTGTTTCGTTTCTACTGTTTGATAATTAGAAGAAACATAAGCCCCTTTCGCCCATAGCCCTGCCTCTGCTACACGCCGGTGTACGAGACCTTGTAAACGTTTGCCTCCCGCTTTGGTCCATTTCTGCAATTCGGTTGGTACCGCTTCATAATCCCCCCGATTAAGCCTTTTAAGCAATGTAGAGTTTTGGAAAGCTGCAATACCCACATTATAACAAAAGGAAACAAGAGCGCCGAACTGCTCGTCGCTTAAATTCACACAAACTGCTTTTTCTACCGCCCTCTCATATTGCCGCAAATCTGCTAAAAGCATGTTTTCAGCTTTTTTTTCTGTAATCACCATACCCTCAACAACTGTTGGTTGACCGGCTTTTTTCGTATGACCATAACCAATCGTCCATATGCCAGAAGCATCTTGATAAGCCTGCAAGCGCAAACCTTCCCACTTTTTTAAACAGTATAAACAGTCTTTACTTATTTTCCGTGCCATTGTTCAATTCACCTTATAAATATACCTTTATGAGTACTGCTCCATCACCGCCGTCGCCGCCAATTTTGTCGCTTCCGTGTTTCCCATCAAAATATCCACCGCCGCCGCCGCCACATTCTTTACCACCTCTACCACCGTTACCACCTTTGTAACTCTCACCACCCTGCCCCATGATAGAACCCTTACATTTACCGCCGCCGCCGCCGCCGCCGCCAAGAAAAGAACTTCCACCAGTACCAGCTCTCTTGCCGTCTATTCCACTCCCTCCACCATTACCACCAGAAAAAATAAAGCTTTCACCACTGCTGCCCTCCCTGTTTCCTCCTCCATCGCCGCCTTTCCCTCCAAAGTTAACGAGAGTCATGGAAACGGAATATCCTCCTTCTGCTGTAACAAGCCCTTTGATCATTGTTCTACCACCATTGCACAAAATGTTACTGTCATTACCTTTACCACCACGACCAATGTAAGCTGTTTTTAATTTATCTAAATCAGAACCTTTCATTTTAACATGCACACATTGACCGCCGCCGCCGCCGCCATCCTTAACGCCACCACCTCCACCGCCCCAAGCCCATACTTCGATATCGGTGTCAGCAGTAATACCATCAGGCAATGGAATATCTCCGCTTTCTGTCATCAGAATTTCAACAGGTTTTCTAACCCCGCCATCATTGTTGCCGCTACCAGCGCCGCTGCTATTGCTACTATTTGCTTTGATTGAAGCCATCAGTTTGGCTGGTGAGATAAGTGCATCCACTGTTTTTGTGCCATCAATCCAGTCTTGTTTGGCAAGAGGTTGAATGAGATCAACTTTTTTCTGTACACTATGTGCTGTATCTTGCGCTTTATCGGCTGCTGTTTGCGCAATATTTGCCTCAGCTTTTGCACTGTCTCCCGTTTTTTGTGCTGTCTCAGCCGTTTTTTTTGCATCTACTGCATAAGCTTTTGCATCATTTGCTGTTCTTAATGCACTATCTGCAACGTTCTTCGCTTCACTTGCAACATGAATCCCTTGTTGTGCAACATCTTCAACTTTATCAATTTTTGCAATCTGTGCACGTTCTGGAGGAGTTAAGATAAGATGCTTTTTCCCTTCCTTCATATTCTCCATATCAAATACATCTTTTTCTATTTTATCTGGATCATAAACTGATTTTGACATACCAAAAGACTTTGAGCCTACAAAATAACGAATGGTATTTTTGAGATCTACCGGAGATATGGGATAATAAACACCTTCATCTCCCCTCCGCCATTTTTCCATCGTTGGCTGCGTAGAACTCAACCATCGTAGCTTTGATCTTTCCTCTGTGGTTAAGATCTTTTTGGTAGGACCCTCGTGCATATTTTCCATAGAAAATGCATTTGCCCCCACATTGTCGGGATCATATGTAGCAGCCTTCATATCGCCAATCCCTAAAGGCGATATTTTTACCCAGCCAGCGCCTGATAAAATCGCATTCTCATGCGCTTCACCACTTGCTTCAATATCACAAATTGTGACCTTATTTTTGTAAGCAAGAGCTCCAATATCTCTCTTTGCAACCGCATCATCAGCTTTTTTTCCTTGAGCAGCAGTTGCAAAATATTCTACCTCATAAGCTGCTGCACTCCCCACTGAAATAGGTGCGAGAGCCTTACTATTTAAAACACCTTCTTTGACTTCTTTCTTTGTTGCTGGTTCAAGCTTAAATATATGTGTGTGATAGGGTAATGGCATCGCGTTTCATTCCTTAATCAGTTCGTTGTCTTGTTGTGTGAAGAGAGGACTGCAATTCATCAATAAGTTTTTGCATGGTCTCGAGACGTTTATCTGTCGCTTCTTTATATTCTGCCAAAGCGCTTAAAAGATCATGCTGTATGTCGCTTTTGACAAGATCAAGCACCTTATTTAAGGGTGCATGGACCATTCTATTGCTTGCATAAAAAAGGACGCGGATTTGCTCCGCGTCCGCAATATCATCAATAGCAGACGGATTATTGATCATTTGAAAAACTCACGATTTTATGGCATAAACAACCGGTACATTAACAGGGCGTGTTTCTGCCTCGCCCGTTGAAGAAAGTGTTATCTTGTGCGTATGCACTCCAGCAGGTTGTGTTGTTCCTCCAAGAACGGCATAGTGATAAGAGGGGTTTCTTCTACCAATATCATTGGCACTCCATCCCACTCCATTATACTGAAACTCGTGTGTATGCTGCCCCGCCGATTCAACACTACAAGCATGTGTGTGCGATTTAAGGCAATCTTGCTGTATATCAGCAAATTTTCTACTTCTGTCTAAACCGCGACCATTATCAAAGCCGCGCAAAAACATTCCTCTAAAGTCTGGAACTTTAAAGGTTGTATCGCTGTTTTTTCCCCATTTATCCCCTATCGCCTTGAATAATTGCGGATAATCCTTGCGTTCATAAGTAGCGCCATCACATAAAAGCCAGCCGTTTGGGACTTCTTGCATAGCAAAGGTCGCAATAAAACCACAAGGAAAGGTTTCGACCTTCGGTGGTGGAATGGGGGTAGGGTTTAAAAGATACCAGCCATCAAGACCTTTTGTTGATACGCCATCATTATAGACTATTTCATAAATACCATTTGTTTGTAACTCACCACCTGTTAATGGTACTATCCCTGTGCTGGTGGCTTTATAGAGTGGCTTTGCTCCTATATTATTCATGTTTATTGTTGTCGTACCAATATTTATACCACGCGCCTTAAAGCGGATAATGATATCGTTTTTATATTTCGCTATCGGCGACACCGTCGTCAACGTGATTGATGTTGTTTGTTCCTTTCCATTCACAATAAACTTTGAGTCAAGAGAACCACCATTATCGGCAAGATATTCACGTATACGCTGCATCATGACCCGCGCACTATCATTAACAGAACTAGGCGGCTGCCCTTCTGCCCAATTAATGATACTATCGGAATTCGCATTTTGATCAGCTGTGAGTGACCAGTCATAAATATCAGACATGATAAGCCCCCGTTCTTCTTAATAGCTCTTCGCGCAATTGCTCTTCTTTTTGCCGCCCATAGGAACCAACAGATTGCCGCCTAGAAGGATCAATAAGAGGTGTTAAATCTGTCGGTCCCCCAGTCGATTGTGAGAAACCCGCCATGACTGGTTGCTGTAACATTTGTTGCTGTACCATCTGTGCCTGCTGTTTTTGTCGTTCTCCATTCTCTCTCATTAAATGAAGCAAACCGGAAAAGCCCTTTTTAAGAGCACCTGCATCAATACCTTGTGCTTGCAATGGTGTGGTTTCCATAATCTGTCCTGTTAAATTGTCTCTGCTTTCAGGTGCCATCATTCTGTTTGGGAATGGCGTGTCATATGCCATCAATTGGTTGCCCCCTTGATCACCTTGACCCACTTGATTACCTTGAAGTGTCTTTTGAAGCCTCTCAAACCCACGCAAAGGACCCACCTCGTTTGGTGCTGCTTGTCCATTGCTTTGGTTTTGCTGTATCGTTCTCTTCAAAGCATCTCCCGTTTTATTGTAAAGCCCATAAATATGATTCATAAAATCCCCTGCTGTAGCTTCCATATTGCCACCATTGAGTGTGACTGCCTGTCGACCTAAAAGCTGGCTTGCTGGAATATGTGGATTTTTGATAAGCTTTACTGCCCCTGCTGCTCCTTGTTGGTGTGCGAGGTAAAGCTCTGCCTCTGATGGCTCTCTGCCTAATGCTGTGACTAAATAACGCGTATTATCCTTCGTTAACCGTGCCATAGCATCGGTTGCTTGAAAGGGATCAAACTTGTCATTCAGTTGATAGTGTTTTGCTGTTGAATCGAGAAATTGATACAGCCCCCCTGCACTGCTGTTCTTATTTTTTGCATTTGGATTACCATTACTTTCTATCATAGCAACACGTTCAAGAAAGCTTTCTGGTAAACCATATTTTTGTGCTGCCTGTGAGATAGCACGCTTCACTTTAGGATGAAAATTGATCATTAGTTTATAACCGTTCTATCAACGCTGCTATTCAAAATAATGCCAACAAAATTAATGAATTTCGTATAATTTTCTCGTGTTATTAAGCGTTTCTTTTCTGCTTCATGAAACGTCTTAATTAATTCAATGGCTTTTTCTCTTGCTAACCCAAAATCTCCTTTTTCCCGCGCTGTTATAAGCGCTGCAATATCTCTCTCAGTATCTTTATGGACGCTTGAGAATTTGCGTCCAAATTCTCTTGCGAAATTTTTTACAACTGCCTTGATGAAAGCAATCTTTCCTATACCCATAGTCTGTTGTGCCCCCCTCTCTTCCACTTCACCTATATGGTTTGGCAATCGTGCAAAAAGCTTTGTTCTTTCCACTTCTGGTCGCAACACTTTCATAAGTTGCTTAGCTTTATCTTCACCAAAAATACGCTGTAATTTTTCTTGACCATTTTTTGTGTCAAACAAACTCAAAAGATTGTGGTCAAAATTCTGTGCATTGCCTGCCGCATGTTCTACTTGCGACCGTATACCTTTTTGAAACGCCTCTTTTTCCATCAACCCAAAATCCGAAAGTTGACTGTTGATTGTGTCGAGATTAACGCTCTTCTTCAGCGCTTGCTCTCCCTGCTCGAGGGCATCACCAATAGTACGCTCGTCATAATAAATTTTCCGTGCTTTAACATAATCTGGAGAGGACGTATCCAAAACGTCCAGAATGCGTTGTTTGAACAGAGTCAAATCTCGCGCATATCCTTGTTTTCCTTTGATGCGCGCAGAATTAATTTGATCATCCAAAACCTCTTTCATCTTATGTAAAATTCGCATATTCAGCTTTGGATATCCATTGCTCCCTATAACTGTTGCATCCGCTTCATTTGGCATTTGCGCAATTGCTTTTTTATAGGCTTTTTGGAAGGCAGGAGTTTCTTGCAACCGCGATAAATCTTCACGAACAGCATTAGAAATGGGAGAAGCTTTCGCCCTCTCATAAAATGGTTCAGCCTTTTTCTGTGCTTGTTTGATAATCTCTTGCTTTAAATTAAGCGTATCTACTTTTGGACCCATCACATCTGTCAACGCATTCTTTACCCGCAATGCACTCGCATCTTGCCTTTCATTCAAACGATTACTTATGAGCGAATATGTATCAGAATCTTTTTTTGCTGCCTTAAAAGCTCTTGTAGCAAGCTCATCATGAAGATCAATAATCATTGAATCAGGACCTCGCTGTTTTAATGCCCTTTCAAGTTTATCAACACCTTCATCCCCTAAAGTTTGGCTTACATCCCTAAGCGCTCTATCGCTTATCTGAAATGCTTCTTTTTCTACACCTTGTGTTATTGGTTCAGTTTTACCAAACAATTTCTCAGCTGTTTTTTTGACAACAGCAGATGTTTTCTTAACACCAGAAGCCGTTACTTTGAATGGTTTTGTAACAAAAGGTGTAACCTTTAAAGCAGAATGTGCCACAAATGGTGTTGCAACGCCTAGCCCTGCACCAACCCCAGCAGACACTAGAGTATCTGCAAGCCCTTCCCCCTCACCACTGCCTGCTATTCCACCATAAATGGCTCCAGTTTTTGCTGCACGCCCCAAGCTAAATTTTGCCGCCTCTTTACTTGCTACTGCTTTCATTGCTGCTTCACCTGCAGCTTTTGCCGCTGCCCGTTCCGCACCCTCTGCTAAAGCAGATTGCACCGCCCTTTCTCCTGCTGCTAAAGCTTTACTGGTTATTTGTGCTCCTGCAACACCAGCTCTACCTCCCAGCACAACATCAGCCCCAATTGCCGCACGAGCAGCAGCAGGAGCGCCAAGACCTGGTATTAGAAAAGGAATTGCAGCGCCCGCTAAATTCCCCGCAAGAGATGCATAAAAATGATCTCGGTTCGCCGCTCTTTGATAATCACGCCATCGCTTTGTCACTTCATTATACTTTTTGACTGCCTCTTTATCTCCCATCCAATAATTAATAGGTCCCAGAGGTCCCGAAGCGAATACTCCAGCTATTTCATCATCATACCCCATAGTTAACCCATGAAGAGCACCCCATCCAAAAGCACCCGCTGCACTTGGATGTGGACTATCTTCTTCTGTTGCACCACTATTTCCTGTAACAGAACCACTTAGCCTTTCCTTATTCTTCGCGAAAAGCTCTTGAAGCTGTTCTGGTGTATAGTCGCTTATATGCCCAATGACTCTTGTGTTTTTACGATTAATAAGAGGGGGGATTACTTCAGCCATTGGTTTGTTTCTCCTTAATGCGTCCATCTCTATCAACGAACAACATGCCTTCCGGCAATGCTTCTATCTGTTTTTCTAGTGGATCATTTGACTGTGCATGATTTCCCTTATAAGCATCTTGCCCATAGGCGGCTCGAACGAGCTCGTTTGTTGCTTCTGCACCACCAAAAAGAATTGCGCGCGTTGCTGCATTGGATTTATTGAAAGTGTCAATAACTGTTTTTAAAGATTTCTTCATTTGCTCTGCAGAAAGATCTTGATACAGTGCTGCTACAGAGTTTTGCAATGCTTGCAATTCCATATTAGACAAATTCCCAAAGCCAGATGCGCCATTTGGTGAAAATGCTTTTGCTTTTCTCAAGGCATCAAGCCCGATACTTGCCTTCAATGAATCGAGCATATGCCCAAAATCTTTTGCCTTAGAATTAGGAAGGAACGACCCTATAGAACCCGTGAAACCAACAACATGCGGGTGTTCCTCAATAGTTTTTAGCAATTCTTTAGATGCTGAGAGTATACGATTTGACCTGTCTGCTGTTTCCAGAATTCGCATTTGCATTTGTTGGTTTTTACGCTCCTCCTCCTTCTGTTCTTGAATTAATTTATGTTCTGAACCACTGCCTGCAATTGGCATCGCACGTATGCCACCAAGTGCATTTTCGTCCTTAACATACATATAACCTGATTCAGGCTTTGACAGCATGTTATCAGTATTTCCTCCTAATCCAGAAGCAGTGGAACGCTGTCCTCCTTGGACAGGTATAATTTTACCTGTGCTTGTTGAGACTTGGAAAGTCATATCCTCAGGCAATCCCTGCTCTGCCTTTTCTTCTGATGTCAATGTTCTATAGCCTTCTTGAGGGCTTAATGTGTTGCCTATAACTTTCATGGCAAGATCTGGATATTGCACAAGGGCTTGTGCGTCTTTATCACTATATCCCTTAGAGCGTAAAAACTCAAAAATTGGTCTATTTTGAGCACGTACATTATTGCCCTGCCGCATAACAAGTGCCGCATTTGAAAAACTTTCTTGCGGTGTTTTTCCTGATGCTAACCCCGCAAAAAAATCCATGAGATGCTCGGAAAATTCTGATTTTCTAAAACGCTCCCATAAGCTGCTTGGATTTGCATCTTTATGAATAAAGTTCCCAACTGCGTTTACATAATCGGTTGCCTGTTCGGGCTTAGCACTTGCTTTTAAATGTTCCTCTTCTGGTAAGTGTGCATTCAAATGTTTTTCTTCTCCTATGGGTGCCTCAAAAAGCTTTTCCTCATCATTTCCAGAATCGTTTTTCAAAGAGTTTGCCGCTATAGATTTCTCATTAAGTTGAGCAATATAATCCATCACATCTTTTTGCTGTCGCCCAGCTTCATCCCCACTAGACTGATCAATGTTCCCAACAAGTGGAGATTGAGGGATCATTGATGCAACACCTCCCTGATCTGAGAAGTCATACTTTTGTTGCTCTGACGCCTCTTGTATCTTAACAGTATCCTTTGAAGCATCCGGTAATGGAGGCATTTGGCGCTTTAAATCATCTGTAGACATAATCAATTCTGCTGGCGTTTTTTTCCCAGCTTGTTCTGTCCCTGTTTGAGAACCACGAATAAGCTCTGTAGGACTCAATTTTTGTGGAGTATTATCCCCATTGCTCGCATCAAAAGAGTTTGTGCTAAAAGCAGCAAGTTCCAACGCTTTACGCTTTCTATAAGCTTTTTCACGCTCTAATGCATTTAATTCTTCTCGCCAAAACATCACTGCACCCTTTCCATCTCAAAGCCAAGCTTGCTATAATCCACATGCAAAAAACCTGTCGCCTTATGCAAGAAAACAGCTTCTGGCTTTGACTTCAAAACATCCTGTGCCATCACCCCGCGATAGCGCTCTGGGTGCCCCTTGTAGTTGTATTCATAGAGTTTATAGCCATTTCTCTGCCCAGCTCCTCTGATGTTTTCTTTTGCTCTGATATCACTAAGCCCAGCAAAAGTACCAAGGATAGTTCCAACATTTCCAACAATCTCCCACGGATTAGGTTTTGGCTGTGGAGTCAATGTCGTCCTTTGTCCTGTTTGCGTTCCGTAATTTCCAGCAACAGCTCCACCAGCTGCGAGCAACTTACTTAACTGGTCCCAATCAAGATTGTTCTGCTGTTCCCATTTTTGCCGCTCTTCATCCAATTGCCGTTGATGATTGGCATCAAGCACACTCCCTCCCGTCAACGCATTGAGATTTGCCTGACCTTGACCTTGAAAGAAATTATTGGCACCCGCCAACTGATTTTGGTTTGCTTGGTCAATGAGACTATTGGCATTCATCATGTTGTTGACATCTTGGTTATATTGCTGTGATAAAGCTTGTGTTGCTATGCCCCCCAATTCATCAGCCAAAACGCCGGTATGTGCACCCGAACCATAACGCCCAGCTCCTGCTAGCGAACTGTTAATAGAGCTTGTTGCTTTATTTAATGCGTTTTGAAGTGCTTCATTAAAGTAAGGGTTATTGCCTATTTGTTGCCCTGAAGCCATGTTCTTTAAGTTTTGGCTTGTTGAATTTTGCCATGTGGCTAATCCATTTAAATAATTGTTATCATAGTTATGCGTATTATTGCTAAGCCCATTAATCGCATTCTTTGTTTGATCACTTAAACCTGCTACACGTTGCCCATCATAGACGGCTTTTCCGCTGCCTTGATTATAAAAAGTCATGGCATCTTGAGCGGCGTGTTCAAAAATACCTTTTGCCCATGCAGGGGGTTCATTTGTTTGCGTCGTGTTTTGGGTATTCTGGATTGGTTTAGAACTTTTTCCCATGTTAAAGCTGCTTTCTATATTCTAAAAGATTAACGAGATATCCATGCGTTTTAAGAGATTTTTCCCACCCTCGCCTGCCTATGATGACAAGCTCTTTTGCCCCTTTTTTCTTGTAATAAGCTTCAATCTGAGTGATAAGCTTTGTTAAAGGCGCTCCTCCCTTTCCACCAAGTGTGACAACAACCGCCCTTAATGCTCCAGTGACGAGTTCTTGTAACTGTGTTGTGACATGCGCCATAAAGTTTTCATGCGCATCAACGATAATCCAAAGAACTTTTTCTCCCTTCAAAATATCGTTTAAAATGGTTTCTGTATTATAATCATCAGGGAATTTTTGATTAAAATAAGCTATCGATTTTATGACATTCTCAAAATAGGGCGCCATTTGTTCAGCGCTCCATTTTTCTGTATTATAGATCTTAAAACTCATCTTATGCCCGCGGGTTTGAGCGTTACATCAAAGCCTGTTATATGTGTCCATGGGGTGCCTTCTGGTATTCTAAGTCGCAAAGCATGATAGCGTGCCCTAGAGCGGATATTGTACATTCCGCTGCTATAGCCCGCGTAACGCTCTTTCGCCCAATTTAATTGATTTCTATTATCAATGATAAAAGCAGCTCCAACGCTTAAAAGACCACTTGTCGTATCTGCTTGAACAAAAGCCTCACTCATAAGATTAATCTGTCTGCCCGTATCCCCTACAATTTGTGAAGCAATGACAGCTTCCATAGGAGGACCAGCAAAAAAACCAAATCTATTGTCTTGTGTAAACGCTCCCAACATTGGCGCACCATTTTGCCACATTTTACTATCAAGAGAAGCGCGTAAATCTCTCAAGCATTCTTGTACTTCGTCTAAACCTTCTAATGTGTAACCCGCCGCAAAGAGAGGAAATAAGTGAAGTCTCTGTCCTTTAATGACACTCCATATTTGCAAAAGCCAATCATAAACATAGATATTCATCCCCATCATATCGTCATTTATAGAAAAATAAACGCGTGAATAGACCGGATCAATACAGGCTTTTATTTCATCAATGGCAAAGTTATTGTAAAGCGTAAAGATAGTTTTATCGACTTTGCCAAAACCAATAGGCAACATCTCACCAGTATTGTTGATTTGATAAAAACCATCATCAGAAATAAAGAAAGTATAATCTCCACGACTTGCAATTGCTGTGCTACTTTTTGCCCCTATTTTGTCTTTTATTTTGACAAAACTAAATATTATTTTAGACCCTGGAACGAAGGTTGCATGATAAATAGCAGAACGCATAAAAATAAGCGGGTTGGTTGCTTGCGTTGCTCCTTGTACATATTCCCCATCTGGGAAATCTTGATAATCGCAACTTTTCTCGCCAACTTTCCAGTGTGTTGCATCATTGAGACCTGACCAATGAACACGATTTGGCTTATCTGTTAATTTCATTAAACAGACAAAATCTCCCCAAATACGAACAAGTCCAGCACGCGGGGGATTCCCCCCCAAATCTTCAAATCTCTCTGCTGTCTTTAAGGCGAATATTTGCGGTGTATCATTGTTATTAACGGCAATGATATAATCACCAAAGACAGCAAAAGACCAAGGTGCCGTTTCATTGGCGTGATATTGTTCCCCAAGCTTGCTAATATCTTTCCAACCGCGTGTGCTGTTATCATATTCGTAAAGCTTTGTTGATGTCCCTACAATAATCCGCACACCACTTAACGACCTTACTGCATAGACTCCTAAAATCACATCCGGAAAAGGTTCTGAAACGGGGGCAACTTTGGGAACTGGAATATAGGAATTGGGTGCTGGTAAAACGTTCACAATCTCACGAGAATAACCAGTGTTAATAAATGCAACATCTGGTCTAAACTCAGCAATAGGAATAAAGGTCATCAGAAATCCGTATGTTGAACTCTCAACAAATTCTTGCGCCGTGAAGTCTCAATTTGTAGCGCATCGAGTTGCTCTTGAAACATGGCAAAAGCTGCCGCAGCCATCTGTGGTTCTTTAATAATATTGGTATAAATTTCATATTTTGCGCGGGTTTTGATCAGTTCATAGGCTTCCAAAAACCATATTGAAGCTTCTTGTGCACTCTCAATGTCTTTTATTCTTATAGGATCAAGAATAAGCCTGATAGAATAGATACGGTCTGGGATTGGATACAAAATAAGCTTTTGTTCAAAATAAGCATAGCGGGTAGGTATGCCATGGCTACAATCATCCTCAAGATTCTCAATAACAAGCGGATCTGTATGCAAAAGCTTTGCTTTGCTGTGATTATCTTCATAAATGTAAGCATCAACAATGCGAACAGCCCCTGTCATTGAAGGATGTGCCTCTGCACCATAACGGCTTTTTCCCTTTATAGTGGTAAAAACAACTTCGCGGCTTTCATTGAAATAAAAAGGCAATCGTTCACAAAAGCGAATAGCCGAAAATATCGCCCTTTGCACTTGATCAACATACTCATCTGTTTGATCATCTATTTCATCCTGAATATCGTTTAACATCTGGATAAAATTTTTATCCCAAGGAGCAATGGTCTGTTTGTCTCCAATCGGACCACCTGTCTGTACTATTATTGTCATATGACTCTCTTCCAAATGTCTTGCGGCATCTTGTATGGGAGGGGGACGCAAGCAACAAACGCCCCCTTGCCTTTAACGATTTGTATAAAACTCAACAATCACCTCAGCATCACCTTTGGTGCTTTTCTTGTCTCGTGTCATATAAATCGTACTTTCAGCCTCTAACGAAACATCTCGTTCCTTCATAGGGAGGTACAGATCGCTATTGGAATATTGCGTAAGCCCTATATCTCCATAATCATTACCATGAGGCTCTTTTCCAAATGTAGCTTTTACATCTTCAAAATCCTCCATGGGATAAGCTGTAATACTTTTTATAAAAGCCCCTCGGGGTAGAACACCAATTTTCGTTATCAACCCTTGGTCTGTACATTTAACACGTGCCCGTAAATAACTAACCTGCTGTGTACAATTGTTGCGTCCTTGCAAAACATGTGGCAATCCCTCATCTGTCATGCCAACAGTCTCAACGGTTTCAACAGGTTCAGCAGGTTTTTGTGTAATTGGCGGTTTTTCTGCCATAATTGTCATCCTTTAATGAAGTTAAAATTGTTAGCTTGCTTCAGCAAAAGAAGGGATAACAATCGTGCCAAAATCTTGTCCCCCTTGATCAGAATGCGGCAAGGTATAGCGTGACTTTTTCATGCCGATAATGGTTTTTGCAGCCAAACCAAATTCACGTTGATAATCAAACAGTTCTTCAACAATTTTATAACGCGTCGCACTATTTTCCCCATTGCCTCCTGTTGCACCATTACCAATACGCCCATAAGCCATGATGATACTTTGCGCACCAAGCAAAACAGCACGACGAACAGATGTTACAGGCTCTTGTGTCTTTGAATTAACACCATTAGGGACATGCTCTGCTTCACGCAAAATGACACCGTTATACATCCCCAAAGAACCATTAAAAATTGGATTCTTCGCTCCAGAACCATCATAAGCCGCCTTGGTAATGTCTAACCACTGCCCGCTCTTTGTGTTGGTACGCAATTGGGTCACCTGTGTTGGGTGGAGATACATCACATAAGCAGATTTTCCATCAACACGAACAGGGCGCAAACGTGGATTAGCAAGTTTAGCACGTTCAACAGCTTGATCTATAAGATCTAATGTAAAAACATCGTCTTTTGTAAGCTCTTCATCAGTCTTTTTCTTAGCTGGGCGAATAACACGCAATTTGCTTGGCTCTAATGGAGCATTAAAACCATAATGCACCGGTTTAAGCGTTATGTTGCGTCCTTCAAACTGCATCCATGGTGCTGTATAACCTGCTGCCTGAATGAAGAACATCAAACTTAAGCGATCTGCATACCAATCAACAAGCCCATCCTTTGCTTCCTGACGCAAACTAAAGGGAACACGCTGTTGATCAATAGAGCCTTCATATTTGATGCGCACCGCATGAGTAAGCTCGTTGATGTGCACCTTTTCATTCATAAATTGGAGTGCTTCTTCATTGCCTTCCAGCGTTTGTCCCTCGCTAACGCCATCCCCCATCAGTTGAACTCGTAATCCACTCGTAACGGAGTCACCAGCACTTTTCCCTAGCATATCCAACACTTGGATAATGCTGTTTTTGCTCTCCCCCATCAGCGGTGCAATAGGCAACGCTTTTGAAGTTTCTGTGTTTAGTATCTTAGCCCAAACGCCAACGGCTAATGGGTCATTGAGCTTTACTTCTGTTACTGCCATTTCAATCAATGCCTTTCTTGGTTTTTAAAACTCGCCTTGCGGCTATCCCAAACGATAAAAATCACTTGGTTCTCTCTGTTGCGTCACCACGCACATCTTCAAGCTCTACTCATAATTTGTTCAAATTTTTTGGGATTTTTCTCAACCCATACAGCAAATTCGGCTTCCGGCATGGAAAAGAGCGTTCTCACATCCATACCGCCTGTTGGAACTTGCCCGCTGCGCGCTGTAAGTGTTCGCGCTGCTTGAGAACGCTCTTGAAGGGTTTCCACTTCATCCTTTATTGGTGCTTCACTATAGCCAAAAGCCTTTGCTTTTTGCACCAGCACCTCTATTGGGTTTATACCGGCTTTTTGGCATTGTTGGCATATTTGGCGCAATTCAGCACCAATTTGTTGTTGCCGTGCTGCGGGGTCTTTCCATTGCGGATAAAGGCTTGCTTGCGCTTGTAGGACACTGTCTGCTCTTTCATAGAGATAATCGGTGATACTGTCTAAATCCGGATATTTATCTTGTACCTGCGCTTTGGCTTCCTCGAAATAATCCCCTAACTTTTGGCGTTCATATTCCTCTTGACTCATGCGCTCTTGGCTCTCTCTTATGCGAGAAAACTCATCAAGTAATTTCTGTTGTTCTTGTACCTTATGACTAAGCCATGCAACATGTGCTTGTGGGTCGTCTTCTAGGGAGGGAACATTTTCCTCACGGCGGCGCGTGATTTCTTCCTGCATTGCGGCATATTTTTGCGCAAGTTCAATAGCCAATTCACGCGCTTCAATGGCGCTTTGTTCTGCCTTTTGGCGTGCTTGCCGCTCTTGCTCTAATTTATCAGATTCTATTACATCAGAATTTGGCTGCTCTTGAAGTGGTTCTACAGCTGGCTGTTCAGAACTTTCCTCTGCATCAAAAACTTCCTCAACTTGTTCAGGCTCGACCAATTCAATAGCATTATCACTGGCAAAATGTTCATCATAGATTGCTTGTTCTTCAGGCGTAAACTCTTCTTCCATATTCTGTCCCTTCAATGTGTTATTATATTTTTTGTCAAAACTCGATAGTGTTCCAACTGAGCCTGTAAAGCTTTGCGCTCTAAGTCGCGCTGCGCTATCTCATTTTTTGCCTGTTGCAACTCAAGCTGCATACGCGCTTGTTCTTGTTTCAAGAAAAGTTCGATATTTTTCTGCTGCAATGCCGCTTGTTTCTGCTGCGTATCAAGTTGATAGAGTGTGCTCTTTGCTTGCGCTTCTTGCTGTAAAACAGCAATCTTTGCTTGTTGCTCTGGAGTTAATTGCGCCCCTTGGCTTTGTTGCATCATCTGCTGTTGCTGTTGTTCTTGTTGTGCCTGCTGTGCTTTTGCCGTTAAATTTGCTACCAATGTTGCCGGTAGTGGGGAAAGCTTTAAAAGATCTGGAATCATCTCCGGTGTTAAGAACCCACCAAGCAATGGCAACATCTGCGTAATTGTCGCAAAAGTTTTCTCTTTTTCATTGGGGCTTGTCGGTGAATCATCAACAATAATGTCATACTCAAGCGTCGTAACAGCTTCACGCGTCAACGGCACATATTGGGCATTCTCTTGTCCAGAAATACGTACCAAACGCCCATCAGAGAGATAATTTTGAATAAGATAGAGAATAATCTTTCCCTGCCTACACCGATAAAGCTTGAGATTGTCAAACAGCCCCGCAAGCAAATTAAGCGTTGATTGCCGGCGTGTGTTTTCCAGCACATTGGCTTGGTTGACCTCCCGTGTTCCGATAAACTCAGCTGATAACCCTGTTACATGCGTTATCGCTTCACGCGATTCATTAAACAGCTGAAAAAATCCATTGGGAAATTGTGCACTTGGCTTTGGTTGAATTTTCCCTCCTATAAGCGCGCCATTTTTAACCCAAGTAATCGTATCCGTTCGCGCCCAGCTTTCCATAGCTTGGCGATCATCATCGAAAGCGTCTCGTTCTGCCATCAAGCCGCCCTTAGACTGGCTATTAAGGATATACATCACTTGGCTAAAATATTTATTCGACCATTTTTGTGGATCTTTTGCGGGGCGAACAATCCCGTAAAACTGGTTTTTAAGCTTATCCAGCGTGCCCGTGATACACTCCCACCCAAATTGCCCATCAGGTGCTAATGGCTTATCGGGCTTTGCTAAAAGACGTCGTCCTAGAAAAGCGCGCCTCACCACTTTTTTATTAAAACACACCCCTTGTAGTTGTGGCATCACCCTTTGAAGCTGTTCAAACTCCTGTTTGCTATAGTTGCGCATCTGTCCGGTTTGAAGATCAGGCGCCTTGTAAGTGGTCTCATATTCAAACCAACGGCATTCAACCAGCGTAACATAGCGTTTCCCAGAATACGGATCTGAGAGAGAAGTCGCATTGGAGTCATCTTGATACGCATCAAGCGACACATGAGAATCCTCAGAAGCGGTTGTACTATCGATAGCCCAATCGGCGTTAAGATCTTCAACAGCAACATCAGGAAAAAGACTTTTAGCATCCTCAACGGATTTGCGATCAACATACCACATACGCTGTGCGTCAATGAGATTTGGTCTTACAGCATTGGCATCCCAAACCATTTTTAAGGGATCTAAACGTTGAACAGCAGGTATCCCTTCGGGATCTGTATCATAATCAAGCCGCGTATCTGTCCAGCCCATACCGCAAATAACCATATCCTGAAAAGCATCGGAATCGGCATATTCCGCCTCTGCCTCATCACGAAACCATTCTGCTGCTCCAGTAAGCAATTCATTGGGTATTGCCGCTCCCATTTGCCGTGGTTGAAACTGTACTTCGCGCTTATTATTACGCTCCGCCCCAACAATAGCATTCACAAGGGGTGCAATGCGGTTAAAAGTCATGACAGGACGGCGTTGCTCTTTTAAAACCGCAAGATCTTCCTCTGCCCATTGACGACCATTATAAAAATCAAAATCTTCACGCGCCTGTTCACGCCATTCATTAACATGTTCAATATCTTCTGCGTACCAAGACTTTAAACGCTTATAGAGTTCATATTCATCGAGGATTGTCGTTTTTTGAAAGTCTTGATCTAGAATGCCATCCATGATGCCGCTTCTCTTTCCATAGTGCAATAACGCTCTTGCTTGGGTTTGACACTGGGTGCTTCATAGACAATGCACATTAAACCAAAGGCATCCGCCCCATGGCTCGACCAATCATGCTCTGCACCCAAACCAATGCCGCGCTTCTCATCCCATTTCTCATGATACCAATTCAGTGCTTTGCGCCCTGCTACCGTCATCTCTTCATTAAACCAAACAGACGGCAAAATACGCCGCACCGCCTCTATACGCATCTTAACCGCCCCTGCCCCTTGATTAGGGATCACTTGCGTTTCAAAACCCGCATCATTTAAAGCACTCTCAAAACTCACATTGTGCACACGGTCTCTGGTCGCACCATCATGGGGCAAAACCATCAATGCTTTCTCATAGCCATTTTGACGCAACCAGCCTATATGCTCCGATAACGGTTGCCCCTGTGCTTCATAATAATTAAGCACTCTGATCTCTCTACCAACAAATTGCGCTATCCATATCGCCGTGGCATCTGCCTTAGCGCCTGTCCCCCCAATGTCCCAAAAAGCACGTATTTGCATTAAAGGGTCACGAGCAACACGCCCTATCCGCCCCTCTTGCTCGGCTGCCAACATTTCCTTTTGATAATAAGCACCTTGAACCGCTTTCAGATAATCCCCTTCCCAGATATGCTTATAGGTCTCGGGGCGGTTTCTCAGATCATCCAATCGTGCTTCATTCAAGATCTTGGGAAACTTCGGATTGTCTGACCAATTGATCTCTACACGCTTAATTGCCTCATTGTCTGAAAAGCGAAACCGCTTCTCAACGGGGGCATTCTCTCGTAATGGATTCCATGTCACCCATAACTCTGCCCGCCATCCCTCTCCTTCTTCTCGCAAAGTCGGTATAAGCGTTTGCCAAGCTGTCTCTGTGACAGGCTCTGCCTCATCAACCCAACAGAGCAAAATACGCCCCATAGACTTGATACTTGCAATATTCCGGTCCAGACCAGAAAACTGAAAGGCTATACGACCATCAATTGACTTAATCGACGACTCCCCAACCTTGTAATAGTCCTTTAAAAAGTCGTGCGCTTCAATGGCGCGCTTAATCTCCTCCAATGAACTCTCTGCTAGCGAATTCTGAAACTGACGTGCACAAAGTATAGTGCCTGATATCCCTTCCCTACCAAATTGATAGCCTTTTAAAGCAGCCATCAAGGCAAATGATCTTGTCTTTCCAGACCCTCTTCCACCCCAAGCCGCACGCACCAAAGCCTTATCTGTAAAAATCGGTATAAGCTTTGGAACAATATTAATCTGTCGTGTTGTCATGAACTAAAGGCGCGATTTCCACACGCGTTATCATCTTAATCGCCCCGCCATCTTCCCCTGTCACTTGAAGAGGCAAAATCTTCCCCAACAATGCCAAATAAGCAGCGGGGCATTTGATTGCCTGTTTTTCTAGATAAGAGACCAAACCATCATCACCATATTTCTTACCAGCGCGCTCTGCTGCCTTAAGCACTGCTTCTTTCAAAATACGTGTCGTTTTATTTGGCACACCTTTTACCCGCCCTTGACCTGCCTTTGGGGGCGTTCTTTTTGCAAGTTTTTCAGTGGTTTTCATGTGTGTTTCTTTTTGTAAACAAGACAATAAAAAACCCCGCAAAAGCAGGGCTCTGAACAATCATATAAACTTATAAGAAAGGTTATACCTTTACCGTAATTCTAGACACAATTCGACTAGTACAGCAATGCCATAAAACACTATTTTTCATATCCTGTCAACAAAAAAATCACTATATTGTGTATTTTTTATTTTTTTCACCTAAATCTAGTATCTTTAGCACCCAATAACTCACAATTGTATCCTCTAAACGAATCAATTATACGGAAGCACTAAATTATTGATTAGCAAAAAGTGGGGGGAATAATGGAAATAATTATAGTCATAGGAGGAATATTAATAGCAGCAAATATGATCTACCACATTTCGAAGGTAGGAGAGAAAGGTTGGAATGTAGGATTCGAAAATACGATTTTATTAATCATAATAATCGATGTGTTTTTATATTTTGAATTCTCAGTGAACATATTACTAATAATAGCAACTTTACTGTCTTTTAGGAGCTATTTAAGAATAAATGACTATGAAGAACAATTCGAGTTACTTCAGGAACAGAAAAATCGAGAAATAGAAATATACAAAGAACAAATTACGAAATGGGATAAAAGTCTTTTAAAAAAAACTCGAAAAATATCGCAAAAATGGATTAGGCAATGGAATAAAGAAATTAAACAGTGGGAAAAGGATATACTAAGAATAAAAGATCCCATAATGATAGGTGAAGATTATGAACATCACCATCCCATCATAAAAGAGATCTGTACTCAAGGATATAAAGAAATACCGTTTCTCTATAAGAAAGCTTTGGAAACAGAACCTTCTGCTGAGCATTGCGAAAAAATCAATGTATTCAAGAAACACATAGCTTTTAAGAAAAGCTATCTAAAAACAATGCGACTCATGAAAAAAAACGGGATAGTTGTTGAAAAAATCGTAGATCCCCTTACAGAAAAAACATGTCATAAACCTACAATGTTTTTGTTGCATTGGTGGTTATATGTGGTTGATGATATGATCATAGCCGAGTACGAAAAACAAGCGTTACATGGGTTTTATAAAAATGATAAATCGCTTGACATCTACTGGGATGAAATGTCTAAAAATACAGAATACGAAGAGATAGAAGAAATACTGAAATCATGGCATTTGCCTCCTAAGTATGAATGCCTAGTAGGGATAAAAAAATATTTACTGACATTGTTGTATGACATTTCGGATGACTATAGAATAGCAAGAGAAATTTTTATTCATTATAAGCGTCTTCTTGAAACTGTTACAGAAGGATATATTTCTTTAGATGAAGACCGTTATACCGAAGAGGTAAAATGGAAGGTAAATGAGTGTAAAGAGAAAGATAAAGAACTCATAAATGAAAAAGATAATTATAATCTATACATTTCTGAAAATATTCCAACATTTGAGAAAACTTATAAATTAGGAACAATAGAACAAATTAAATCAGCAAGTAAAAAATGCTATAATAGATTTATCTATTGGGATATGCTCGTAAATATAATAAATTCAAGAGAGAAACTACAAATTATCTTCGGTGAAGAAAAGGTGAATGCACTGAAAAAAGCTATAAAGGAAGAATACAAACAATTTCATATCGAAAAGCAGGAGACAATTTTCGAAAATAAAGATTTTCATTACAACAAATCCTACGAGCATTTGGTAGAATATTTGTTATAAACCAATACGATTATGCGCTTTTGTGAAAAATATTTGTCCAGACTTTGCTTCAGTTTTCTAACACCTAATCGTCCAAGCCAAGCTCTTTCCTCACCTCTTCAGAGCTATAAAAAGTACCCTCTCCCCTTCGAACGCGCTCTCTTACTTGTGAAGCTAAATAATAATCCTCTGCTTCCTCTATTCCACGTTCAATAATCTCGCGTAAATAAAAAGACTTTGTACGTCCTGTCTTAGCAGCTAAATTATTCAAACGTGTTTCGAGATCACTTGACAACCGAATAGATATCGTCATAACGCAATCCTCATCTTTGTATTCATTGTAATACAAATACAACGAATTACACAGAAAAACATTTCACGTCAAAGCGAAAGAAACAACATAAAACATCTACCATTTAGTTTTTTGTCAAAATATTTCTGTAGAGCATTCAGAACAATCCGTAATGAACTTACAAGATGTGGTAATATCTTATCTGGAAGACTGGATTCTACATATAATTGATCAACTAAAGATCGTGACAACCTTCGCTAATACTTCATTCATAATAGCTGTTGGCAAACTTTCTACTTTACGCCCATTGCGCACCACCAAATCGAGAACACGAGGCTGATCGCAACGAATAACACCCCTCGTTCTTGTACCCGTAAGCGGCACTGCAAATCCAATACGGCGAACAAAATTTCCACCGCTTGTGATCGGCAAAATAACTGGTAAACCTGTTGCTTGATTAAAATCATCAGGAGAAACAATGACGACAGGACGGTACCCACGCTGCTCTCGTCCTTGGATTGGTTCCAAATCTACCATATAGATATCACCACGCCTCATATAAGCTCGCCCCCTACAGCAGAGGAATCAACCCACTCACGGTCTTCAGGTGATTGTGGTTGCGAATAATCGGAGGCAGCTAATAACTCAGCCATCGTGTATCGCGGCTGGACTGATGGTCCCACGACAAGACGACCATTATCAATAGCCAAACCAACTTCGGTATTTTCAGTCAAGTGAAGAACATCAAGCAATGCAGGTGGGATGGAGAGCATCACTGATCCCCCAACTTTACGTAATTTTGTTGTGTGCATAAAACGCTCCCTTCAGTATTATACAAAAATATAACACTCTAAAGCCTACTATTCAATAGTCTTTTTTGCGCTTTTGCGTAAAATGTCTATGAAGCGCATTCAGAGCAATCTGCAATGAATTTATAAGATATGGCAACGTTTGATCTTCACTAACAAGATATTGTAGAGCCGCATAAAGATTATACTGTTTATAGAGGCATTGTGTTTCTTTGATTACCTCTTGCATGTTACAAAACTGTTCTGTTGCACGTTCAACCCACTTCTCTCTTGCTTTGTCATCAGAAGATGATGGCATTTCATCATAAACAGCGCTTGGCAAACCTTTTGCACACGAATAGTCATTTCTCACTTCAAGATATTTTTGCGCAGCATCATACTGATCTTGAGTAAGCACGCCTTGCAAACATAGCCGCCCAACATAAGAACCAGCAAGCGGACTTTTAGCCTCTTCTATGGTCAAGCAGAAGCGTTTAGCACGCATTTCAATTGCCAATTGATTAACAGGATCTTGACGTACTTTCACTTGTGAAATGTAGGCATCTTTCTTTCTCATACATCCCCCGTATCTGTGGAAATCCACATTCTTATTTTTGCTCTATTTTTTCAATCAGAATGGCATGCTATCGTTAAGAGATGTGCCATGATCAGTAGCACCTGAAGCGATAGCATAATTTTGAGAAGTAATGGGTGAAGGGAATGCCGATTGCTCTTTTTTGGCATCAAGCAAATACAACTCGCCTTTGAATTGTGGTAAGACAATCTCTGTTGTGTAACGGTCATGACCATTTTTATCTTGCCATTTACGTGTTTGTAATTTGCCTTCTATGTAAACCTTTGAACCTTTACTGAGATACTGAAGAGCAATTTTTGCTAAATGTGGATTAAAAACCACAATGGAGTGCCATTCCGTTTTCTCTACTTTTTGATGAGTATTTTTATCCGTATAGCTTTCAGAAGTTGCTATACTAAAATTGACTATTTCTGCTCCAGAATTCATTGTTTTGCTTTCGGGATCTTTCCCTAAATAGCCAATTAACATCACTTTATTTAGCATGTTTTTTTACCTTAAACTTGTATTTTAATACATACAAAATCCTAGCATGATTTGCATATTTTTTCAATTATTTCAAAAGGATATTATTGTTTTTTAACATATAAAATTATGTTTTTTTATCTTTTGATAAACATAAAGCCACATCACGCAAATGACATGGCTTTCTTTTTTCTATTTTAAAGCAGGCGCCCCCGCACCGCCGCTGCTTTTTTATGCAACTTTCTCTAAAGTCTTTTCACGACCAGTGATGACAACATTGTCACTAACATCATTATGAACACTAGCATTGCCAAATACTCTTGCATTCCCATAAACTTCAGCATATATGTCAACGCTAGCATTGCCAAATACATGCGCATTCCCATAAACCTTGCCTCTAACATCTGCTTTTCCATAGACCTTAGCATTATCAAAAATGCGAGTGGTGCGTAAAGTTTGCGCTTCACCAAAAACCTCTGCATTGCCATAAACATGACCATCTATCCAAACCTTACCGTGAATTTTTGCATTATCGTAAACACGGGCGTCACCATAGACCCAAGCAT
Source organism: Bartonella sp. AA81SXKL (assembly GCF_042196945.1). Lineage (NCBI taxonomy): Bacteria > Pseudomonadati > Pseudomonadota > Alphaproteobacteria > Hyphomicrobiales > Bartonellaceae > Bartonella > Bartonella sp. AA81SXKL. Next base: position 754 of record NZ_JBHIRH010000018.1, on the reverse strand, counting down.
CACCAAAGATTTGTGCATTACCGTAAACACGCGCCCTTTGACAAACACGAGCGTTATCCCTAACCCAGCAATCACCATCATGCGAAAGGTGCATACTGCTTTCTATAAATCCACCTAGGTCACCTGCTTTTACGTCTCCAAAATCTCTAATGGCTCTAATACGACACAATGTGTGTAAACCAGCAACAATTGTCTCACCTGTAAATTCATATTTTTTCATTGGAATTTTTCCTTATCGTAAAAAAAGTTTCTATTGACAGCCCATAAGAGCGTCGGGCGCTAGAAACACGGCGATAAGTCCGCTGTATGCTTTCCCCTAAAAAGGGTATTGTATGGCATAACCACACCCGACATAAATCATTATACGCTCTTAAAGCATAAAAGAAAGTCAGTACTTTAAATACATGGGAGAAACCTTACGTGGTTTATCCGCTTATCGCTAAGTGTTTCTACACACTTGATGCCTTTCTAACAGCATGCCTTTCCAATGTCAACATGCCTTTGCAATTTTTTTCCTTTTTTATACTTACCTAATTGAATATAATGCGCTTTTTCTAGCTTGCTGTCTATAAGGTCATAAGAATGAAGTCTCTGTAAAAAAATATAAAATCGGAAATTTTACTATGGCTTTTTAACTGAGCACTGTAGTGTGTAAATAGATATATTTATTAAACTGGGTGTATGTAACATAAGAAACAATACACAAACTAAAAAGGAATACCAAAGAGCAATATCTGAGTACCAAAGTACAGTA
>NZ_JBHIRH010000017.1:0-38578 GCF_042196945.1 Bartonella sp. AA81SXKL | reverse complement strand
AGATTTGAAATGAGAGAATCCTACAGTATTAGTTTTTTCATTCAATATGAAAACAATAAGTTATCATTATAAATCAAAGTGATGTGGCGTGATGAAGATGCTTATGCAAAGAATCTAAAAGTTTTTTTGCGAGGGTTTGAATAAGTTCTTTGTTTTCTGAATTTTAGATACAAAATACTATTGCTAAAGTACTAAAAGTAGATCATGCTGATAAATAGATGAAACTTTGATGGTGCTTGGTTTAAAAAAAGACAATATTTGATTTCACTGTTTGCGCGGGCATTAATTTTGCAATAACAGATGATAGTTTATTGCGTGCAGAATACTGTTATTCAGATTTCGTTAAAAAGAAATTTATAAAAGAATATTATCATTAACAGTTATACGAAAATTTAATGAAAATGAATCCAACTTTAAGACACATAATTCTAATGTGATTTAGTTTACAGATTCTCATTGAATGCAAAATTAAAAGTTTAAGAAGCCTTATTTTCAAAAAATCTTTATTTTTTTGTGAGTGTGTCATTTTTGCTACAGATATTTCAGAAAAGATGCTCTATATGAATTTCATTTTGGATATTTGGAGAGATTTTATGAATACAAAACGTTTAATAACAGCGTCTATTTTTTCTTTAATTTCAGCGTCTACAGCACTAGCTGCTGATGTTATGATTCCTCATCAGCCAGCATCATCGACTACTTCTACCATTGTTGCACCTACTTTTTCATGGACAGGTCTTTATTTAGGTGTCCAAGCTGGTGGTTTTTCAAGTAAGGCTGATGTGGCTCTTGTTGGTCAAGAAAAGAGTTTACCACTGGATAAAGAGTTCTCTCCTAAACTTTCAGGTTTTGCAGGTGGTTTTTATGCAGGTTCTAATATTGATCTCGGTGACAACTTTATTTTTGGTATCGATACGGATTTAATGATATCTGGAAAAAAACACACAAAGAACATTACTATAGGTGCAGCTGATAACACTACAGTAGAAAATGCAGTCGTAAGATCCCGCAGATCAGCAAGCCTACCAACACTTCCAAGCGCACAAGAAGTAACATCAATACAAACAGCTGCTTCAGGACGATCTGCATCAAAAGTAGTAGATGCAGGAACTACACCAACATCAGCAGCAACAACACAAACGGAGCAAGTAACGTCACAAGTCGGCTCATCAAAACCTGCTTCGACAAAACCTGCCTCAGAAAATCCAACGCAACAATTGCAAGCAGGAACACAGCGATCAGAGTCATTAGTAAGAACTAGTGGTGGTGGCGATGTTAATCCTAAAACAGAAGTAAGAACGCCAAGCGTATCAGCACTACCATCAAGCCCGTCAAAACCTGCAGGATCAGTGGCACAGCAAACTTCCTCCGTCCAATCGGCAAAGTTACAAACAGGAGGGACGTCAACGGTAGTAACAGAGTTAAACGGCACGGCACAATTAACTTCTGCATCTAAAGTAACAGTTCCCAGCACAGGGACAAGATCAGTGCAGTCACAATCGTCTTTAAGGTCAGACAAAGGATTGGCATTGGCGAGCACGGTAGTAAAAGGATCAGAATCATTAGCAGCATCTAACCCGACATCTTCCAGCACAGTAACAGGATCAACAGCAGTAGGGTCAAGTGGAGCAAGGTCTGCGAAAACGGTTGAAAAAATACCACTATCTTCTAGATCATCAACAGGAACAGAAGCAAGTCAGCCAGCAGTAAAAGCACCTACACCGGTACAATCTGTATCACAACCATTAGCAGTAGAAAGAACAGTACCGAGTTCATCACTTGTACTCGCGAGATCAGGATCATCCTCTGGTTCAGAGACAAAAGCTTCTAATGGAACAAGCGGAGCCCAACAGGGAGGTCACCATAGTTCTTCCCATGGTAGCGGAAATGCTAATTCGCATGGTGCACCTCATGCAGGTGGGCGTAGCTCTGGTGCTCATCCGAATGGTACTAATCCACATGCTTCTCGTTCTCATGGTGGACAGAATATGTCTGGACACGCTGCACAAAGTACACAAGCGGTGGATAAGAACGATTCCAGTGTATATGGTATAGAACAAATAAAAAAGCTGGCTTCTGAACTTGGTCTTGATCAAGAGGATGAAGTTGAAACTTTAAATCATACTTTCAAACAAAATTGGGGTGGTGCTACACGGGTACGTATTGGTTTTGCTGCTGATCGCTTTATGCCTTATCTTGCTGGCGGTATTGCTTATGGGCAGTTCCAAGACACTGTATCAATATCCGTTAAGGATGAGGATGGAAGAGTCGTTTCTTCTAAGAACTTATCTGATGAAACAAAAACCATGATTGGTTACACACTTGGTGGTGGCGTTGATTTCTCGGTTTTGGATAATGTGATTGTACGTGCAGAATATCGTTACTCTGATTTTGGTAAAAAGAAATTTGCAAAGGAAAAACTTGAAGTTAACTACAAAACCAATGATTTCCGTGTTGGTGTAGCTTATAAATTCTAATTTTTTAAAGAGTAAATTTCTAAGAGGCTCCACTGTCAGTGGAGCCTTTATTTTTTTTAAGATCACTTTTTGGTTTCTTTTCTTGTGAATTTCATGATAAAGCCCATAGATTGTGATGATATATTTTCCTGATCGCTGCTTAATACGAATGATAAGCTCGGCTTTCCCTATAGATAAAAACCAGAGTTGCAGGGTTCAGGGAAGTTATGCAAAAATGAAATCGTAAAAGTGGACAGGGATATTTCACAATGGCTGTGAAAAATGAAACAATAGATTATTCAAAAACTCTTTATCTCCCACAGACAAATTTTCCTATGCGTGCAGGGCTTCCGCAAAAAGAGCTTGAATTGATGGCGCGTTGGGAAAATATGGGGCTTTATGCGCAATTGCGCCAACAAGCAAAACATCGTCCATTTTATATTCTTCATGATGGTCCACCTTATGCAAATGGTCATATTCATATTGGGCATGCTTTAAACAAAGTTCTAAAGGATGTGGTTGTCCGTTCATTCCAAATGCGCGGTTTTAATGCAAATTATGTACCTGGTTGGGATTGCCATGGGCTTCCAATTGAATGGAAAATTGAAGAAAAATATCGAGCACAAGGAAAAAATAAGGATGAGGTACCTCTTAACGAGTTTCGTAAAGAATGCCGTGAATTTGCACAGCATTGGGTAACCGTCCAAAGTGAAGAATTTAAACGCCTTGGTGTCGTGGGAGATTTTAACACGCCTTATACTACAATGGCTTTTCATGCAGAAGCACACATTGCCAGTGAATTGATAAAATTTGCTATGTTAGATCAGATTTATCGTGGTTCCAAGCCGGTGATGTGGTCTGTTGTAGAGCGTACGGCTTTGGCAGAGGCTGAGATTGAATATCATGATCATGAATCAGAGGTGCTTTGGGTTAAATTTCCTGTCTTTGAAGCAAATTCTGATGATTTATATGGTGCTTATGTCGTCATTTGGACAACAACACCGTGGACAATTCCTGCTAACCGTGCAGTGAGTTATTCTTCGCAAATTTCTTATAGTATTTACGAAGTTGAAAGTGCTGAAAATGATTTTGGTCCTCAAGTGGGAGAAAAGCTTCTCTTTGCAGACGCTTTAGCGATGAGTTGTGGAGAAAAAGCCAAACTTGTTTTGAAGCGTTTGCGTGTTATTTCTTCTGAAGAGTTGAAAGCTCTTGTTCTTTTTCATCCACTCAAAGGTTTGGCTGGGGGGTATAACTTTAAAATTCCATTGCTTGATGGTTCGCACGTAACAGAGAGTGCGGGTACAGGTTTTGTCCATACAGCACCAAGCCATGGGCGTGAGGACTTTGAAATTTGGAATGATTATAAGTCCTTACTGGAGCAAGCGGGGATTGATTCATCTATACCGTTTCCTGTTGATGATGCAGGGTTCTATACGAAAGATGTTCCAGGTTTAGGACCAGATCGTGAAGGAGGACCTGCACGTGTTATTGATGATAATGGAAAAATGGGTGATGCCAATAAAGAGGTCATTAACGCTTTAATTAAAGCAGATCGATTGTTTGCACGGGGGCGTTTAAAGCATTCCTATCCCCACAGTTGGCGTTCAAAAAAACCCGTTATTTTTCGCAATACACCACAATGGTTTATTTCAATGGATAAAGATTTTGGGGATGGTTCAACTTTACGTAGTCGGGCTTTGGAAGCTGTTTCAAAAACGCGTTTTGTGCCGTCTTCTGGACAAAACCGCCTAGCTTCTATGATAGAAGATCGTCCTGATTGGGTTCTTTCTCGTCAGCGTTCTTGGGGTGTTCCTATTTGTATTTTTGCGAATGAGGATGGTGTTATTCTAAAAGATGAAGGTGTGAACGAGCGTATTTTACGGGCTTTTGAAGCAGAAGGGGCAGATGCATGGTTTGCTGAAGGAGCACGTGAACGTTTTTTAGGTGAGCGTGCACATGAGCCTTGGGTACAGGTTTATGATATTTTGGATGTTTGGTTTGATTCTGGAGCAAGCCATAGCTTTGTGTTAGAAGATCGGGCTGATTTGAAATGGCCTGCTGATGTTTATTTTGAAGGTTCAGATCAACATCGCGGATGGTTCCAATCTTCTCTTTTGGAAAGCTGTGGTACGCGTGCTCGTTCTCCCTATAAAGCCGTGATCACACACGGTTTTACTTTGGATGAGAATGGTAAGAAAATGTCTAAATCTTTAGGCAATACGGTTGTTCCGCAAGAGATCATTAAAACATCTGGAGCTGATATTTTTCGTCTCTGGGTTATGACAACCGATTATTGGGAAGATCAGCGTTTAGGCAAAAAAATACTTCAAACAAATGTGGATTCATATCGTAAACTACGCAATGCAATTCGTTGGATGCTAGGAACTTTAGCACATGATGATGGAGAAGAAGTATCTTATGGTGCACTGCCGGATCTTGAAAAATTTATATTGCATAGGCTTTTTGAACTTGATCAGTTGATTAATCGCGCTTACGATGAATTTGATTTTAAAAAGATTATGCGTGCATTATTGGATTTTTCAATCATTGAGTTATCGGCATTTTATTTTGATATCCGCAAGGATTCTCTTTATTGTGATGCGCCTTCATCAAAAAAACGCAAGGCCTCCTTGCAGGTTGTCCGTGAGATTTTTGAGCGTATGGTAACATGGCTTGCTCCAATGTTACCTTTTACTATGGAAGAAGCTTGGTTAGAGCGTTATCCAGGAAGCCAATCGGTGCATTTGGAACAATTTCGCTCTGTACCAGAAGAATGGCAAAACCAATCTTTGGCTGAGCGTTGGAAAAAAATTCGGCAGGTCCGTAAAGTTGTGACAGGTGCTTTAGAGCTTGAACGTGCTAATAAGCGTATTGGATCCTCTTTGGAAGCTGCGCCTATTGTTTTTATTTCCAATCTGGTTTTACGAGAGGCATTAGAAAATGTGGATATGGCGGAGATCTGTATTACCAGTGCACTCACAATTACGCAGGACACAATACCTTCTGATGCTTTTACTTTGAATGATGTTGAAGGTGTTGGTGTATATCCAGAGAAGGCATTAGGAAAAAAATGTGCTCGATCATGGCGTTATACACAAGATGTTGGAAGTGATCCAGCTTATCCGGATGTATCTGCTCGTGATGCAGCTGCTTTGCGGGAATTGCAGATTCTTGGCAAGATTTAAAGTTTTAGATCAAAGGAAAGAAATGCAAGTATATTTCTCATATTGATGAATATAGTTTTTTGTGGTACGAAAAAAATTCCGTTGTTTTATCTGCAGGGGGGAAATTTGTGTATGGACCGTTCTCTCATAAATAACGGGAATATTAATCAGCCATACACCTAGGAAATGGAATAGGCAGTGAGAAAACGTGAAATAAAAATATTTCCAATAGGAATTTTAGGGATGTGCTTTGTTTTAACGGGATGCAATTTATCCGCTCCTACCTATGGTACCAATAAACCAGTTTCAATACAGTTTTTTGAAGATGTTGCTAATATCACTTCATTAACACCAACAAATAACAGCAGCCAGATTGTTATGAAACCTCATCCAAAACTTGTAATACCAAGCCCTAGTTCACGCAGATTTTTGCCGGTACCACAACAAGATAGATCTGTCAATGAAATGGCAGCATCGAAGAAGCATCAAGGAAATACTCCTTTTCCTCACAAAGGATCGTCAGTTAATGGCGTTGGTTCAGAAAATCCTTCACAGTTGAATGCGAAGCAACGACAGGAATATTTACGTCGTCAGAGAGCACAAGTTGGAAGTTCAAAATACCGTCGCTATCTCACTGAACCACCTTTAAGTTATCGCCAACCGGCAAAAACCGCACCTATTGGTCGATAGGGAAAAGACAAAACATTTAAAGTAAAGTATTTTTCCAATTACTTATGATACCAAGCTCTCATTCGCGCGCAGTTATAATGCTGCTGTAGGAGGGGTGTTATTCTCATGAAATAGCAATATGACAACAGCATCGAGAGAGTCCTTATGCGTTTCCTTAACACGAAACATTTCTCAAGCTCATTTTACAACATTGCTCATGTGGATAGTATAACGTAAAATCTATTGTGCTCCAATACTTTATGCTTAGGAAGGAGAAAGTGGATACCATCATTTCATTTTACAGACTCCAATGTTGCGATAATTCTTGCATTTGAGAGCTTTCATAAGAGACATTTTTAGTCTTTTCTAAAACGTTCTTTATCCAGACGATAATTCCGCTTATGATGTGCAAGAAAGTGATTTTTACTGTTTCAATGTAATTTGAAATGAGAGCATATCTACGATATTTTGGACTTTATATTTTATATACAAAATAATGAATTATTCTTTTGAATGAATGTATCATCTAATAGAAACAATATGCAGAATTAAAAGAGAGAAAAAATGCTTCGAAATAGCTTTTGCTATATATATATATATATCAGAAGAATTAACAGTCTTTTTTGAGAAGTAGGATAGTTTTTAAAGAGTGAAAGTTATGGAAGAAGAATTATTTTTAGTATCGCTTTTGTATAAAAAAGTCTTTAAGTAATTGAGCAGCTTCTTTTTCCTTGAAACCAGAATAAATTTCAGGTTTGTGATGGCAGGTTGGTTGCTGATAAAAACGTGGGCCATTTTCTATAGCACCTCCTTTGGGATCATTTGTTGCATAATAGAGACGTCGTATGCGTGCAAATGAAATGGCAGCGGCACACATAGCACAAGGTTCAAGTGTTACATAAAGATCGCAATCAGGAAGCCTTTCGCTTTGCAATGTTTCGCAAGCCATACGGATTGCGCGTATTTCTGCGTGTCCTGTAGGGTCATATGCAGATTTTATAAAGTTACCAGCGCGTGCAATGATAGCTTTTCCACGTGTAATGATAGCACCTACGGGAACTTCATCTTTTTTTGCAGCCTCTTGCGCTTCTAAAAGGGCTATTTCCATGGGCGTCAAGGTCATAATATTCTTTCTACTGAAGGTATAGAAAATCTAAAGGTTATCTCGATAAGGAATGCTATGGAATGAATAATTTATTACGCTTTTATAATGAAAAGAATACCTCTATTTTTTTTAATAGTTTAAAACAAACTTGCAAGTTGGCAGATACATTATTGTCGTTAAAGGATAGAAAATGATAAATGATTATGCTACTTCATTTTTCAGGATAAGCGGTATGGTGCATGTGAATAATTTTCTGAACATACTTGCAAAGATTGGTTTGAAACGCAAATGAATGAAAATAATGAGAGTGAACGAATTGCTAAAAGGTTAGCGCGTGCTGGTATTGCTTCGCGTCGAGATGCAGAAATGATGATTGTTGCAGGTCGTATTTCTGTGAATGGTAAAGTCGTGACAACGCCTGCTTTTAATGTTAGCCGCTCTGATGTTATTATAGTTGATGGCAAACCTTTACCTCCTATAGAACGAACGCGTTTATGGCTTTACCATAAGCCAGCAGGTCTTGTCACCACGAACCGTGATCCTGAAGGCAGACCTACAGTATTTAGTAATTTACCAAAAGGAATGCCGCGTGTTCTTTCTGTTGGAAGGCTTGACATTAATACGGAAGGGCTTTTGCTTTTAACCAATGATGGTGGCTTAGCGCGTGTATTAGAGCTTCCTGTAACGGGGTGGGTCCGCAAATATCGCGTCCGTGCTCATGGAAGAGTAAAACAGAGTGCGCTGGATAACCTTAAAAATGGTATTGCAATTAATGGTATTTTTTATGGTTCGATTGAAGCATCAATTGAACGCGAACAAGGGTCGAATGTATGGCTTTCTGTCGCTTTGCGAGAAGGAAAAAATCGTGAAATAAAGAATGTTTTAGGGGCATTGGGATTATCAGTTAATCGATTAATACGTGTATCTTATGGTCCATTTCATCTCTCTGATTTAGAAGAAGGAGCCGTGCAAGAGTTAAAAGGGCGGATGTTACGAGATCAGTTGGGTGAGCGTTTAATTATGCAAGCCAATGCAGATTTTGATGCTCCTATTCTTAAGCCATTTTCAAATTCTGCAGTTGTTGCAGAAAAGCAAAGCCAGAAAGATCTTTCTGTTGCAAATGATGGTTGGGTTTTCTCAAGTGAAAGGGCGATACGACGCCGACCAAGAGATGGTTCTGTTGAACATAGTCGCGCACGATTAAGTACAAAGTCTCATGAGAATGTAAAGAAGGAGAAAAGTGAAGAAGGAAAAGCAGAGCGTTTTCTACCGCGTTCTCGCCGTGCTAATGTTTGGATGGCTCCTGGTGCACGTCCGCAAAGTGCACGTAGAAAGCCTTCCTATAGTGAGGAGAAATCGCATGATCATAAGAGCGATTTGGATGGTAGAAAATCATTTCATCGAGGCAAGGAAAAACTAAAAGAAAATCCGTCATACAAAGAGAAGAGGGAAAGGTTTGTTCAAAAACATGGCAAAATATCTTATGACGAGACGCATCCCTTTGGTAAGAAAGATCGCTTTTTAAAGGATAAAGAGAAAATGATAAAAGGTGGTCATGATGAGCATTCTTTTGAGAGAAAGAAAAAGGTAAAATCGTTTGGTGGTGCTATGAAAAAATCTAAACCACATAGGGACGGTGCAAAAACTTCGAAGCGATTTGGAGGTCCACGTGCGGATCATAGGCGGTAAATTTGCTGGGCGTGTTTTGTTTTCGCCTGTTAATCAGTCGATTCGCCCAACGAGTGATCGTACACGTGAAAGCCTTTTTAATATTCTTTCTAGCCGTGAAGAACAATTTTGGACCAATAAACGCATTCTTGATCTTTTTGCTGGGACTGGTGCTTTAGGCATCGAAGCACTTTCACGTGGAGCAAAGGCTGCTGTTTTTGTTGAAAACTCGGTTGAGGGGCGTGGGGTAATTCAAAAAAATATCGAAGCCTTTGAATTACAGTCAATAGGGCGGATTTTGCGTCGAGATGCAACCAAACTTGGTAATATTGGAACAATGCTGCCATTTGATGTTATCTGCGCTGATCCTCCCTATAGCCATTGTTTAGGTGAACGTGCTTTTGTAGAAGCTTTGCGAGGAGGGTGGGCAAAAGCTGATACACTCTTCATACTTGAAGAAAAGAAAGATACAATGATTCATTTACCTGACGTCTTTTATCTAGATGATGAGCGTTTTTATGGTGAAACAGCAATACGTCTCTATAAATTACGATCGCTTACATCTTGAGAAAGTTCTTGTGTTTATCCGATAGGATGAAAAAATGCTTTTACACAGTTTTCTTCATTTTATATGGTTTTTAAAAGGTTAAGCAGAAAATCAATAAAAGATTCTAATGTTAAAGGAATTGATGAATTTTTATTAGCTTTACTATAGAAGGATGTTTTTTCTCCAATAGGATATATATTCCTCGATAATAGTTATGATCTTTTTTGTCTAATTTTTTCTGCTATACCTTAATCATCACATTTCATCAGCAGTTGAAAGCTTTAAGCTATGCAGTCTGCATTTATATCTTATATGATGCGTAACGTCTATTTTTGTTATTGTATAAATTTAAAAAAGATATTTTGTTTAGTATTGAAAATATTGTTCATTTATCCTGAATATTTGTGTGTTTAGTTTAGTAGTATCCCTTGTTAATTTAATCATTACATATTAAGTAAATCTGAGAGTATTAAGTATCTTATCGTTGTGCAGCTTTAAGGATACTTTTTTATATTATTCTTTATCACTAAAGATAAGGAATTTGTAAAAAAGGGGAGATTATCATGTTTAAATGGATATATAGTGAAGAGATTAGCACAGAAGCAAGTGCTGAGCAAATTTGGGCTATATGGGAGGACGTAGCAAAATGGCCTTCTTGGGATCACGAACTTGAGTGGGTAGAACTTTTTGGTGCTTTTAAAGTAGGAGCTGTAGGCCAAATGAAACCTAAAAAAGGACCTACAGTAACTTTTACACTTGATAAAGTTATAAAAAATGTTTGTTTTTCTGATTATGCTAAACTTCCTTTTACACGTATGAGTTTTAATCATGAATATATTTGTTCAACAAAATCTGGTTCTTCCAATAACAAAATTCGTCATACTGTAATTATGTATGGCTTACTTGCTCCTTTCTTTGGAGTGATTATTGGATCAAAAATTAAGTTATATCTTCGCGATGCAATGATTGAAATGAGTAGACGTGCTCTTACTGAAAACAAAAGCATCTTGTAAGGGGGTGCATTTATAAAGAAGTTAATACCTTAAAAAAGGTGCAGAAATCTTAGCCTTGTTAGAATGAAATTAGTTATGAGTATATAGCAAATTGATGAGCTATGATTTGGTTTTAGTTAGCTGTTGAAATCGTGTCAAAGCATCTTACGGGATTAATTTTGCGCTAAAAATCTTATGAAATTCATTGAATTTTTTTATATATAAAAGCTTATAAGATGCTCTCTTCATTGAAAATGAGAAAGTTTCAGAAGTTCATTACTTCTCTATGATGTAGGTCCATATCGTCATAATATTTTCCTGTTTCTAATGTTGCAATATTTTTTGCATTTAAAACCTTCATAAGAGGCATTTTGATTTCTTCTTAAATAGGTTTCATTCATATGCCCCTTATTCATGATATGCTCGCAAATAGTTGTGATTGACTCAACATGAATAGGTTCGAAACAAAGAGAATTTTATGCTATTAGGCTTTTTTATACAAATTACAAAACAATAAATTATAAGTATAAATCAAACTGTTAATTTTATTGAAAGATTACAAGATAATTTCTTGATTACTTTTAAATATAAAAAATGAGTTCTTTATGATATTACGTCCATTAGGGTAAAGAAGTTTATGACTGCTCATTTTGTTGAAACCATAATGGAAGGAAATATTTTTTACTCTGTTTAAGTTTTGTTTCATTTACAAGAGTGCCGTCTCATTATGAGAGAGTTTATAGAAGCAAAGAAGTGTATACAAATATAAGGCATTTTCTTGATTCTTTCTTGGAAATTAAAGAATGCTATAGGAAAGATATGAGGTAAGTTTTTTACTACCCAGAGGAAGGAAGACCTGTGATTTAGATCATTTTATGCTTTTCGAATTTTTGAGGACTTTGGCTTAAATTCAAGTGTTATTGCTAAGACTTTTGTTAATTGCCAATTGTTCTGTTGATTTGATTGTCAGTGGAGATTTGGCTCCTAAAATGATAAGGGCCCATGAGAAATCTTGAAACTAAAGAGATTTTACGGCATATACGGCATATTACGTCTTTTCATAAAGAAGCTAAAAGGAAAATGATTTAATGCATTAAAAGAAAAAGAATGCATGAATGTGCATAATCTTATGAATCAATACACAAGAGTTATATTTTGATTTGTATAAATTTGTCAGAATGCTTATCAATGTAAATAATAAAATATTTTAGGGAGTCTATAATGACTGATAAAAACCAGATTGAGAAAGCTGTTTCGCTGGTTGAAGCAGCAAAGCGTTCTGGGGCAGATGCTGCTGATGCTGTTATTGTTCATGCTCATTCTACCAGTGTATCAGTTCGTTTTGGGAAAGTCGAATCGACAGAAGCAGCAGAGAGCAATGATTTTACTCTAAGGGTTTTTGTTGGAAAAAAAGTAGCAAGTGTTTCTGCTAATTTAGGATCTTATCCGCAAGAACTTGCGGAACGTGCTGTTGCGATGGCTAAAGCTTCTCCCGATAGTTTATTTGAAGGTTTGGCAGATAAAGAGTGTTTGGTTAAGTATCCTAAAGATCTTGATCTTTTTGATGATTTTGTACCCAGCAGTCATTTTTTAACAGAAGATGCTTTAAAAACGGAGGCAGCAGCTCTTGATGTTAAAGGTGTAAGCAATTCTGGTGGCGCTGCAACAGCTTATGGCCGTAGTGGGTTTATTCTTGTGACCAGCGATGGTTTTTGTGGAGCCTATCGCTCAAGTTGTTTTTCACGTTCTTGTAGTGCTCTTGCAGGTGAAGGAACACAGATGGAGCGGGATTATGATTATACAACAGCCTTACATTTTTCTGATTTAGAGGCAGCAGAAACTGTGGGAAAGAATGCAGGGCTTGGTGCTGTTCGACGTTTGGGGGCAGTTCGTGCGGCGACTGGGAGCGTTGATGTTATTTTTAATCCGCGTACGGCTCGTGGAATTGCAGGGCATATCGCATCTATGGTCAATGGAGCCTCTGTGGCTCGAAAAACGAGTCTTTTACAGAATTTCCTAGGCAAGGAAGTGATGAAGCCTAATGTTAATGTAACCGATCAACCTTTGCGATTACGTGGAAATGCTTCTCATCCTTTTGATGGAGAAGGGGTAGAGGGGCAAACACTCAATATTATTGAAAATGGTATTTTAAAAAATTGGCTTCTTTCATCATCTACAGCACGTGAATTGGGACTTAAAACAAATGGACACGGTATGCGTTCGGCATCATTAGTGCAGCCGACCAGTACAAATTTTGCTATTGAACCGGGTTTAGTATCGCCTTGCGATATGATAAAAGATTTGCGAAATGGATTTTATGTGACCGAATTATTCGGTCATGGCATTGATTTTATTACTGGTCAGTATAGTCGTGGAGCTTCCGGTTTTTGGATTGAAAATGGTGAAATTGCTTATCCGGTAAGTGAAGTAACGCTAGGTTCTGATTTGCTTCATATGTTAGCACATTTAACACCTGCCAATGATATTGATCGGCGTTATAGTACAGCTGCTCCAACATTGTTAATTGAAGGGATGACACTTGCAGGAAAATAACACGCATCATTCTTCTGATTTAAATCTTTTGCGTGACGTTTGTCGAGAGGCAGGAGATTTAGCAATGCGGTATTTTGGATGCACGTTGGATGTCTGGATTAAAGAAGGTAATTCCCCGGTTAGTGAAGCAGATTTTGCTATTGATCATTTCTTGAAAGAGAGGCTTCTTGGAGCTCGTCCAAATTATGGATGGATTTCAGAAGAAACAAAAGATAATCGAGAAAAACAAGATTATTATGAGCGCTCTTTTGTTGTTGATCCTATTGATGGAACGCGTGGTTTTCTTTCTGGCAATCCTTATTGGTGTATTTCGGTTGCCATTATTGAGAATGGGCGTCCTATTGTGGGCGTTCTACAATGTCCGGCTCAAGGAGATGTTTATACAGCTGTAACGGGTGGAGGGGCAACATTAAATGGGATAAAACTTCCTCGTTTAGCCTTTGAGGTTCATCGAAAATATAAAATTTCACTTGATAAATCGCTCGCACAAAAATTACCAGATGATTTTCTCAATCAAGTCAGTCTTTATCATTATCTTCCTTCTCTTGCTTATCGTATTGTTCTTGTTGCTCAAGATGAAATTGATATCGTATTAGTTCGTCCAAATTGTCATGAATGGGATATTGCCGCTGCTGATCTTATTTTGCAGGAGTGTGGAGGGTGTTTTTTATCGCTTGATGCCCCTTTACTATCTTATGGAATTGAACCTTACCAGTATGGACTTTTAATTGCTGGTAAAAATAATTGCTGTCAAGATATGATAGATGTTGTTCGTCAAACAAAGTTAGTTTAATCACGTAAAAGCGCGCTAAAATAATCTAAATGATATGGAGGCACATATGACTGAAACCAAAGGAAAAAAACAATATTTACATCTTGTATTTGGTGGGGAATTAAAAAATCTTAACAGTAATCAATTTAAGAATCCTGATGATTTAGATGTGGTTGGTATTTTCTCAGATTATCAATCCGCTCAAGAAGCATGGCAGGCAAAAGCACAAAGCAGTGTAGATAATGCATTACAACGTTATTACATTGTAGATTTGCATCAGTTTCTTGATGCTGAGTTAGGCGATGCAGAATAAAGCTTGAATATTTGGTTATTATAACCTGTAGATTGCTTCATGCTTTTGTTTAGTCGTCCTTTTCATAGGTACGTTCTTCGGGTAAAATAGAATGCCGTAAAAAAGAATATGCTTGTTGTTTAAAATTCATATGTTTTTTTAAGAAACATCTCCCAAAGCACCTAAACCCATTTCATAATGGTGTTCCTGCAAGGTATAAAATCCATTATTGCACCACCATCTTTACGCTTAATAAAAATGCAAGACAGTTTCTATCAACCTATTTACAACAGCAATATTATCATGACAGCTATCACTCGAAATTTATGATTATATTGTGAATAGTCACTCTGCTTTTGAATGGGGTATGAGACACTAATGCGTTAAGATTAATAAAAAGAGTAGCATTATTAATGATACCAATTACTACTCTGTTGAGATTATTAGCACTCGTTACTTATCTATTGGAATTTTTTCAACGAGTTATTACTATAAGCTTAGAAACCATGAAAGTCGTTAGAAACTTTACCAAAATTAGAAACTTAGAGAAACTGAATAGATTTATGAAGTTAACTTACCTCATAAGGGTTTCTT
This sequence comes from Bartonella sp. AA81SXKL, assembly GCF_042196945.1. Lineage (NCBI taxonomy): Bacteria > Pseudomonadati > Pseudomonadota > Alphaproteobacteria > Hyphomicrobiales > Bartonellaceae > Bartonella > Bartonella sp. AA81SXKL. The sequence continues at coordinate 23,766 of NZ_JBHIRH010000017.1, read as the reverse complement.
GAGTACTTATTTAAAACTACAATCTATAAGTTAATCATTTTGTGTTGATTATATACAATCTTAAAAGGAATAATATGTCATGCGACCTCCTGAAAAGAGAGGATTTAAAATTTTAAAAACTCTTATTTAAATTGCTTTAAGACTTTTAAGAAATTCTCTATTAAACAAGATTAGATTTTTCTGGATTACCTTTAAGAGATTATATCACAATTTAAAATGAGAACTCTATACTATTCAAAAGTTTTTTAAGATTAGTTTGACATATTCATTTTATTGAAATGAAATAATAGAGATTGAACTTTCTTTTAAACACATTTTATTTATTGTATTTATATTAGGTTGTAATGTCTATATGGGTTATTTTTTGAAAAATTGACAATACCTAACATATGTAAAAATAAGCTTTTTCTCTAAAATACCAACGTGCAAAATTCAAAGTCTCACTAAAATCATAAGAAGTATTTATTCAGTGAGTTGAAAAAATGATACAATCTATGTCATAGATTTATCATTTATATTTTAAAAATTATAATCGACTGAAATGTAGTTTTGTTATTTTTGAGTAAGATTTTTTATAGGGTGCAGAATGAAGTGATAAAATCGATATAAGTTACAAAATTTAATTAAAAGAGATTTAAATAATGTGTATATGTATTGAATTTTCTCATGGATTAAGCTTTTTTTAGTTAAGATATGGATGATATTAAAAAATATGGATACAACCAATAGTGTTGATGAATTTTTTAACAAAATAAGTATATAGATATCTTAAAATAGCTGGATGAGGTGATTTTAAATGGTAGAATTAAAGGCACATACGGCTCTTTTAAGCTATCGGATGATTGGTTTTTGCTTATGTCCTGTTATTCCTTTTTATTTGTTCTTTCGTGCTATTCGTGGAAAAGAAGAGTGGTGTCGCAAAAAAGAGCGTTTAGGTAAAAGTTCTCATATACGCCCCCAAGGTTCGTTAGTTTGGTTGCATGCAGCAAGTGTTGGAGAAACACTTGCACTTGTTCCACTTATAAATTATATTTTATCATTGGAAATCAATGTATTAATGACAACTGGGACGGTGACATCTTCTACTCTTGTGAAAAAATATTTTGGTAATAGGTTGATTCATCAATATGCTCCTTTGGATTTAGATTTTGCAGTGCGCCGTTTTATTCGTCATTGGAAGCCTGATCTCGTCTTAATTTGTGAATCAGAAATTTGGCCTCTTCGTATTAAAGAACTTGCAAAAATGCGTATTCCGCAGATTTTGGTTAATGCCCATATGTCTGAACGTTCTTTTAAAGATTGGCAAAAACGACGTGTTCTTGCCAAACATATTTTTAAGGATATTGATTTGGTGATTGGTCAAAATGAAAGAGATGTAGCTTATTACCATACACTTGGCGTAAAATCTGTTACGTTTTCTGGTAATCTCAAGGCTGATGTTTTTCTGGTTGAAAATCAAGAATTGCTTGCACGTTATCGTAATGCTATCGGCAATCGCCCAGTTTGGGCAGCTGTTTCAACGCATGAAGGGGAAGAGGAGATTGCTTTTGAGGTCCATAAAATTGTTAAAAATTATTTGCCAGATTTATTAACAATTATTGTACCTCGTCATCCTGAACGTTCAGAAGATCTTATCAGAAAATGCGATAATAAGGGATTAAGTTTTATTCGTAGGAGTAGAGACGCTGTTCCAAACATGAATACCGATATTTTATGGGGAGATACCATTGGAGAAATGGGACTTTTTCTTCGCTTATCGAAAGTTTCTTTCGTTGGTAAATCGTTATGTGGAAATGGTGGACACAATCCATTGGAATTGGCTTTGCTTGGTTCCGCTATTTTGACAGGGCCTCATGTTTCAAATTTTCAAGAGATGTTCAAACAATTTCTAACGCATGATGCAGCATATATGGTTCAAGATACAAAACAGCTTGCTATTCAGGTGTATAAGCTTTTAACAAATGAAACATTGCGGCAAGAAATGGTTGATAAGGCTCATGAAGTGGCGACAGGTATGGCAGGTGCATTTGAGCGCACATTAAAGATTTTAGATCCATTTTTACAACCCCTTGTAATACAAACAGGTTTACGTCAGCGTCAGGGTAGATATGCATATTAGCGCCCCTCGTTTTTGGTGGAAAAATAAAAGCTTTTTGCATTTTGTGTTAGTTCCAGTTTCATGGGGGTATGGTTATTTTTCAAGTTGTTTTATGACAAGACAGCCTCCCGTGATTGATCTGCCAGTTTTGTGTATTGGAAATTTTACATGTGGCGGTGCGGGTAAAACGCCGGTTGTTATTGCTTTTACAAAAGTGGCTAAAGAACTTGGTTTCGTACCTGGTATTGTATCTCGTGGTTATGGTGGATCAGTTAAAGGGGTACATCTTGTAAATGAAAAATATGATACTCCATATAGTGTTGGAGATGAGGCACTTTTACTTGCACGGCATGCTTTTGTAGCTGTATCACCTAATCGTTATGCAGCGGCACAACGGCTTAAACAAGAGGGATGTAATCTTATTTTAATGGATGACGGATTTCAAAGTCGCCGTCTTTATATGGATTATGCGTTACTCGTTGTTGATGCGATGCGCGGTTTTGGTAATGGAGCTGTCTTTCCAGCAGGACCTTTGCGCGTACCATTAAAAACGCAGTTTTCTTTTATGGATAGTGTTTTAGTGATTGGTCACTCCGATGCGCCTGATAATGTCGCTTTTCTTGTTTCGCGTACTGGAAAGCCTTTATATCGTGCTCATCTTAAAGCCAGTGCCTCTGATGAGGTTTCAGGAAAATCATTTTTGGCATTTGCTGGTATTGGCAATCCAGATAAATTTTTTAAATCTATTAAAGAATTGTCTGGTCATGTGGTGCAAACTTACATATATCCAGACCACTATTTTTTCACAGATAAAAATTTAAAAAGCCTTATACAAAAGGCTAAAATGCATAATTTGTGGCTCGCAACAACCGCTAAAGATTATACCCGTATACAGACAATTCACATGCAAAAAGATTTGAAAAATCTTATTATCTTTGATGTGAATGTCGATTTTGTTCAAAAAGACTTCTGTCGTATGGTCCTTGAAGAGGTCATGACCCGCTTTAGAAAACGTTCCCTTGAATTTTCTTGTCTAAAAGGCAAAAGCTAAATTTTTTCGAGGGGTTATTTTTCTTTTGTTTTTAACAATTGCTTGAGATATGGGTTGCACTCAAGTTCGCGCTGATAGGAGATTTCACAACTAGCATATGCTTCTTGGCGGTGATGATTCCAATATTTTAAATCATCTATAGGGATTTTTTGCCCGCTAACAGCACAAATGGTATAGGTACCATATTCTATAATGTCATATCCGTTATTAGAATAATGAATTTTTGCTTCGCGTTCACCATTGGGAAACATTATAACTCCTTCTTACTTGATACAAGAGATTCAAGAAAAGTGCCATAAAATGTATTATAAAGTCGAGAGTTAATTTTAAAATATTTTTCTTGTAAAAATGATGCAGGGCTTATTTTCTGCCAAAAAGCCGTTCTATATCTGCCAATTTGAGTTCAATATAAGTAGGGCGTCCATGATTACATGTACTTGTATTAGGTATTGCCTCCATTTGTCGTAATAGTGTGTTCATTTCTTCGGGGCGTAAAAGGCGCCCTGACCGTATTGAGCCGTGACAGGCCATCGTTGCTGCAACATAATCAAGCATTGCTTTTAAATTATTTGTTGTATCATACTCAGCGGCCTCATCTGCGAGATCTTTTATGAGGGCTTGGACGTTGATCTCTCCTAACATGGAAGGTGTTTCACGCACAACAATTGCTCCTGGTCCAAATGGTTCTATTCCTAATCCAAATTTTTGCAAAGCATCTTTATGCGTTAAAAGGCATGTTGCATCCTCTTCAGAGAGTTCTACAATTTCAGGAATAAGTAATAACTGTGAAGGAAGTGGTTTGGAATAAAGTGCATTTTTGAGTGCTTCATAAACCAATCGTTCGTGAGCTGCATGCTGATCGACAATGATCAAACTATCTTGTGTTTGGGCGATAATATAGTTTTTATGGATTTGTGCTCTGGCCGCTCCTAATGGATAAGATAACTCTTCTGATGAAGATGTCGTGCTTGGAATGTATGCATCCCCACTTGGTGTATTTAAGCCCTCCATAATAGGAGCGGCATCTTCTTTTAAATCAAAAGAGTGAGTACTATCCAATGGTTTTTGGACCATTGAAGCGCTGGTAAAATGATGAGGTTGTGAACTGTAAGAAGAGAACTGGTGCGTGTTCTTAAAACTGCCTAATGGTTGTTGTGCCAATGATTGTTGTGTTTGAAATGCAGCAAGCATTGCTTCAGAACGGGTTGAAGTAGGACGAATACCAGATTGTTGCAATGCTTCACGAATAGCTCCAACAATCAAACCACGAATTAATCCTGGATCACGGAATCGTACATCAGCTTTGGCTGGGTGAACATTAACATCTACCTCAGCAGGTGGGAGGTCAATAAAAAGAATAGCCACAGGATAACGATCTCGTGTCATGACATCAGCATAAGCGCCTCGGATAGCGCCCCATAGAAATTTATCACGCACGGGACGTCCATTAACATAAGCAAATTGATGAAGGCTGTTATTTCGGTTGAAAGATGGCAAACAGGCAAAACCTGTTAAGCGCACCGCTTCGCGTTCAGCATTCAGCGCAATGCTATTAGGGGCGAATTCTTTTCCCATAATCTGCGTAATACGTTGTAATTGTCCTTGAATATTATTTTCTGTAGCAGACAATTCCATAGATGTTCTGTCTAGTCCTGAAAGAGAAAAGCGGATATGTGGAAATGCGATAGCAATTCGCTTAATCATATCGCTAATAGCATTTGTTTCAGCCCGATCAGTTTTCATAAATTTTAATCGTGCCGGCGTGACAAAGAAAAGATCACGAACTTCAACAATTGTTCCAAGATTCGCAGCAGCTGGTTTGGGTCCTACAATTTTTCCTGCAGTAACGGAAATTTCAGCAGCGCTCTCAGCATCTTTTGTTCGTGAAATGAGTTTAAGTTTAGCAACAGAACCAATAGAGGGGAGGGCTTCTCCTCTAAATCCAAGGAAGCAGATATTGTGTACGTCATCGGTAATCTTTGAGGTACAATGGCGAGAAACTGCTAAAGTTAATTGATCTGCAGGAATTCCATAACCATTATCACTCACCTTTATAAAATTTTTTCCACCATTTACTGTAATAATTTCAATGCGTGTTGCACCAGCATCAATAGCGTTTTCAACAAGTTCTTTGACAACATTTGCTGGTCGTTCAATAACTTCACCGGCGGCGATTTGATTAATAATATTTTCGCTAAGATGGCGTATAATCATAATAAATTCTAACAGGAAACTTAAGGGTTCTATAGAAAATTATGATAACATCATTTGCGCGACATTCAAGAATAAGAGAGCATGAGAGGTATTATTTTTACAATACCTCCTATTTTATTTTATGTTAACAAGTCGGTTGGAAAAAACATAAAAATAGTTTTTATCACTTTAAAATAGCTTGCACCAATTTATCATCTAGGTCAAAAAAAGAAACAATGTAAAAAGGGAAGGCAATATATATGGCGCGTATAAGCGGTATTTTAGCAGATAGTGATATACAAGCTTTGATTGAGAATAACTTTCTCAAGGCTCAGTATCCATTTGATAGATCTCAAATACAACCAGCAAGTCTTGATCTTCGTTTAGGGGAGAAAGCTTATCGTATACGTGCTTCTTTTATGCCGGGACCTGATACAAAAGTTTTGGATAAGCTTGAACGGTTAAAGTTGCATGAGTTTGATTTACGAGACGGAGCCGTTTTGGAAACGGGGTGTGTTTATATTGTTCCTCTTTTGGAAAGTTTAGCTTTACCAGAATTCTTATCTGCTGTTGCCAATCCCAAAAGTTCTACAGGACGATTAGATATTTTTACACGTGTCATTACGGATAATGCTCAGGAATTTGATAAAATTTGTGCTGGTTATCATGGTCCACTTTATTTGGAAATTAGTCCACGCACATTTCCAATTTTGGTGCATACAGGCTCACATTTATCACAGCTTCGGTTTAGAAAAGGGCAAAGTTATTTAAATGAAATAGAGTTGCACACTTTGCAAAGGCAAGAAACACTGATATCGGATGATTTTCCTAATATTAGTGTTGGTGGTATTGGTCTTTCCATTAATTTAAAGGGAGACGAAAACGGGCTTATAGGTTATCGTGGTAAACATCATACAAGTGTTATTGATATTGATAAACGTGCCGTTGCCCACGTTTTAGATTTTTGGGAACCTCTTTTTGATCGTGGTCAAAGGGAGTTGGTTCTTGATCCTGATGAATTTTACATTTTAGTTTCACGAGAGTCTGTTCATGTGCCTCCGCTTTATGCCGCAGAAATGACACCTTTTGATCCTTTAGTTGGCGAGTTTAGGGTGCATTATGCAGGCTTTTTTGATCCAGGATTTGGGCATAAGGAGGCGGGTGGAAAAGGAGCAAGAGCGGTTTTAGAAGTGCGGAGCCATGAAGTTCCTTTTATCTTAGAGCATGGTCAAATTATTGGCCGTTTGGTCTATGAGCATATGCTTAATCGACCATCAACCCTTTATGGACATGATGTTGGATCACATTATCAAGCACAGGGTTTAAAGTTGTCCAAGCATTTTAAATGAGTTGGGAACCACGAATTTTGATAACATGTATGCAGAAAGCGTATTTTAGATAAAAAAAATTTTGTGCTTCGCAAAACCGGCGTCATGCATTCTATTTTTAATTTCCAAGGTTATTTCATCTCTTGCATTTGAGAGGGTATGAGAGGCATTTTTACTTCTTTTTTCAAGAGGTTCTATCTATACGAACTCCCTTTATGATGTGCAAAAGAATAGTTTTGATTATTTCATCATGACAAAATTTACTATATTCAATATGTTATTCATATTTATTATTATAATAAATCAATAGGTTAATAAAATTCAATATAACAGTAGCTACTCACTTTTCAAAGTAAATATGCGAGATTGGATGCTGCAATTGACTCAATTTTTCTAGAGTGTAATAACCAGTATATTTTATTCCGTATAAAAATTATCCTTAAGAGTTAATAAATAAGTTTTCACTCCAGTTTAGTAACAATTATTTTCAATAAACATTGTTCTAATTTTAGTAACTCATTTATAGCCTCAAGATATAATATTGCTAGAAAATTATTCAATTAAATATGAAGAGTTTCTATTGGTATGAACATTAAAAGTTTTTATGCTTTATGTGAATTAGGCACTATGCATGAATAAGTAACAGATCTCAGTTTTGAATATTGATATAAGAAGATTTCTGCATGTATGCGACAGCTTTATTTCCAGTATTAATAAAGGATTTTTTCATCTTTTGGGGGAGATTATGGTTTATACTTAATGACACTCTATATTCTTAAAACTGATAATGTAAGGACCTTTGGAGGGAGAAGCAACTTTAAATTATAACTAATTAAGCTACGGAGCAATCGCTTTCGAAGAGGGATTACTTTAAAGAGAGTATAACATTTTAATTGCACATGAAGAATATATGAGTAGATACGTTATTAATGATACTTCATACTGTGAGATTTTAAATTTGGATAAGAGCAATAAAGACGTTGTTTTTATCAATTAGTTTTTTTAGAAAGTTGCAGTCTCTGTTGCTTCTATCTATTCAATAGAGTGTTTTGGGAGAATAGCGAATAGGTAGGTACATGGATTCGCTTTTATGCGTTTTTAGGATGTCTTCTCTTTTCATTTAGGAACAATGGTGCCATCAATGATTATTTCTTCAACACTTGATTATCGTAAGGCAGCAAAGCGTCGTCTTCCTCCCTTTCTTTTTCACTATATTGATGGTGGGGCTTATGCTGAAGAAACGATGCGACGCAACTGTAAAGATCTTCAAGCTCTTGCACTGCGTCAAAGGATTCTAAGGCAAGTTGGTGAAGTTGATCTTTCAATCAAACTTTTTGATCAGACACTTGATTTACCGATTGTACTTGCACCTGTTGGTCTAACGGGCATGTATACACGTCGTGGAGAGGTAAAAGCAGCGCGTGCCGCAGCGGCAAAAGGGATTCCTTTTACTCTATCCTCTGTTTCAGTTTGTCCCATTGCGGAAGTGCAAGAAGCGATTGGAGGTGCATTTTGGTTTCAACTTTATGTTCTCAAAGATCGCGGTTTCATGCGTGATGCACTAGAACGGGCTTGGTTAGCTGGTGTACGCACGTTGGTTTTTACAGTTGATATGCCAGTTCCTGGTGCACGTTATCGTGATGCGCATTCGGGGATGTCTGGTCCTTATGCTGGTTTACGTCGTTTTTTACAAGCTTTGACTCATCCATATTGGGCTTGGAACGTTGGTGTTATGGGGCGCCCTCATGATCTTGGAAATGTCTCTGCTTATCTCAAAAAGAAAATTGCATTGGATGATTACGTTGGTTGGCTTGGTGCAAATTTTGATCCATCAATTGGTTGGCATGATTTACAATGGATTCGCGATTTTTGGAAAGGAAAAATGATTTTGAAAGGTATTCTTGATCCAGAAGATGCACGAGAAGCAGTAAAATTTGGTGCGGATGGTATTGTTGTTTCTAATCACGGCGGACGTCAGCTTGATGGTGTATTATCAACAACACGAGCGTTGCCTGCAATTGCGGATGCTGTAAAGGATTATTTGACTATTTTAGTGGACTCAGGTGTTCGTTCTGGTCTTGATGTTGTACGCATGATAGCACAAGGTGCGGATGCTGTTATGATTGGCCGTGCTTTTGTTTATGCGCTTGCAGCAGCAGGTAAGAAAGGTGTTATGCATCTCCTTGATCTTTTTGCCAATGAAATGCGGGTAGCTATGACACTGACTGGTACTCAGACAATCAAAGATATTACACGCAAGAGTTTAGTAAATATAGATGTTTTTAAGCAATGAAAGCAATATGTTATACTTCTTTCAGAAAAAGAAAGTCTTTTTATAGAGGAGCATAATTATATATTTTAAAAAATATGTTGACAGTTAAAGTTAAATAGAAAAGATCAATAAGCTCCTCTATAAAATCACATAAAATACTCAGTAACTACAATAATATTAAGTATTAATAATAATAAACACGAAAAAAAACAATAATAACATTGCATACATATTTTATTTACTTTATTAAAAGCTCATTCTACGGATAAAAAGGAACAAGCGCTGATATTAAAGGTAAAACAACTGTTGATATAGAAAAAATAGCTATAAATAATGCTGTGAGCATTTTTCCCTCCTGTATATAAAAAACATTAAAATATAATATGTTAATTACTTATTTTCCATATTGGCATAAAACGTAAATTTATAAAATCCATTTAGTTTTATTTTAATATAAATAATATTAATTATGATATATAAATAAAATTATTAAAAATGTCAATATGTATTTATTTTAATCTATAATTATAATAAAAAATGTATCTAATAGATAATATTTCTATAATCTATATATTATTTATATTAATTATCATTGGATAATATATTATATGGATATGATATTGTTTTTATGGAGTACATTTTTAAGCAATGAAAAAAATATCCGTACTATCTTTAAAAAAGCTCGTTTACTGAGAGCAAAACTGCGTGAATTAATGTGCTTTTCTTTCTTATTTTCTTGTATTCTCAATGATTTATGATGTTTTTGAACTGACGAGCATATTAGGAAGCAGTTGAATATTTTTTGTATAGTATGTCATTTCTAACACTATTTATGCGTTCTCGATTGATTTTATAACTTGTTAAAATATCCAGTTCGTTTTTATTGCAGATGGGGATGGTGGGGGGCAATGATACAAATTGGCATAGAATGTTTTGTTCCATAAGCGATTTAACAATTGCATCTCCAAGCTTCTACTTTGATACTATGCTCTTCACAGACAACAACAGATTGGTGAGATTGGCATAACTTACTGATCTATTATCTCAAAGTTGAATTGTTGGCACACTTGTAAGCGTTGGGATAACTTCATGTTTTTTGAAGCTCTTCAGCAACATCAAGACAAATCTGAATAGTTTCTTCAGTAGTAGGTAAGAGAACATCTTTTCCTTTTTTAAACAGAAGTTTTGCTGATATCAATTTTTGAAGCATTTTTATGAATATTTATAACAACACGCTTTCCTAAACCTATATAAATGGGTACAAGATTACTTAGAGTAGAAAGAATTACAGTTTCCATTTGATCGAATTACTACTCATAAGTAATTGGATAATATTTACTTTATCGCTGAATAAAAAAGAAAAGTTTTTCTCTCTTTAAATAGAGGATGGATTGTCATCTAGCCAATAGGGATAGTTTGCGAGAAATTTGTTCGATGCAAAACGACTTAACATTGCAGTTACTTTTTATCATTTGAAGCTGTGAAAAGAAGGCTAAGATAGATGAAAGAATGTAAAAAATGATGGATACATTTTAAGATAAAAAATTATAATTTTGTTAATTCTACACCAGTTGCTGCCGATATTGGTGGCAAAAGAAATTTGATCAAAAAATATCAAAATTATTTGAGAACATTCCTCATGGCATGTAGCATTAAACCTTTTTGTTGGTATGGGTGAGATTTTCTTTGAGCAGAAATTGATTCTATCTCCTGAAATCAGCAATAATCTCTCAGGTTATGTCGTAAACTTTTTAGGGATGTTACAACGCCACTATCGTCCTTTTATGAAAATGTTAGCATTTCAGATGAGCAGTTGTGAGGAATTTCAACGTTTAATACAGCAAGATCCAGAAACTCTCACGGATTTAGAACGGGCTTCAAGATTTTTATATTTACAGCGATTAAGTTTTAGAGGGAATGTAAATCGTACGATGAGAGTAGAAAACCATCGTAGCGCGCGGGGGGCTTAAGCCCTTCCAATTTGAATGCGTGCTAAAACTTATTTCCACTGTTTAGCAGGTGTTAGCATTGAACATTTAGACTGGTCTGATTTTATTGTGCGTTATGATCGCCTAAAAATCTTGTTTTATCTTTCACCACTTTAATTGTGGTTTTGAGGGTGATTAAAGAAAGGATTTTTATAAGCGGGAGGATTATCAGCCGATGTCTAAGCTGCTTGCATAATAAGAGGGAGTTTTTTGTCTTTAAACAATATGCTAGAAATTCAAAAAACTTTAGTTAATTTTATAAAAGAGGTTACACCATCTTATACAGACTGCTCTGCAAATAACACAATTGCTGGTAAGGAATGGGGCATCACCAATTTTGATTTCTAAAAAAGAAACAATACGTATTAAATAGTCTTTAACTTTGCAGACTTTTTGAGAATCCTTTCAGAATCTTTTGAAAAAAGTGAACTGATAGAAGATATTTCTATCAAAATATAAAAACAGAACGATATGTAGGCAATCTAGGCTTTAGAAACAAGAATCAAAGCGTATAAAGATGCATAGAAGTGAGATTGAGACATATCATTTTTATGATTCAATAAAAAATAAAAATTAAAGAAAAAATTTTATATCAAAAATTTAAGGTGGTTTAAAAGGTGGACGGGCAATGCATGGAAGGATGAGCGAGAAGGTGAATTAGGGGAGAGCGATTTATAGATTATCAGTATCTTTGTAAAAGTATCTTCTCAAGATAAATATTGTGATGAAATAGATTGTAGTTGAATGTTCGAAAAGATAATACGCATTCTTAACTTTTCCGTTATACACATCACAATAAAAGCCGTGAAAAGCACGGTCTTATTACAAACTTTCTCTAAAAGCAGTACATGAGTTTGCAAGATATTACAGTAATATTTTAAAAGAAGGATTTTATTTCAGGAAAAAATTATCTTAAAATAGTAAAGCAATATTCTTCAAGAAATTGCTAGGCGACTTTTGAAAGTAAAAAAGCTAAGTTAAAAAATAAAAGCAAAAATGGTTGTTGGTTTTCTCAACTGGAGTTGCATGTCATTTCCCACATAGGGAATTTACCTATAGAAAAATTAACAGCCAAGATCATTCACAATGTTTTCCCGCCACTTTAGCATGAAAAAGCAGATACAGTGCGAAAGTATTTGCCTTATCGTCAACATCATTATTATAATTAGGAAGCTGAAACAACATCATTTACAAATCACATAAAAGCCTTACCATTATTCATTATATAGCTCCGTAGATTGCTTTTCTTCAAGCATGCCAGCCCCTAGATGTTATTTTTGTTGAAAACAGAACCTTTGTGTATGATCAGTTCTTTGAACGACGATAGTAGTGCAATCCATAAAATCTTTTCTCATCTTCTTTTGATAGGATAACAAAGATGTCCTTAGAATACATCAATAGACTCAATCATTTTACACAAACATAATCTGTTGAATCCTTTAGTTTCAATTCAGACATCTCAGTCATTCTAATTAAATCTAATCGACCACCAGAGTGTTTTAATCCTTTAAGTGCTTTTACTTTTAATCTGAATGTATCCACCTCTTTCAAATCTTTTCATTGATTGATGTTTCAGAGGAATTATATTTTTATCACTTTATTTTCTGTTTATCTCTCCAACCACATAAACGTTCACCTTGTTCGTTATGTTTTAAAATATCTCTCGCCAAATTTGGACTAATGGCATTGATATCTTGTCGATTCAAATAAATTGGCAGCCATCCAATACAAGAAGTTCGTTCATTCGTCGCGCAACCAGCTAGAAAGCTTAGTGCGCACATCAGCATCACTTTTCTTATTAATTTCATTTTCTACCTCAAGCCGTGTTGTCGCTATCTTGAAATCTTCTTTTGTTTGCTTTTGCTTCTCAACTTTTTTCCCAAGAAAAAAGGCTTTGACTAAAGCTATAAGAAAAGCTGCTATGAGCGCTGACGTCATTGTCAGATATTTTTTTATCCATAAAATCATAGGCGGTGTTCCTGAAAACGTTTAGCAATGTATATCATAGCCGTACAAGCAGCTAAAACCATAATGCCTGCTAGAACCCATTGAACAGGACCATTTCCTGCAAAAAGACCTCCAAGCCCTGAAAAAGAACCTATGATTGGTGCAAGAGCTTCTACTTTGCAAATACCTGTTACGCCTTTTGGTTCTACTACATGATAATTGGGGGCAACATGAGCTCCTTTTGCCCACAATCCTGCTTCGGTTGCTCGGCGATTGACAAGACCTTGGATACGTTTTCCTCCTACTCTTGTCCATTTTTGCAATTCGGTTGGTATCGCTTCATATTCACCTTTATTAAGCTTTTTTAAAAGTGTAGAATTGCGAAATGCTGTGATTCCTACATTATAGCAAAATGATACTAATGCCGCGAATTGTTCATCGTTTAAAGGAACGGTAACGGCTTTTTCAACAACAGCTTCATACTCCCTCAAGTCCTGACAAAGGATTTTTTCAGCTTCTTTTTCCGTAATTTGCATGTCTTTGTGGACGCTTGGGGCACCAGCAGCACTTGTATGTCCATAACCAATTGTCCAGACACCACCAGAATCTTCATAAGCTGATAAACGTAAGCCTTCCAATTGCTTAATCAATACAAGCCCTTCTTTTGATATTTTTCGCATTATTTTTACCTATAAAAAACTACACAAAGCAGGATATGAATTAAAAACTTACATCTACTCATTTTTAAGAACAGAACAGCGAAAGGGCATAATAAATTCAAAACATCCATAGTGGATTATTTTAAGATCCATATCATTTTTTTGAATAAAGATTATGCTAAATACTATTCATTTTGCAGCAATTGATCTCCATCTAAAGACAATAACTTTATAATAATTCCATTTATAATCAGATAGATTTCACTCATAAATCAGTTGATCTAGAATGATTTAGAAGAACTTTACTTCAAAAAACTTCAATAATTCCGATGACAAAAAGCACTTTTAACAAAAAATAAGAGACATAATAATTAATGAAATAATTAGGTGTTGATTTTTAAGTAATTTCAAAATTCATAAATTGCACCACAGAATTTTTTTATAAAAACAAAAAAACATTATAATTTAACATTATACATCTAAAATTTATCTTAGAATCAATAAAGCATATACATAACGTGTTATACATATTTAATAAAAAAATCTATAGTTAATTTAATTATTCTTTGTTTTTTCTCCTAATTGCTTAATTTCATTAAAAAATACCTTTATGAAGGATTTCAAATAAACTGTTACATAAAAACATAATGGATATTTCCCCTCTCTTGCAGTCTGTTTCCAAATGAAACAATATATTAGTGGAGCATATTCAATATATAGACCAATGATATTTGATAGTTTTTTTAAGAATATTGTACTGTAATAAATTTGAACAAGTAGTTCAGTTTCATATATTTTCTTTTTCATATGAAGCATTTGGTGGGGCGTTCGGGTCCAATGGTATCATCTTTGTCTGGTGTTGTATTGGCTACGTTTCCAGCAGCCTCTTAAACAAATCAATCAAGCTATTGAAATATTTTTAGAGGCAATAGCACAAGAGACACAAAAGATTTTGACAAAAGGCTGCTTGAAAATATAGGAATCTCTCTCCTCCTAGCATCCCAGCCCATTTACATAACATAAAAAATAAAAAGGCAATGAGATGATATTTGATGATGGCAATAGATATGTAATAATACGTGAGTGTGCACAGCTTTTTAGTATATCCACAACAACGATTCGCCATTAGATGCTTCAGGGGGCCGGAGCCATATAAGCTAGGGAGAGCAGTGAGGTGGAGAAAGAAAGAGACTTTAGCATTTATTCCAGAGAAAAATACGGAGCAGATAACAACAGATTAGATAAAATCGTATAAACCCTAGAAGGTAATCTTCAAACAGATAATTAAATAAAAAATATATATATTTCAATACATTAAAACAAAAGGTGGTGCCGGATGCCGGCAAGCAGGGGCTTAGCAATAAGATTCAAAGTATATAAAGATGTGTAAGGGCGTATTGATGTCTATAGCTTTTTATGATTCAATAAAAAATTAAGTATTAAAGAAAAAATCTCAAATCAGAAATTAAAGGTGGTCTAAAAGGTGGACCCAAAAAGGTGGACGAGAGGGGACGTTAAGTGAGGGCGTTTCATCGGTTATCAGCATTGCTTGTAAAGTCTGCTTCTCAAGGTAAATATTGTGATGGGGCGGGGTTATGGTTGAATGTTAGAAAAGACAATACACGCTCTTGGTTTTTTCGTTACACATACCACAATAAACGCCGTGAAATGGGGCTCGGTCCAGTCGCACAACTTTCTCTGAAAGAAGCGCGTGAGCTTACAAGATATTATAGTGATATTCTTAAAGAAGGCAATGATCCTATTGTCTTTCGAGAACAGACTATTTTAAAACAGCAAAGCAATATTTTTCAAGAAATTGCAAAAGCGGCTTTTGAAAGCAAAAAAGCAGAGTTGAAAAATGAAGGTAAAAACGGTCGCTGGTTTTCTCCACTAGAGTTGCACGTGATTCCACACATAGGTAATTTACCTATAGAAAAATTAACAGCCAATATCATTCGCAATGTTCTCGCACCCCTTTGGCATGAAAAAGCAGACACAGCGCGAAAAGCACTTAACCGTATCAATATTTGTTTGAAATATGCAGCGGCTCTTGGTTTAGATGTTGATCTACAGGCTTGTATGAAGGCACGCGCGCTTTTAGGAAAACCACGTGCGACATCAACAAATATTCCTGCTATGCCATGGCAAGAAGTTCCGGCATTTTATCAAAGCTTGGATGATAAGATCCTTTCAAATTTAGCACTGAAGTTATTGATTTTGACAGGAGCACGGTCATATCCATTGCGCTATTTGCACCTTGAACAAATTGACAAAAATATATGGACGATACCAAAAGAAAACATGAAAGGTATTGTAGGAAAAGTTTCAGTCTTTCGTGTGCCACTAAGTGATGAAGCTTTGAGAGTTATTGAAAAAACTCTCCCCTTTGAAAAGAATGGTTTTCTCTTTTCTGGTCTTAGAGGCAACCCCATTTCTGATGCCACCATGGCAAAGTATATGACAGTTTGTGGTTTGACTTATCGTCCCCATGGTTTTCGGTCAAGCTTACGGGATTGGATAGCAGAGACAACGTCAACACCATTTGAGATTGCCGAAACTGTTCTTGCACATACAGTTGGGAGTTCAGTGACGAAAGCCTACATGCGAACGGATTTTTTAGAGCAACGGCGTGTTCTTTTAGAGCTGTGGGCTAGCTTTATATCGGGAGTGGTTTGACAAAATATTCAAAATCATTAAATCAGAAATATAATCGCTATTGCTTTATCGTAATGGCAACCCTAAAGCTTCAAAGAATCGTTGATGTCTTTTCTCAGTATCAGCTATGAGTTTATCAAATGAAATCACTTCTATATAGGACTCGTAACTTTTGTGATATCCAAAATACCCCATATGATCACCCGCTTCTGTTAAATCCCAACGTTTGCAACACTCTTGTATTTTTTCAGTTAGATCACAGATGACATAACAGTAACCAGGAACTTTTCCGTTCAAATTTATTGGACGCCCCTTTGGGGTACGTACTTCACCTTCACGAATTTTTTCTAAATAAGTAAAGACCTGCTCAATAGGATCTTTGTCGGTACCAGCTTCTGCATCATTTCTCATTGGACGCTTTATTTCTACTATAGTAAGAGATGCCAAAGTAGGAGATTCTAAACCCTCTTTGCTATCTGATACTAATAAAGGATTCCAATAAATAGAATTATTACATAATTCTAAACTACATATATCAGGTCTTTCCTTTTCCATAGAGCCGGTAATAGACATTTTTTTTAATGATAAATCAGAAGCTAAATAATCATGAAATACTAATTTTTCGTCTATCAACCACAAGTTACAATTATCCATAGCTACAGAATTAGAATCGCACTTCATGGGCACTATGAGTTGATGAATAACATTTTCTTTAACGTATCTTTCTTTACCATCATCTGTAGAAAGAGAATTTAAAGATTCTTTCAAAAGCTCTATAATAGTCTTTCTATGGCATAAGTAATTAGCCAAATCGGACTTTTTAAGATCACCGACAGCGTTTACATATTTATTAATTCTTGCAGCGTACCGCTCTGGATTTTCTCCTTGTTGAACTGCTAAAACATTATGACCTTCTTCTAAAATTTCATTTTCTACTCTAGCAAGACATTCATGCAAATGTAGTTCCAATTTTTTATCATTTATTTTAGGTGAAATCATATAGTCATTGTCTGTTAAATAGTTTAGGAGTGGACGATAGCGTGGTACTTTATGTGTGAACTTTCAACTATCTCCTTACTGTTTTGAATGTTTTGCTTTAATTCTACAGCTAAATATTTTTGAATTCTTTCATAAATGGCTTGTCGTATTATCGGAAATGATATTTTTTTCCTTCAAATAAATCTTCTTGTTTATTTTCAACATTTTCTTCAATATCAAAGCCTATTCTTTCAGAACGTACTCTTTCATCTAAAAAAGAGAGCTTACATAGCAAGAGTAGATAAATTCACCTATATCATCTTGCAGTTTTGATTGCATACCCGGAATTTTCTCAGATAACTTTTCTTTTGTAATAGCTCTATTGCCTGCACAAAAACATAAAGCCTGATTTTCTAAAGGTAAGGATCTAAATTTAATATGCATAATAGAAAAATTATAATTTTCTATTTTTATTTTTTCATTTAAAATGGCTCCATGCATGCATTGTTCATATAGATCATTTAATAATATCTTTTCTGTGTCATCTTCAATAGTTATGAAAGGGCAACCACCAGTTCTTGCAAAATACCAGAGACAATGTTCTAAGAGTGCTTTTGCGATAGATTGTAGTTTTTTAGGAATATGATTTTTATATTTTTGGTTTAGACCTGTTAACTCAACAATAGTTTCTCTCTTCGTACAATTATCTTGAAATTCATCTAATTCTTTTATACCTGCAGCAGCATCAAATAAAAATGTGCGCCCTTTTAATCCTCTATCTGTTTCATAAATACTCCTGATTTTTATATTATCAAAAGCTTTAAGCCATAAAAGTCGTCCTATACCATGGCAACCTTTATCTCTTTTATAATCTGAGTCTAAAGTTTTAAATGATTGAAAATTATGATCATTAAAGCTTGTACCATTGTCGATCACTTTAAAACCTACAATTTCTGTCTCGTTTAGTTTTTCTGTATCTTTGTCAAGTGGTAGTGAAGCTTGCTTCGATCTTATGACTGAAACTATAATGTAGCGTGAGGAAAAATCATTTCCTATTTCTTCAATGGAATGAATAGAATTTACAACTGCTTCAAAAAGAGGCAGTAGAGCATGATTTTCTGGTAAAGATGTATTTCTTACGCGGCCACTTAAATTTGTTTTCATTATCCACTCTAATCTATAAAAGACAATCAATTGTGTCGTTTTACAAAGATTTGACTTCCTCTTCATCCTTAAAGGATTAAAATTTCGAAGCTGTTCATATCAAATACAGTTTATTAGAAGCTTTAAATTCATGAAACAATTAATTCAAAGATTAATTCTTTGAGAACCACTGTTTTAAATGGGCGAAGATATTGTCTATCGTCTCCATGAGACGAGCAAAATTAATAATCCATTTTCTAAAGAATTTCGCGCGTCTCAGAGTATGTTTAGAGTCGGATATTTGGTTTTTGTGTAAAAATACTTACTAATGCATCCATAATACGTGAAAAATCAAGTGCTAATAAGAGTATAATGAGTACAATCCATTTTGTATAACGAGACATCACTTTTACACTTTTGTAGGTCATGATGATTTCTTGGAGGATTTCTTTTTCTGCTTCTGTAAGTTCTGTATCGTCTTGTGTTTTTTTTCTAGCCATGTTTCCACCCACACACGCGTTCACCTAGATTATTGTGCTTTAAGATCTCTCTTGCTAAGTTTGAACTGATGGCGTTCAGATCTTGCTTATCTAAATAAATTGGCAACCAGCCAACACAAGAAGAAGCATATTTATTTGTCGCGCAACCAGTCAGAGAGAGCAGTACGCACATCAGCATCACTTTTTTGATTAACTTCACTTTCCACCTCCAGACGTGTTGTGGCTGCTTTTAAAGCTTTTTCTGTTTGCTTTTGTTGCTCTGCTTTTTTCCCAAGAGTAAAAGCTCTTGCTAAAATCATAAAAAAAGCAGCTAAAGCCGCGCCTGTTAGCATCAGATTTCTTTTCATCCATAAGATCATAGACGATGCTCCTGAAAGCGTTTAGCAACAAAGAAAATACCAGCACATGCGGCTAAAATCATAATGGTGGCCAAAGCCCATTGGATTGGTCCATTTCCTGCTAATAAGCCTCCAAGCCCAGAAAAAGAACCAATAATCGGTGCAAGGGCTTCGGCTTTGAAAAGCCCTGTTGGTGCTTGCGTTTCTACTGTTTGATAATTGGAGGAAACATAAGCCCCTTTTGCCCATAAGCCTATTTCTGCCGCACGCCGGTGTGCGAGACCTTCAAGACGCTTCCCGCCTGCTTTGGTCCATTTCTGTAGCTCGGCAGGGACAGCTTCATATTCACCTTGATTGAGCTTTTTTAACAGTGTCGAGTTACAAAAGGCTCCTGTTCCTACATTATAGCAAAACGACACTAACGCCGCGAATTGTTCATCTGTTAATGAAACTGTAACAGCGCGTTCAACGACATTTTCAAATTGTCTTAAATCTTGGCAAAGAAGTTCTTCTGCTTGCTTTTCAGTGATTGTCATGCCTTCGTAAATAAAAGGCTTTCCAGCACTGTTTGTATGTCCATAACCTATTGTCCACACCCCAATGGCATCTTTATAGGCGTTCAAACGCAAACCTTCCCATTGTTTAATAAGTGCTAGTCCTTCTGATGATATTTTTCGCATATGATTCTCCATAAAAAAAACCCACACAAGGCGGGGATGAGTGAATATTAAAAATTGCAATTATTGCCTTTTATTAAAAATCTCGTTTCATGTAACTTTTTTCTGTGTTATACGTTACATGAAACATAATGGAGATTTTGTTATGGCTACAATGCACGTTAATGAACGGGTTCAAAAACACCGCAATACGCAAAGAAAAGCAGGTTTGCGCTTAATGCAGATTTGGGTTCCAGATACACGCCAGCCAAATTTTGCAGAAGAGTGTCGCCGCCAATGTCGCTTAGTAGCAAAAATGGATAAAGCTGATACATCTATACAGTTGTTTATGGATCAATCTTTAATGGATGTTGATGGTTGGACAGAATGATGCGTGGTTCTCTGGTAACAATAGCGATACAAGGTGATTTTGGTAAACCAAGACCCGCATTGATCATTCAAGCTAATCAATTTAGTGAACATACCAGCATGACGGTTTTACCAATTACAAGTACACTTGTTGATGCGCCATTACTCCGCATTACGATTCAGCCAAACGCTAAAAATGGTTTGCAAAAACCTTCGCAAGTAATGATTGATAAGATTATGACGGTAAGATGTGACAAAATGAGTTCCATTTTTGGCTCTCTTCAAGCAAAGGAAATGCTGGAGATTGAACGTTGTTTGGCTGTATTTTTAGGAATAGTAAAATAAAAATTGGATTTTTTTCTTCGGAAAGATAGCTTGGTTAAGCTTCATGTAGCTTTTTCATTGGAACAAAAGAATGTATTTGACATTATCTATTATGTAGCATATAAACTACAAATGTTTATTGTTAAAAAAACACACTATTTTACAGAGTGGTTAGATTCGTTAAAAGACAAACAAGTGCAAAAGAAAATTGCTGCACGTATTTTCCGCCTTGAATATGGGCTTCTAGGAGACGTGAAATATTTCCGTGGCATTGGTGAACTAAAAATAAATTATGGACCAGGCTATAGGATTTATTTTGTAAAACAAGGGAAACAAATCATTTTGTTATTAAATGCTGGTGATAAATCCACACAACAAAAAGATATCGAAAAAGCCCTTCAATTAGTAAAGGAAATGAAACATGGAAATTACTAAATTTGATGTAAGTGAATATTTTAATACACCTGAAGACTTTAAGATCTTATTAGATGATGCTTTAGAAACCAAAAATAGCGGTTATATTGCACATGTATTAGGCATTATTGCGCGTAAACAAGGAATGAAAGCTGTTTCTCAAGAAACAGGACTAAATCGCGAGTCTCTTTATCGTTCTTTAAGCGATAAAGGTGATCCACGGCTTTCTACTTTTCTTAGTGTTTTAAGTGCATTAGATTTGCAAATGAGTTTGACACCTATTCAAAAGAATTGTAAGGAGCAGACAACTTTAGAAGAAGCATCTTAACCACCTCCCCATTTTGAGAACGGGGAGGGGCATATTTTTTACTTAAGCAACCTTTTTAATGGGGCTCTCGAAATTTGGTTCATAAGCGCGTAACAAAGAATCCATGCTATGCGGTAACTCTGAATCTCCAAAATCTGTAAGAATTGCTAAAATCTTTGTAATATTGGGTAGTTCATCCTGAAGTTTTGAAATCAAAGCTTTTTCTATTACACTCATAGTGTCAACCAGAGCAGTACAATCTTTATCGCTCATATTTTCATGTCTAGAAAATCGAGATAATGCCATCCATAAGTCACATAAGAAGTTGGTATCTATCTTCATTGTACACCCCCATGGATTTGTTCTCTTAAGCATGCTAATCCTCTGGAGGTAATTTTTGTTGAAGGGAGTACCTTTTCTGTACCATCTGGTTTTTGAATGGTGATAGCAGGGCAGTCCATGAATCCTTTCTTTATCTTATCTTGATAAGGTAACAAGGGAGCTCCTGGAGCCCGTCGATACACCCAATCATGTTTACGTAAGTAATCCGTTAAATCTTTTGGTCGTACTTCAAGCATTTTCGCTGCTTCAATAAGACCAAACAACCCATCAGAGCGTTTTAAACCATCCAAAGCTCTGCTTTTGGTGCTAATTCGGCAATGGTGTTATCCTTCTGTTCGATTTGATTTTGTAAGTGATTTAAAACACCAAGTAATGCTTCGGGTTTGGAGTAGTCAACTTGTGGGGTTGCTACTTGTTTCAAAAGCCGTTCGCATTTGATAAAGTATTGACGCGCTTCATGCCCTTTATCATTACGCTCTATCATCGAAAGATGTTTAGCCATGTCTAATGTAATGTGGTATTCTTTTACCTTTCCACCGTTTTCTAAATTTTTAGAAAGCGTTATAAAGTTTATATTTTCCAGAAACTTACATTCTTTAATGCGATTTTTAATCCAGTCTGCAAACTTTGATGTAATTCCTAAAAATGCGTGCAAATCACGCGCATTAACAGTTTGAACAGTCTCTTGATCAATGACCTGTTCTGATATTTCTATAAGTGTGTTCATGAGAACTCCTTGGTAATAGACGTTTTTGATTGACACTCTTTAAAAAGTGCCGGGTGCTCAAAAACACGGTACCAAGTCCGTCGTTACGCTTTTCCCGCAAGGGTATTGTATAGCGTAACCACACCCGACAATATCATTATATGCGTGTAACATACAATGAGTCAAAGCCTTTAATGTGCGGAAAATAAACTATCTCGGTAGCTCGCCCGCTTGGTATTTAAGGTGTTTTTGAGGCACCTAATTCGATTATTCATATTGTCGCTACATTGTCAAGTGGCAATGTAATGTTTTTATAAAAATAATCTGTTAAGTCCTTTGGTCGCACTTCCAACATCTTTGCTGCTTCTATCAAACCGAACAAACCATCAGAGCGTTTTAAGCCTTCCAAAGCTTTTGCTTTTGGTGTTAATTCGGCAATGGTGTTATCCTTCTGCTCAATTTGGCTTTGTAAGTGATTCAAAACACCAAGTAATGCTTCGGGTTTGGAGTAGTCAACTTGTGGTGTTGTTACTTGTTTCAAAAGCCGTTCACATTTGATAAAGTATTGACGCGCTTCATGTCCTTTGTCATTCCTCTCTATCATAGAAAGATGTTTAGCCATGTCTAAGGTGAGAGCATAATCTTTAGAAGGACGTCCACCTGAACTTTCGCTCAAAAAAGAGCAAAAGTCATGCTCTTCTTTAAATTTACAATCTTGAATACGTCTGATAATCCAATCTTTAAAACTGGTTTTTACTTCTAAAAATGCGTGTAATTCGCGAGCGTTAACAGTTTGAACTGTTTCCTGTCCAATTATTTGTTCTGATATTTTTGCTAATTTGACTTATCTATCTTCTTCATCCATATGGATGACGCCTTCGCCTTCGTCGCATGCGTTTGGTGGTGCGTTTGGATCAAGGGTATCGTCCTTGTCTGGTGTTGTGTTTGCAACGTTTCCAGCCGCATCTTCTTGCGCTTTATCAAAAAGTTCGCACTCTATTTTTGTGGTGTAACCACCCGTTTTATCAAGTTTGTGCTTAACGCTCTTGATGCGCCATTCTGCTGGAATATAGGGGCGGAAAGGGGGCTCTTGAACAAGTTTTGCTTCTGCTTGTACAAACGGATCACCACCGATATCACATGAGAAAGAAGACTTACCGCGTGATGATTTATTGCGATAAGCAGCAATGGCCGTAACAGCTTCTGATTGATTGTGGTAGGTGTATTTGAGTTCATGAAAAGGCTCTTTACCAACCTTGACTTCTTTTTTTTCACCAGTGCGAATATCGTGATAGTTTGCAATAACACCGCCTTTTTTCTCTTCTTCTTGCTCTTGATTTTCAGGTGTTTTGGCTTCCGTCTCTGCTTTAGGCAAATTGGGGGCGTCATTGTCATCCATATGGATAACATCTTCACCTTCCTCAATCTCTTCTGGTTCTCGTGCATCAGCCGCGGCTTTTTGGTCGTCCCCCACATCTGTTTCTAAGCCATTGGCTGC